>NZ_JBITIH010000030.1:0-73116 GCF_044458865.1 Micromonospora sp. NPDC050417
CGGTCTTACCCAGTGGATCTTGTCCGGTGCCCCGCTGACTCCGAAAAAGTTACCGGATGACTGGTTCAACGCCAAATCGATCAACACAACTGGGTATCGAACCCCGTGGCCCGGACGGAATCGTGGATGTACGGGTCGAAGCGACCAGCGCCGCCACGACAACGGCCAACTGTTCGGTGGCCGTCCGCGGGTGGCAGCCCGGTAGCTCTACCGGGATCCCCGAATCCGCTAAGACGGATCCCAGTGGAGTGGCAGTGATACGACCGGACGAACCGCCGCAAATTGGGTGTGCTCGTACCGGCCGCGGCAAGCAGAGCAGCCACTCGTCGCAGCCCTGCCACAGGTGAACGGCGGCGGCTCCGCCACGTACGGCCGGGGTTCGTCGCCGGTCCATGGCCGCGCGTCTGTCGACGTGCCGGCAAACCGGGGGTCCACACGTCGGCGCAGATCACGTTCGCCGACCCCATCGCCGCCAGGCCGAACGCGTTCTCCCCGGCGGCCGTCCGCGTCTCGTCGCCTCAGTTGTCGAGCACCTGATCCCTCGCCGGGTTCCCCGTCACCACGGGAGGTCAGCGTGGCGCCGCCGCCCCTCGCCGCCGCGTATTCCCACTGCGCCTCGCTGGGCAGCCGGAACGGCAACAGGTCGTCCAGGTCGTCTTCGAGCCGGGCCGTGCCGGTCTCCGCCCGGCGTACGCGTCCTCGTACTCGGGCAGCCAATGCCGGACCTGCGCCACGGTCAACGGGTGCCGGGCGGTCAGGAACGGCGTCACCCGCGTTTCGCGTACGGACTGTGCGTTTCCGACGCCAGCGAAAACGGCTCAACGGTGTCCCCGACCCCAACCGCTGCGCTCGATGGCTCGTACCGCGTTCGGCTCCGGCGTCGGACACGCCCATCCGGAACATGCCGCCTGGAACCCTCCGAGGCACCACGCCCGACCGGGCCTGCCGCCATGCCGAGCGCCCGGCCACGATCTCCCCGGTCCACATGCCCCGAACCGCTCGCAGCACGGTCGCCGCCAGCGCGGCGTCCCGATCAGGCGCTGGGACCATGGGTCGCGTGGCGGTCTTCACCGAGTGAGTCGTACCTCCCTTCTCGCCAAACCCGATCCGCCGGGGATCACCGAGCTTGACGTCTCGCCGCCCACTGGAAGCCCTTGGGACCCATGAATCAGCCGCCGATTCGGGGAGATTTTTCAATGAGTTCGGTTTGAATCGGTTCCTTGCCGTTCAGATAAAGGACGTATCCCGCGTCTTCGTCGTCGGACATCTCCACCGGAACCAGCTCTAGTACGCAATCCGGCCGAGGCAGAAACCCAAAATCGGCCGGGGGGTCAAATTTCTCGACTCCCGTCACCCTAACTTTGGTCGGCGGGATCCCCACCAGGCACAGTTCGCCCGCTTCCAGCTCCGCGGCATCGGGCTCAAGACGCCAGGGTGTATTGGACCAGTCACGACCATCTGGTTCCCGGGGGAAACCTACCGTTCCGTCCCATGAATTCTGCGAGTCTGGGTCGACTTCACGCCATGGCCACTCGACCAGCACACGCCGAAGAGTTGTTTTCACGACGAGCGCGTCGAACGCGTTGGCCCGAATCATGAGCAGGTCTCCGACTGCGTAACCCAGCACTTCGAGCAGTTTGACGCTCTCCACACCTACCAACCCCCGCCCAGAGGTACAAGATCCGTATCGGCGGCGACGTCGGTCGTGGCAAGGATCCAGCCCTGCCCGCGCACCCTCCGCCGCGCCGCACCGTCCCCAGAGGTTAATAAGGGGCCCTTCCTCTACCGAAAGCGATAACAAGGGGCCCTTCCTTACCCCGAACCTGGCTGGCAGGATCGACCGGAGTCGACTTTCGGGGGCGGTGTGATGACGGCAACGGCGACGACATCGGTGGCGGAGGCGGCGATCGAGCGGGCGTTGGGCGCGCTCGACCTGGAGAGCAAGGTACGGCTGCTCTCCGGCCAGGACTGGTGGACACTGCCGGCGCTACCGCAGATCGGGCTGGCCTCGCTGGTCATGTCCGACGGGCCGATCGGCGTACGCGGCATCGGCTGGCGGCCGGACGACCCGTCGGTGGCCCTGCCGAGCCCGACCGCGCTCGCCGCCACCTGGGACCCCGTACTGGCCCGGACCGCCGGCCGGCTCCTCGGTCAGGAGGCGCGACGCAAGGGCGTACACGTGCTGCTGGCGCCGACGGTCAACCTGCACCGCAGCCCGCTCGGCGGCCGACACTTCGAGTGCTACTCGGAGGATCCGCTGCTCACCGGCGAGATCGGCGCCGGTTACGTGACCGGGGTGCAGGAGCAGGGTGTCGGCACCACGGTCAAGCACTTCGTCGCCAACGACTCGGAGACGGACCGGTTCACCGTCGACGTACGGGTCGACGAGCGCACCCTGCACGAGCTGTACCTCGCCCCGTTCGAGCGGATCGTCGCCGCCGGCGCGTGGGGCGTGATGGCCGCGTACAACGGGGTCAACGGCTTCACCATGACCGAACACAGCGGGCTGCAACACGACCTGCTCAAGCGGGACTGGGGCTTCGACGGGTTCATCGTCTCCGACTGGACCGCCGCCCGGTCCACCGTCGGCGCGGCCAACGGCGGACTCGACGTGGTGATGCCCGCCCACGGCGACCCGTGGGGTGCGGACCTGGTCGCCGCGGTCCGCGCCGGCAACGTCGCCGAAGAGGTGATCGACGAGAAGGTACGCCGGGTGCTGCGACTCGCCGCCCGCGTCGGACTGCTGGACGGCGTACCCCCGGCTGTCGAACCCGGCGACCGGCCGGCGCCGCTGCACGGCCCGAACGTGGCCCGCGACATCGCGTCCCGCTCCTTCGTGCTGGCCCGTAACGCCGACCAGGTCCTGCCGCTGGACCCGACCGAGCTGCGCCGGGTGGTGGTCTGCGGCGCGCTCGCCGACGACGCCCGGATCCTCGGCGGCGGCAGCGCCCAGGTCACCCCGGCCCGGGTGGTCTCCCCGCTCGCCGGGCTGACCGCCGCCCTGCCCGACGTCGAGGTCACGTACGCGATCGGCGCCGACCCCCGACCGAAGCTCCCCGCGGCCACCGGTGAACAGTGGTCGCCGATCGGCGCCACCCTGCGCGACGCCGACGGGGAGGCGCTCTACCAGGCCGAACTCGGCACCGCCACCGTCCGCTGGATGGGTGACCTGCCGCCCGGAGTCGACCAGACCGCGTTGACCACGATCGAGCTGACCGCCCGCTGCACCCCGCGCGTCAGCGGCGAACACCAGCTCTCGATCAACGGCTTCGGCGTGTTCACCCTCGCCGTCGCCGGCACCGAGATCTTCGACGGGCCGGTCTTCGACGAGGACCAGGACTTCACGGTCGCGTTCCTCTCCCCGTCCGAACGACGTTTCCCGATCACCCTGGCCGAGGGCGAACCGGTCGACGTGGTGCTCACCCAGCGGGTTCCCGAGGGCATGACCGGCTTCGTCGGCTTCAGTCTCGGCCACCTCGAACCGACCGCCGACCCGGACACACTGCTCGACGCGGCGGCCCGGGCAGCCGCCGACGCGGACGTCGCGGTCGTGGTCGTCGGCACCACCGAGGAGGTCGAGTCCGAGGGCTTCGACCGGACCACCCTGGCCCTGCCCGGACGGCAGGACGAGCTGGTCACCCGGGTCGCGGCGGCCAATCCGCGTACGGTCGTCGTGGTCAACTCCGGCTCCCCGGTGCTGATGCCCTGGGTCGACCAGGTTTCGGCGATCCTGCTCACCTGGTTCCCCGGCCAGGAGGCGGGGACGGCTCTCGCCGAGGTACTGCTCGGGATGGCCGAGCCCGGCGGGCGGGTCCCCACCACCTGGCCCCGCCGGTTGGAGGACGTACCTGTGCTCTCCACCACCCCGACCGACGGGACCCTCTCGTACGACGAGGGTGTGTTCATCGGCTACCGGGGCTGGCGGGCCGAACCGCTCTTCCCGTTCGGGCACGGCCTCGGCTACACCACCTGGGCGTACGAGTCACTGCGGATCGAAGCGGCCGACGACGCCGGTGCCCCGGTGGCGGTGGTGGAGCTGTGTAACACCGGCACCCGGACCGGTCGTGAGGTGGTGCAGCTCTACGTCGGCCCGACCGAACCCGATCCGGAGCGTCCGACCCGGCAACTTGCCGGCTTCACCACCGTCACCGTCGAGCCCGGCGAGACAGTCTCCGTACGGGTGCCGTTGGCGGCGCGCGCCACCCAGATCTGGGCCGGTCAGTGGCGGACTGTTCCCGGTCGCTACACCGTCCAGGCGGCCCGGGGCGTCGCCGACGTACGCCTGACCGCCACGTTCGACGTCACCACCAACTGACACCCCTCCGGTTAGGAAGGGCCCCTTATACATCCGCAAGCGATAACAGGGGGCCCTTCCTTACACCTCACCAGCGGGCGAGGCGGGTGGAGAGGACGGCGAGGGCTGCCACGCCGGCGGTCGACGTACGCAACACCGCCGGGCCGAGCCGTACGGTCCTCGCCCCGGCGGCCTCGTACGCCGCCACCTCGTCCGAGGTGATGCCACCCTCCGGCCCCACCACCAGCACGATTTCACCGGCCGTTGGCAACTCCACGGTGGAAAGCGCCAGGGTCGCCTCCTCGTGCAGCACAAAACCGGCCGCCGCCCCGGAGATCCGCTTCGCCACCCGCGCGGTCGACTCGTCGGGTGCCCCGGCGACCACCGGCAACCACGGACGGCGGGCCTGCTTCGCCGCCTCCCTGGCGGTCGCCACCCACTTCTCTCGGGCCCGGCCGCCCCGCTCGCCCCGCCACTGCACGACCGAACGGGCCGCCGCCCAGGGCACGATCTCGTCCACCCCGACCTCGGTCATCGCCTGTACGGCCAGCTCACCCCGGTCGCCCTTGGCGATCCCCTGGACCACGACGAGACGCGGGTCGGGCGCGTCGTCGTACCCGAAGGAGGTGACCCGCAGATCCAGGGTTCCCCGGCCGACGGCGTCGACCACCGCCGTCGCCGTGCCGCCCCGCCCGTCCGCGAGCAGCAGTTCCTCGCCGACCCTCAACCGCTGCACCGTCGAGGCGTGATGCCCCTCCGGCCCGTCGAGGGTGCACGAGTCACCCGTGGGCAGGGCTTCGACCAGGAACAGTGGCAGCGACACGTGCACAGGCTAGCCGGTCGTGCAGTGCCCCGGACCGGGTCGGCTACGGTCACCGGGTGCCCGCCCCCGACCTGATCGCCGACCTGCTCGCCCTCTCCGAATCCGCGCTCGTCGACCGGCTCTGCACCCTCGACGGCGCCGAACGGGAGACCCTGCGCCGACCGGCACGGCAGGCGATCGAGGAGTACTACCGGCACCTGCACAGCGAGGGATCACACCGCTTTCGTCCGTCCGACGGCGACCGGCTGCGCCTGATCCTGGTGGCGACCGCACCCGCCGCCGATCTCTGGTGGCCACAGGCCAAGCGGTCCGCCAGCGCCAGCGCCACCGCTGCCGCTGCCACTGCCACCGCTGACGCCGACGCTGACGCTGACGCCGAATGGAAGGTCGCCCGCAGCCGGGGGCAACGTTTCCTGGACGCGCTCGCCCGCGCCGCCCTCCGGCGGATGTCCGAGTTCACCTCTCACAGCCCCGTTTTCGACGAGATCCGTGCCCAGGAGCGCGCCGGCTCGATCACCCTGGCCATGGACGACACCTACGTACTAGCCATGATCAGTGGGCTCACCGGCCGCTTCCAGAACGAACAGAGCAAGGCCGATCTGCTCCGGGCCGACCCGGAACTCGTCGACCGGGCCTTCTGGCGAATCTTCGAGGTCGAGGGAAACCGGGAGGTGAGTCTGACCAACGTCGACCGGTTCCTCGGCCCTGAAACCCAGTCCTGGCAGGAGGCGGTGCTGGAACTCGCCGCCAACGGCACCATCGACCGACAACGGGTGCTGGACGCCACCATCGCCGCCCTGGCCAAGGGCTTCCCGCAGTATCGCGCCGGCTGGTTCAGCCGGCTCCACGAGGCCCTCCGCCCCACGGTGGACGAAGCCGCCAGCCGGCAGGACGCGTACGCGGGACTGCTGCGCAGCCCGCTCGGCCCCACCGTCGCGCTGGCGCTCGGCGCACTCACGACGCTCGACAACGCCGGCCGACTCGACGACACACTCACCAACGTCGGCCTGGCCGCCGCCGTGCACGTGTCGGCCCGCACCACCGCCACGAGAGCGGTCCGGCTCGCTGGCCGGATCATGCGCCGAAACACCGCCGCCGGCCTCGACATCCTGGCCGCCGCCCTGCGCCACCCGCACGCCGACGTGCAGTCTGCCGCCCTTACGGAACTCCGCCGGCACGACAGCCCCTCGGCCCGCGCCGAGGTCGAACGTCACCTCGACCACCTGGCCCCGAGCACCGCCGCGACGGCCCGGCAGTGGCTGGGACTCGCCGGCGCCTCAGCCACACCGGAGAACACCGCACCCGCCCCGGTCCGACCGGACCCGGCACCCGCCGCCGTGGTCGCTCCGCCCTCATCGGTACGCCCATCCGGGCCGTACCCCGTCGTACCGATGCAGATCGCGCCGGAACGGGTCGCGCCAACGCAGATCGTCCCGGAGCGGATCGTGCCAATCACCGAGCCGGCGGAACTGGCCGAAGCGCTCGCCGTCCTGCTGGCCCATCCCGACGATGCCGAACTCGGTGAACGCTGCCTCGGCGCGGCGGCCCGCCTCGGCGCCGACCCGTCCCGCTACGGCCCACTGACCAAACGAGCCCACCGGCTGCACCGGGACTCCCTCGCCGTCAACATGTACGGCCACCCACTCGGCGTCACCGCCCTGGTGCTGGCCTGCGCCGGCGAGCGGCAGCGGGGCCACTGGCGTCCCACCCGCTACGACGCGATCATCGCCGGTCGGTTCGTCGAGGTCACCAATCTGCTGCTCGCCGGTGGGCGCCGCCCGCTCGCCGCCGAACCGACCCATCACGGGGGTTGGGTCGACCCGGACGTGCTGATCGAACGTCTGAGCACCACACCCGACCCGATGCCCCTGGACACCGTCGCCGCACTGCTCCGCCTCGGCCCGCACCCCGCCGAGCCGGCCACCCTCGCCGCCCGTGTCGACCACCTGCCACAGCGGCTCCGCCGGCCACTGGCGTACGCCCTCGGCGGCCAGCCCCCGACCGAGCCCGTCCCCGACGACCACCCGCTCTGGATCGCCGCCGCCCGCGCCCGCGCCCCGTACGACGACGACCCGTGGCTGCGTGGGCTGCCGACCGGCCCCGAACGGCCCGCCCTCGACGTCGGAGGAGCCGGGCAGGCACCCCGCTGGACCGTCGAGGTGACCCAACCCCGGTACGGCGGCCAACCCGCCCGCGCCTGGGTCCTGGAGGCGAAACCCACCTCCACCCCGCCCGGCGAGACCGACACCGCAGACCCACTCCGGCCGACGGTGTCACTGTCCCAACTGCACGTCAGACCGTGGGGATCCGGCCCGTACCCGGCGATTCCCCATCCCCACCCGGGCTGGGCCAGCCTGATCTGGCCGGGCAACATCGACGCGATACTCACCCTCGGTCTGGGCTCGTTGTGGAACACGGTCCACGACATTGCCACGCGGGATGCCGTACCCACGCTGGCGCTGCTCGCCGGCACCGCCGCCGCCCCGTCCGCGCTCGGCAGCGACCTGCTCGCGGCCGGCTTCGCCTCGGCCTTCCTGGACGTACGCACCGCCGCCGTCGACGCCGCTGCCGTACTGCTGCCGCAGAGGATCGCAGCGGCCGAACTCGCCGCCGCCATGGTCCGGTTCGCGCCGGCCGTACCGCTGAACCGCTGGACCAGCGCGCTGACCGACCTCTCCACGGCCCTGCCCGTTGATCAGGTCCGGGCCCTACTCACGGCACTCCTCCCCCACCTGGATCGGAGCATCCGGGGCCTGCACGGCCTGGTCGAACTACTTCGGGACGAACACCTGCGCTGGGCCGTCCCGGTGACCGACCCGCCCCTGCACGCCTGGCTCACCGCCCTGTCGAAAGGCAGCTCGAAGACCGCGAAGGCCGCCGCCACCCTGACCGCCCGCTGAGCGCCGGCGATCGCGCCAGCACCGACGCGATCGCCGCACGGCAACGAGGTCAGTCCGCCGGGCACACCCGCTCCGGCGGCCTCACGTCCGCCCCGTCACCCGTTAGGCTCTGGACGATGTGGGAGGCGGAGTCGACCGTTCGGCTGGCCAACAGGCTCGACATCCCTGCCCTGGTGGAGTTGCGCCTGGCCAACGCCGAGGCACACATCGCCCTCGATCCGCAGACGTACCGCATTCCCCGGCGCGACGCGGTGGCCCGCCATTTCACATCCCTGTTCGCCGACGACACCGGACGGCACGCCGTTCTCGTCGCCGAGACTCCCGCACATCTGGTGGTCGGCATGATCGAGGTGATCCGCCGCCCCGAACCGCCAGACCACCAGATCCTGCGTACCGACCCCTCCGCCGAGGTGCACACGGTCGTCCTGGACGGAGCCCGGGGCCGCGGGACCGGATCGGCGCTGCTGGAGGCGGCACAACGCTGGGCGACGGATCAGGGAATCCGCTATCTGTCCGCCGGCATCAACCACCGCAATGCCGGTGCGGTGCGCTTCTACAACCGGCACGGCTTGACCGAAGCCGGCCTCTCCCTGGGCCGACGCCTAACCCCCTAGCGCGCACCCCGTACCCGCTACCACCGCCAACTCCGCTCGCGCCAGCCAACAGAGCGAGTCGACCGAGCGCCGCCGCGGCGTCTGGAGCCGAGGACGACGAGGCGAAGCCTTCGTCGCCCGGAGGCGAAGACGCCGCACCGGGCGGCGCGAAGCGGAGCGAGCCGCCTCGGCGCAGCCGAGGCAAACCAACTCAGTGTCCGTTGAAGGCGTCTCGCATGCGGGAGAAGAAGCCGCCCTGCTTGCTGAGTTCGGCGACCTCCTCGCCCCGGGTCTTGGCGAAGTCGCGCAGCATCCGTTCCTGGTCGGCGTCGAGCTTGGTCGGGGTTCGCACGTCCAGGTGGACGAAGAGGTCACCTCGGCCGGTGCCGCGCAGGTGCGGTACGCCACGGGCGCGCAGCCGGATGGTGCTGCCCGGCTGGGTGCCTGGTTTGACGTCGACGGGTTCGTCGCTGTCGAGGGTCTTGATGGTGAGTCGGGTGCCGAGGGCGGCGGCCGTCATCGGCACCGTGACGCGGCAGTGCAGGTCGTCGCCCTTGCGGGAGTAGACGTCGTGGGTTCGTTCGGAGATCTCGACGTAGAGGTCGCCGGCGGTGCCGCCACCGGGGCCGACCTCGCCCTGCTGGGCGAGACGGATCCGCATGCCGTCCTCGACCCCGGCCGGGATCTTGACGGTGAGCGAGCGGCGGGTCCGGACCCGGCCGTCGCCGGCGCAGGTGGGGCAGGGGTTCGGGATGACGGTGCCGTAGCCCTGGCAGACGTTGCACGGCCGGGACGAGACGACCTGGCCGAGGAAGGTCCGCTGTACGGACTGCACCTCGCCGCGACCACCGCAGGCTTCGCAGGTGGCGAGGTGGGTTCCGGCTGCGGTGCCCGCTCCGGAACAGGTGGTGCAGAGTACGGCGGTGTCGACGGTGATCGGTGCCTCGACGCCGAAGGCGGTCTCGTCGAGGTCGAGTTCGAGTCGGAGGATCGCGTCGGCACCGGGCCGGGTACGCGGTCGGGGTCCTCGGCTGCCGCCCGCGGCACCGAAGAAGGCGTCCATGATGTCCTGGAAGCCGACGAACGGGCCGGCGCCGCCGGCTCCCGCGCCGCCACCGCCGCCGGGGGCCAGGGGGTCCCCGCCGAGGTCGACGATCTGCCGCTTCTGTGTGTCGGACAGGACCTCGTAGGCGGCGTTGATGTCCTTGAACTTCTCGTGCGCCTCCGGGTCCGGATTGACGTCCGGGTGGAACTGCCGCGCCAGCTTGCGGTAGGCGCGCTTGATTTCGTCGTCGGAGGCCTCTCGGTTGACGCCGAGAATCCCGTAGTAGTCCTTGGCCACTGTGTTCCGTGTCCCCATGTCAGTCGTGCCGTCCGCCGGTCGTCAGGTCAACTTTGTCGATCAGTTCGCGTCGGTGCTTCCCGCTACTCCGACGCATCGGTTCCTATCCCGGGCGCTCAGGTTCCGCGCCGCGCCGCCCGCCGCACCGGCACCATCAGTTCTGCGCCAGTAGATCGCCCACGTACCGGGCCACGGCGCGTACGGTCGCGATGGTGCCGGGGTAGTCCATCCGGGTTGGCCCGAGCACTCCGAGCCCGCCGAGGATGGTGTTGCCGGTGCCGTACCCGGTGCTCACGACCGAGGCGGCCCGCAGGTTGTCGATTTCGTTCTCGTCGCCGATCCGAATGCGCAGCGTACTGGGTTCGACCTCGCCGAAGAGCTTGAGCAGGATGACTTCCTCCTCCAGCGCTTCGAGGATCGGCCGCAGCGAACCCTGGAAGTCGAGCAGGCCGCCACGGGTCAGGTTGGCGGTCCCGGCGAGTGCGATCCGTTCCTCGTGCCGTTCGACGAGGGTTTCCAGCAGCACCGTCGCGAGTGTCGCCATGGCCGGGCGCAGTTCCGGGGTCACCTCGTCGACCAACGCCTGAACCAGTGGTGGGGTTTCGGAGAGGCGGGTGCCGACGAGCTTCTCGTTGACCAGCCGGCGGAGGTCGGTGACGTCGTCGGCGAGCAGTGGCGCGGGCATCTCGACCAGGCGCTGTTCGACCCGGCCGGTGTCGGCGATCATGACGAACATGAGCCGCGTGGTGGAGATCGGCACCAGTTCCAGGTGTCGTACGGAGGAGCGGGCCAGGCTCGGGTACTGGACCACGGCGACCTGCCGGGTGAGCTGGGCGAGCAGGCGTACGGTGCGGTGCACGACGTCGTCGAGGTCGACCGCACCTGCCAGGAAGCGTTCGATGGCCCGGCGCTCAGCCGGGGTGAGCGGCTTGACCCGGGAGAGGCGGTCGACGAAGAGTCGGTAGCCACGGTCGGTGGGGACCCGGCCGGCGCTGGTGTGCGGCTGCCGGATGTAGCCCTCTTCTTCGAGCACGGCCATGTCGTTGCGGACGGTGGCCGGCGAGACGCCGAGCTGGTGTCGCTCGACGAGGGCTTTGCTGCCGACGGGCTCCTGGGTGGAGACGTAGTCCTCCACGATCGCACGCAGGACGTCGAGCTTGCGGTCGTCGAGACCCATTCTCCACCTCCCTACGACCCGGGTCGGGGCAGCGCCCGGCCCCCCAGTCTGGCACTCGACTGTAACGAGTGCCAGTCTACGACGTGGGTTCGGCTGGTCGCGATGATCAACCTCGCGCCGGGCCGAAGATCTTGAATGACTGCTGGACGGTAACTGACTCTCTGTCGGCATAGCAGCTTCAGTCGGCAATTGTCCAGAGAAAGTCACCGCTGGTCAGTGGCGTCGTTTGATTGGTGCCCCTACCGTGACCTCCATGACTGAACCACCTCGCCCGCCCGGAGACAACGGCCCCGGCGGCAACCAGCCGGAACCGCCGACCACTCCGTTCACTTCCCCCGGCTCGTACTCGAGTCCCGGCGAGGCCCCATACGCCCCGCCGCCGGCCGCCCCGCAGTACGGCGCGCCGCCCACCTCCGGGGGCGGCTACCCGCCTCCCGGTGCCTACCCGCCCCCCGGTGGTTACCCCCCGGGCGGCTACTACGGCGGCCCGGCCCCGGCCGGCTTCGCCAACGGCGAGGAGCGGACCTGGGCTCTCGTCGCCCACTTCGGCGGCGCCGCGGGTGCCTTCGTCAGCGGCGGCGTGGCCGGCTGGATCGCCCCGCTGGTCGCGTTCCTGGCCAAGGGGAACACCTCCCCGACCGTACGGGCGCACTCGCTGACCGCACTGAACTTCCAGGTGCTCTGGTCGATCATCGGTGTGGTCGGGTACGTCCTCCTCTGCATCGTCGTCGGCATCGTCGGCGTACTCGCCGCCTGGGCGCTCGGAACGATCTTCGGAGTCATCGCCGGGATCAAGGCGACCAACGGGGAGTACTACAAGTACCCGATGTCACCAAGCTGGATCAAGTAACGGATCACGAGCACGGAACGGGGTCGGGCACGACCACCCGGCCCCGTTCTCCGTCATCCGGCCAGCGGCTACGGCAGCAGGTCGCGTACCACCGCGTCGGCGAGCAGACGGCCGCGCAGGGTCAGCACCGCGCGGCCGTCGGCGTACTCCGCCGGGTCGAGCAGCCCGTCGGCGAGCGCCCGCGCCGCGCCGACCCGACCCGGGTCGTCCAGCGCGGTCAGCGGCAGGCCGGACGCCAACCGCAGTCGCAACATCACGTCCTCCATGTGCTGATCGTCCCCGGTGAGCACCTCCCGGGCGTGGCCCGGAGACTCACCGGCTGCCAGCCGGGCCGCGTACGCGCTGGGGTGCTTGACGTTCCACCAGCGCACCCCACCGACGTGGCTGTGCGCCCCCGGACCGAGGCCCCACCAGTCACCGCCGGTCCAGTAGAGCAGGTTGTGCCGGCACCGACCGGCCGCCGTCCGGGACCAGTTCGAAACCTCGTACCAGGAGAAACCAGCCGCACCGAGGGCGGCCTCGGCGGCCAGGTAGCGGTCCGCCGCCACGTCGTCACTGGGGTACGGCAGCTCCCCGCGCCGCATCCGGCCGGCGAGCCGGGTGCCGTCCTCCACGATCAGGGCGTACGCGCTGACGTGGTCGACCCCGGCCTCGGTCACCGCCGCCAACGAGGCGGCGAAGTCCTCCGCGCTCTCCCCCGGCGTGCCGTAGATCAGGTCCAGGTTGACGTGGTCGAACCCGGCGTCGCGCGCCTCCAGCGCCGCCTGGACCGCCCGTCCCGGGGTGTGCTTGCGGTCCAGCAGCGCGAGCACACCGGGGGCGGCCGACTGCATACCCAGCGAGATCCGGGTGTATCCGGCGGCCCGCAGTGTCTTCAGCGACTCCGGCGTCACCGACTCCGGATTCGCCTCGGTGGTGACCTCCGCGTCGGCGGCGAGCCCCCAGGTCCGGTCGATCCCGTCCAGGATCCGGGCCAGCTCGTCGGCGGGGAGCAGGGTCGGGGTGCCGCCACCGACGAAAACGGTGTCGACCCGGGCCGGCGGTCGCTCCCCCAGCACCCGTCCGGCCAACGCCAGCTCCGCCAGGACCGAGTCGGCGTAGCCGTCCCGAGCACCCCCGCCGCCAAGCTCGGTGGCGGTGTAGGTGTTGAAGTCGCAGTACCCGCACCGGCTGGCGCAGAACGGCACGTGCACGTACACCCCGAAGCCTCGGGCGCCGACAGCGGCGAGGGCGGCAGGGGGCAGCGAACCGTCGACGGGTACGGGTTCACCTTCGGGGAGCAGACCGGGCATGCGACTAGTGTGCCGGCATGACCGCAGCCCCTGACACGCTCGTCCGGGTGTCGACGGCGTCCGGGGTGACCACGCTCACCCTGGACAGCCCGCACAACCGCAACGCGCTCTCCACACCGCTGATGAACCAGCTCCTCGCCGCGCTCACCGAGGCTGTGACGGACGACACCGTACGGGCAGTGGTCCTGACCCACACCGGGCCGGTCTTCTGCTCCGGCGCCGACCTCAAGGAGACCGCGGCGGCGTATGCCAGCGGCTCCGTACCGGCCGGCAAGCTCGGCGAGGTGCTCGCCGCCCTCTGGGAGTGCCCGAAACCGGTACTGGCCCGGGTCGCCGGTCCGGCCCGCGCCGGCGGCCTGGGGTTGATCGCCGCCGCCGACATCGCCGTCTGTACGTCGGACGCCACCTTCGCCTTCACCGAGGTACGGATCGGGGTGATCCCGGCGGTGATCTCCGCGACCGTACTGCCCCGGTTGCAGCCCCGGGCCGCCGCCGAGCTCTACCTGACCGGGGAGACCTTCGACGGCGACCGGGCCGAACGGATCGGGCTGGTCAGCCGGGCGGTGCCGGCCGACGCGCTGGACCAGACCGTGGCCGCGTACTGCGCGGCCCTGGTCCGAGGCGCTCCCGGTGCCCTGGCCGGGACGAAGGAGCTGCTGCGCCGGCCCGCCGGGACGGACCTCCGGGCCGACGTGGCCGAACTGGGCGCCATTTCGACCGGTTACTTCCTCTCCGAGGAAGGGCGGGAGGGAATCGCGGCGTTCCGCGAGAAACGGCCGGCTCGTTGGGTACCCGGGGCCTGAGCAGCGCAGAACGGCATTTCACACCGGTACGGATCAGGTGAAAAACCGATGAGCACAGGTTTACCGCAAGAACAAGGCTGGCGGTGGGTACGGACCCGGCACGTACGCTAGGCCCTGTTCCGCCGAGCACCGGCCCGTCCGGACGGCGGTAAGCGGGCCTGGCCGGTCGACAAGCGGGGGGTGCGGGTGCGGACTCGAGCGATGGTGGCCGCTGGCGTGGCGCTGGCGGCGGTCGCCGCCTTCGGGGTCTACCTCGGGTCACGCGAGATCGTCGGCAAGCTGCCGCTGCCAACGGTCCAGGGCTGCACCGTCCAGGCCGATGGCCAGGTCAACCTGAACCCGGAGCAGATGGCGAACGCGGCCACGATCGCCGCGATCGGAGTCCAGCGCAAGATGCCGGAGCAGGCCGTGGTGGTCGCCCTGGCAACCGCCTTCCAGGAGTCCAGGTTGGAGAACCTGGCCGGCGGCGACCGTGACTCGATCGGACTGTTCCAGCAACGCCCCAGCCAGGGTTGGGGCACCCCGGAGGAGATCCGGGACCCGCGCTACGCGGCGAAGAAGTTCTACGCCGCACTGAAGAAGGTGAAGGGCTGGGAGGCGATGCGGGTCACCGACGCCGCCCAGCGGGTGCAGCGGTCGGCCTTCCCCGAGGCGTACGAGAAGTGGGCCGACGAGTCGGCCGTACTCACCCGGGCGCTGCTGGGGAACGCGACCGGTGCGGTCGCCTGCACCGTCGGCTCCGAACCGCTGCTGCGCGGTGCCGCCGCGGCGGCGGCCCTGACGCACGGGCTGAACCTGGACTGGGGCAAGTTGCAGACCACGGTGCCGGCCGAGCTGACCGGCCTCGCGGTGCCGGCCGCCAACCTCCAGACCGGCTGGCGCTACGCCCACTGGCTGGTCTCACACGCCAGGGACAACGGCGTGAAGCGGGTCAGCTTCGAGAATCTGGAGTGGACCGCCGACGACGGGACGTGGGCCCCGGTCGAGAACGGTTCGGCCAACTCGGCCCTCGTCGTCGCCGAGGTCTACGCCGAGGGATGACCCGACCGGGCGTACGGTCAGCCGGAGACACCGGCGGTCCGACGGACCACCCGTTCGCGTAGGTGCTCGGGAAGTTCCGGCACGTCAAGCAGGCGCGGCAACAGCTCCGGGCTGGTGTTGAGGGCCCGGAACGCCTCACCGACGGTGACCCCGTGCGCCGGCCGGTGCACCACCGTCACCAGATCACCCGCGCCGACCTCGCCGTCGCGGAGCACCCGCAGGTACGCCCCGGGAAAGGCACGGGCGGTGAACCGTTTGATCAGGTCCTGTACGTCCCAGAAGCCGGCGAAGGTTCGACAGGGCGTACGCGGCTGGCTCACTTCGAGCAGCGCGCCGCCGACCTCCCAACGCTCGCCGATCACCGCACCGGTCACGTCGACGCCGTCGGTGGAGAGGTTCTCGCCGAACCCGCCCGGTGGGATCTCCCGCCCCAGTTCCTCCGACCACCAGGCGGCGTCCTCCCGCGCGTACGAGTAGACCGCCTTGTCCGGCCCACCGTGGACCGAGGTCTCGGCGACGAAGTCACCGGCCACGCCCTGCGCGTGCAGCCCCACCCGGCCCGGTACCGGTCGCTTGTCGATCCCGCTGCGTCCGCTCGGATCCCCAGCCCAGGGGGCCACGGTCACGACGGCCAGGTTCACCGATGCCACTCTCCCCGTCATGAAGGACAGCCTACGACGCCACCGGTGACGGCATACGGACACGGCAGGGGCGCCGGACCGGATCGGTCGGGCGCCCCTGCCGTGCGTACGGGAGTGGGTACGGGGATCAGTAGCGGCTGACGCTGCGCCGGCCGCCGACACCGGCCACGATGGCCACCGCGATCGCCGCGACGACCACCTGGACCAACAGCTCACGCCAGTCGATGCCGGCGGTCTCGGTGGCGATACCCGCGGCCCGGGCGATCACCGTACCGAGGAGGGCGGCGCCGACGCCGATCAGCATGTGCAGCCACATCGGCATGTTCTGCCGGCCCGGCACGACCAGGCGGCCGAGCGCACCGACGATGAGGCCAACAATAAGGGCGGTGATGATACCGAGAACAGTCATCGGTCGTCTCCTACTCGGATCGGTCACACCTTGTCGTGTGGTGACGGCATAGTGCCCGACCGCCGGAAAATTCAAACCGACTCAGAGCCCGAGTTGTCGCGCCGCCGCCCGAACGGCCGCATCCATCGTTTCGAAGGCCAAAGGGGGAGGATCCGCCAACGGGAACCAGGTCATGCCCGACGACTCCGCCGGGTCGAGCCGGATCTCGTCGCCGGCCCCGATCGTGGCCAGGTAGAACATGTCCAGTACGGGCAGCGTCTCGCCCTGGTAGTCGTAGCCGCCGACGTACATGCCGACAAAGGCGCCGAGCGTCACCTCGACCCCGAGTTCCTCGCGTCCCTCCCGGACCGCCGCGACCTCGGGGTGCTCCCACCCGTCGCAGAAGCCGCCCGGGGTCTCCCAGAGCCCGGACCGGGGCTCGGCGGCTCGGCGCAGGGCCAGGAACCGGGGCGTGACCGGGTCACCGTCGAGCAGGATCAGGCTGGCGGTCGGGCGGGCGTTGACAAAGAGGGCATAACCGCAGGAGCCGCAGACCGTGGGCGGGGCGCCGGCCAGCGGCGCCCCGCAACGCGGGCAGAACGAGGCGTCCGGCCCGTACGTCCGCGGTGTCACTTCTTGCCGCCGGCCGCCTTGCCGGCCTTGCCGTCGCCGGAGGACTCGTCGGAGGAGAGCGCGGCGATGAAGGCTTCCTGGGGGACCTCGACCCGGCCCACCATCTTCATCCGCTTCTTGCCTTCCTTCTGCTTCTCCAGCAGCTTGCGCTTACGGGTGATGTCACCGCCGTAGCACTTGGCGAGCACGTCCTTGCGGATCGCCCGGATCGTCTCCCGGGCGATGACCCGGTTGCCGATCGCGGCCTGGATCGGCACCTCGAACTGCTGCCGGGGAATCAGCTTCTGCAGCTTCGCGGCGATGCTGACGCCGTAGTTGTACGCCTTGTCCTTGTGCACGATCGCGCTGAACGCGTCCACCGGCTCACCGTGCAGCAGGATGTCCACCTTGACCAGGTCGGACTGTTGCTCGCCGGAGGGTTCGTAGTCGAGCGACGCGTAACCCTTGGTGCGGCTCTTGAGCTGGTCGAAGAAGTCGAAGATGATCTCGGCGAGGGGAAGCGTGTAGCGCAGCTCCACCCGGTCGGCGGAGAGGTAGTCCATCCCGAGCAGGGTGCCCCGGCGCCCCTGGCAGAGCTCCATCACCGCCCCGACGTAGTCGTTCGGGGTGAGCACGGTTGCCCGCACCACCGGCTCGTACACCTCGGCGACCTTGCCGTTCGGGTACTCGCTCGGGTTGGTGACCGTGATCTCCTTACCGTCCTCCAGCATCGCCCGGTAGACCACGTTCGGCGCGGTCGAGATCAGGTCAAGGTTGTACTCGCGTTCCAGCCTCTCCCGGATGATCTCCAGGTGGAGCAGGCCGAGGAAGCCGCAACGGAAACCGAACCCGAGCGCACCGGAGGTCTCCGGCTCGTAGTCGAGCGCGGCGTCGTTCAGCTTCAGCTTGTCGAGCGCGTCCCGGAGGTTGGGGTAGTCGGAGCCGTCGATCGGGTAGAGACCCGAGTAGACCATCGGCTTCGGGTCCTTGTAGCCACCGAGCGCCTCACGGGCCGGCCGGGAGTTGAGGGTCACGGTGTCACCGACGCGGGACTGACGTACGTCCTTCACCCCGGTGATCAGGTAACCCACCTCGCCGACGCCGAGCGCGCCGTGCTTCTCCATCTCCGGCGAGATGACGCCGATCTCCAGCAACTCGTGTACGGCGCCGGTCGACATCATCTTGATCCGCTCGCGGGCCTCGATCCGGCCGTCAATCACCCGGACGTAGGTGACCACACCCCGGTAGACGTCGTACACCGAGTCGAAGATCATCGCGCGGGCCGGGGCGTCGGCGTCGCCGACCGGCGGCTTGAACTGCCGCACGATCTCGTCGAGCAGGTGCGGCACCCCGTCGCCGGTCTTGCCGGAAACCCGGATGCAGTCGCTCGGCTCACACCCGATCAGGTGCGCCAACTCCTCGGCGTACTTGTCCGGCTGGGCGGCCGGCAAGTCGATCTTGTTCAGCACCGGGATGATGGTGAGGTTGTTCTCCATCGCCAGGTAGAGGTTCGCCAGCGTCTGCGCCTCGATCCCCTGTGCCGCGTCGACCAGCAGCACCGCACCCTCGCAGGCCGCCAACGACCGGGAGACCTCGTAGGTGAAGTCCACGTGGCCCGGGGTGTCGATCATGTTGAGCACGGCCTGCTCGCCCTGCTGCTCGCCCTCGCGCACGGTCCAGGGCATCCGGACCGCCTGGCTCTTGATGGTGATGCCGCGCTCGCGCTCGATGTCCATCCGGTCCAGGTACTGCGCCCGCATCTGCCGTGGGTCGACCACGCCGGTGAGCTGCAACATCCGGTCGGCCAGGGTCGACTTCCCGTGGTCGATGTGGGCGATGATGCCGAAGTTCCTGATCCGACCGGGGTCGGTGGAACCAGGAGTGTTCGCGCCGGGGTCGGGCGTCGGTGGCACGGCGGTCCGTTCTAATCGGGCTGGCGAGCCGGTCGGGCTGGCAAGCTGCTGCTCTTCTTCGGGCTGGGTCGGACTGGTCGGCGGTCCGCGACGGCGCGGTGGGCGGTACGCGGCGCCGACCACTCTCTATGATCCCATGCCCTCGGGGAACCCCGCCGCAGCCCGTCCGTTCACCCCGACCGGAACGCCCGCCGGAGCGGAGCGGAACGCCCGACCGACCGGAACGCCCGTCGGAACGGAACGCCCGCACGGCCGACCGGCCGACCGGCGAGATGGAGCCGGACGGCAACGGGTTACTCGGCCGGGGGTTCGACGAAGAGCGCCGCCAGCCGGGGCAACTGTCGCCGGGCGGACTCCTCGTCGTCGAAGTCCCAGAACTCGTCCAGCTTCGGATAGGCGGCGTGCTCCCGCTCGGGCATCTCGCTCGCGGTGGCCTTCCGGTACGCGTTGCGCGCGAGGGACAGGACGTCGCCGGCCTCGAACTCCGCACCGGTGACCGCCGCCTGCCGGATCGCCGGCACCCCGGCCAGCGAATCCGGGTCCTTGACCGCCTGGGCGAAGGTCGCCCTCCCCTGGAGGAGCAACCAGCAGCGGAAATACTCGAAGCCGTCATCGGAACAGCCGCCGTTGATCAGATAGGCCGCGCCCCAGAGGTCCGCCCGGTAGGAGGCGGCCAGCACCCGCCACAGGTGCTGGTCGAAGCCCTCGATCTCGGTCACGTCCCGGGCGGCCAGCAGGGCGACCAGCCGTTCCATGATCGCTGCGCTGTCACCGTCGGCACCGGTACGGGCGTCGTCGATCAGTGCCCAGAACTCGTCGGTCCTCATGTCCCGGCAGTCTGGCAGATCGCCCGGTCCGCCCCGCCACCCCTCGCCGCGTCGACGTCAACGACGCCACCGGGACCGCGTTGGGGCGGGAGGGGGCCGCGTTGGGGCGGGAGGGGGCCGCGTTGGGGCAGGATGGGGAGATGTCCGCGAGCCCGTTGCCGCTGGTGCCGTACGGTGCGACCGCCGTCCGACCGGACTGGGCCGACCTGCCGGCCGAGCTACGTACCGCGATCAGTGCCCGACTGGGGTCCAGGGTGAGCTGGGCGACGACCGCCGGTGGCGGCTTCACCAGCGGCTTCACCGGCGTGCTCGACACCACCGCCGGTGACCGGGTCTTCGTGAAGGCCGCCTGCCTGGCCGACCAGCGGCACCTGAGCGACTGGTACGCCCGGGAGGCCGCGATCATCGCCGCGCTCCCGCCCGACCTGCCCGTCGCCCGCCCCCGCTGGACCCTCACCGCCGCCGGTTACTTCGTCATCTGCCTGGACGCCGTCGACGGTCGGACACCCGCCCTGCCGTGGCACCCGGCCGACCTGACCGCGACGCTGGCCGCGTACGCCCGGGTGGCGCAGGCACTGCGGGAGCCCCCGGCCGCACTGGTCGCGCTGGGTCTGCCCCAGCTCGCCGACCTGCTCCGGTCGGATCTCTCCTGGTGGCGCGAGATCGTCGACGGGCAGGAGCCGATCCCGCCGGGGATGCCGGCCAGGCTGCGTGACCGCTTACCCGAGCTGGCGGCCCTGGAGGGGCTGATGCCGGGGTACGCCCTCGGCAGCGGCCTGATCCACTGCGACCTGCGACTGGACAACGTCCTCGTCGACCGGGCCGGGAGCGCCTGGATCTGCGACTGGAACTGGCTCTGCTTCGGCCCCGCCTGGTTCGACCTGGCGGGCCTGCTCGTCACCGTGTACGCCAGCGGGCTCGACGCCGACCGTGTCTTCGCCGCGCATCCGGCCGCCCGGGACGCCCCGGCCGACGGACTGGACGCGGCCCTCGCCGCGCTCGCCGGTTACTGGCTGGTCCGGGCCACCGCGGAGCCGGTGGCGGACTCTCCGCACCTACGGGCGCACCAGCGTTGGAGCGGCGAAACGGCACTGGCCTGGCTGGCCGCTCGTCGCGGCTGGCACTGACCGGTTTTGGTCTCACCCGGCCGACCTGGTAACCTGACTTTTCGCGTGTGGCGATGTCACTGTGTGTTGGCGCCCTAGGGGCTCCCGCCGATCGTCGCCCGTGCATCAAGCTGACCAACCCGAGCTATCAAGACGAGGCTGTCGCGTGGCGAACATTAAGTCCCAGATCAAGCGCAACCGGCAGAACGAAAAGCGCCGGCTGCGTAACAAGTCGGTCAAGTCGTCGCTGAAGACCGCCATCCGCAAGTTCAACGAGGCGACCGTTGCCGGTGACACCGAGCAGGCCACCGCGCTGATGCGGGACGCCTCGCGCAAGCTGGACAAGGCGGTCAGCAAGGGCGTCATCCACCAGAACCAGGCGGCGAACCGCAAGTCGGCCATCGCCAAGCGCCTGCAGTCGGTCACCGCCGCCTGACGGTTCCGACCGAGACTTCACCTGTTACGCCCCGAGCTTCGGCTCGGGGCGTAACTGTCGTTGGTCGGGGCGTGAATGTCCTGGCTGGGAGTGCCGGGCGCTACTTGTCGCGCCCAGAGTGCCGGGCGCTACTCGTCGCGCATAAGACGCCGGGACGCTACTCGTAGTGCCGGGCGCCGGACTGGTTCGCCCGCTGCTGTGCGGCGTCCGGCTGCTCGGACCAGTGGCCAGCCTGCTGGGCCCGCCACTGCTCGGTCCGCTCTCCCGCCGCCGGCTGGGCGTTGGTCGGCCGGCCGATCGGGGTACGACGGGTGCTGGCATGGCCCGAATTGGCCCGGAGCCGACTCGCCGCCACCCGCGCCAGCACCACCCGCGCCGCCGCCGGCAGGGCCTCTGCCGCGGCGCCACCGCCGACCCGGGTGCCGCCCGGCACCGCCCGGGACACGTCCGCCGTGCCGGCGATCCCCCACTGCTCGTGGCCGGCGAGGCCGGCACCGGTCAGAACGCCCTGGGCATCCGGGCTGATCTTCCACTTCTCGGGCACCTTGGCCCGGCCGACCGCCGGCAGCATCTCCCGCCGGAACCGCTCCTGCTCAAGGTCGGGCACCCGGGCTGCGGACCGAACCACCCCTGCGGCCACCAGATCGTTCATCTTGACCATGACCGCGACCGTCACCGGCAGGACCAGCACGCCCCACCAGTTGACGAGTTCGGCGAGGGCGAGCAGCAGGCCCAGCGCGACGGTGCCCTCAAAGAAGAGGAAGCAGAGCAGGCCGCCCGGGTCGACGTGGTGCAGCCGGAGCACCCGGGAGTAGAGCGGGCGGACCCGTTCGTCGTCGCTGACGGTGCTTTCGACGACCGGCTCAAGCAGCCGGGGATAGACCCGTACGGTGGGGTGTTCCGCGCGCGACGCCCCGTCGAGGTCGGCGCAGACCTCCGCGACCAGACCCGGATAACTCGCCGCGATGTCGCCGACCACCACCGGACCGGCCTCGTCGGGCGCCGACAGGTCGGGGTAGCCCACGTCCTGGGCCACCCGCGCCCGTCGGATCGCACGTAGCTGTCCGGGTAGCCGGAGGCGGGATGACCCGCTCATCGCGTACCACCTCCGGTGCGGGCGGCGGCGACCGCGAAGACCGCCCGCTCCAACGCGTACCCCCGGTCGTCCGCGCCGCCCTTGACCGCGGCGTTGCACTCGGCCGCCGCCTGCATGGCGTCCACCAGCCCTTCCGGGGTCCAGCCACGCCCCTGTCGCTGGGCGCGTTCGATCTTCCAGGCGGGCATGCCGAGCGTGCTCGCGAGTTGGTACGCGCTGCCCCGCCCGGCGGAACTCACCCGGGCGACGGTCCGTACGCCGTCGGCGAGGGCGTCGGCGATCGGCACCGGGTCGACGCCGACGTGCAACGCCCAGCGCAGCGCCTCCAGCGCACCGGGTACGTCACCGACCATGGCCGCGTCCGCGACGGTGAACCCGCTCACCTCGGCCCGACCCTTGTAGTAGCGGGCGACCGTGTCGGCCCCGATCCGCCCATCGGTGTCGGCGATCAACTGCGCGCAGGCGGAGGCGAGTTCCCGCAGGTCGTTGCCGACCGCGGCGACCAGAGCAGCGGCGGCGTCATCGCTGGCGCGACCCCCGGCGCGCTTGAACTCCTCGCGGACGAAGGCGATCCGCTCCCGGTCCCCCTTGAGCTTGGCCGCCGGGATCACCGTCGCCCCGGCGGTACGGAGTCCGTCGGCGAAGCCCTTGCCCTTGGCGCCACCGGCGTGCGCCACCACCAGGTGAACGTCCGGGTCGGGATTCTTCACGTATGACAGCAGGGTGGCGATCAGGTCCTTTCGGGCGTCCTGTCCACCACGTAGGAGGATCACCCGGCGACCGCCGAAGAGGGACGGGCTGAGCATCTCGGCGAGTTCGCCGGGGTTGACCGAACCGGCCTCGTACTCGCGGACGTCGGCGTCGGGTTCGATCGCCCGAACCGATTCGGCGGCCCCGGCGAGTGCCCGGGTGACGAGCAGCTCCTCGTCGCCGAGGACGAGCGTTACCGGGGAGAGGCTAACAGGGGTCACGGGGTCATCGTCGCACGTTGGGTACGCGCGTCGGGCCTGGTCACCCCAGTACCCGTAGCCGAGCCCGCACTTAGCGCAAATCCAGACATTTATCTTAATCCTGACGTACTGCTCATGGCTGGTGACCCTCCGCGTGTCATCCCGGCCGCTCGTCGGTCGGGTCGAGGCCACGTAGGACCACGGCGAGCCGCGCCTCGCGGAGCACCACCGCCAGATCACCGTCGGTGTCCGTACGCAGCACCCGGGCACCGTTGCGGGTCAACCGGGCGAGCACGGCCGGATTCGGGTGGCCGTAGTCGTTGCCGGCCCCGACCGGAACCAGCGCCACCGCCGGGTCGACCTCGTCGAGGAAAGCTCCGTCCTGGTAGGCGCTGCCGTGGTGGGCCACCTTCAACAACTCCGCCCGGAGGTCGGCGGCGGGCAGGAGGTCCAGCAACGCACGCTGTTCCTCCTCCTCGGCATCACCGGGGAGCATGATCCGCACACCACCGACCCGGGCGCGCAACACCAGGGAATTGTTGTTCGGGTCGGACCTGGTGCCCCGCATCGGGTACGGCGGGCCGAGCAGGGTCAACTCCACCGCCCCGGCGACGTACCGCCAGCCGGGCCCGATCGCCCGCACCGGCACCCCGGCGGCGGTCGCGGCCCGCTCGACCAGCACCCGACCGCCGGCCGGTTCGCCCCACTCTGGAATGACCAGTTCCCCGACGTGGCGACCGCGCAGCACCCCGTCGATCCCACCCACGTGGTCGGCGTGCAGGTGACTGAGCACGAGCAGCGGGACCGACCGTACGCCGAGCCGACGCAGGCACCGGTCGGTCGCCGACGGGTCGGGGCCGGCGTCGACCACCACCGCCTGCCCGGACCCGATCGGCAGCACCGCCGTGTCCCCCTGGCCGACCGCGCAGACCGCGAAGATCCAGCCGGACGGTGGCCAGCCGGAGGCGACCAGGCGTACCGGCAGCGCACCGACGACCACGGCGACCACGACCACCGGGATCAGTCGACGCACCAACGGGTGGCGGGCGGCGACCAGCAGCGCCACGGTGAGCGCACCAAGCAGTAAGCCGCCCCCGACCCCGTCCAGCCAGGGCAGCGTGCCGGCCGGCAGGCGTGCGCCGTACCGGGCGACCAGCACCAGCCACCAGGCCGGCCAGCTACCGAGCCAGGCCGCGAACTCCGCTCCGGCCGGCCAGACCGGTGAGACCGTGGCCGCCGCCACGCCCAGTACGGTGGCCGGCGCGATCGCCGGCACCGCCAGCAGGTTCGCCGGCACGGCGACCAGGCTGATCGTGCCGGAGAGGCCCGCCACCACCGGGGCGCAGGTCAGTTGTGCCGCCGCCGGGATGGCCAGCGCCTCTGCCAACCCGGCCGGCACGCCCCGCCCCCGCAGCCGGTCCCGCCATCTCGGCGCGATCAGCAGCAGCCCTGCGGTGGCGAGTACGGAGAGCGCGAACCCGGCGTCGCCGGCCAGTTCCGGGTCGGCCACCACCAGCACGGTGATCGCGGCACCCAGTGCCGGCAGTGCCGCCCGGGGACGGCCGACCGCGAGGGCCAGCAGCCCGACCGCCCCCATCGTCGCGGCGCGTACGACACTCGGCGACGGCCGGGCCAGGATGACGAATCCGACCAGGGCGATGGCGCAGATGACGGCGGTCGGCCACGGTCCGGCGCGTGCCCAACGGGCGCAGAGCAGCACCAACCCGACCACAATGGCCACGTTGGCGCCGGAGACAGCATTGAGGTGGGTCATGCCGGTGGTCAGGAAGTCGTCCTCGACGGCCGGCAGCAGCCGACTGGTGTCACCGACCACCAGCCCCGGCAGCAGTCCGCCCGGTTCGTCGGCCAGCGGCAGGCAGGCCCGTTGCAACCCGGCCCGCAGGGTTCCCGCCGCGCGTTGCGCCCACGACGGCTCCCCGATCCGGGCCGGCGCGCCGTTCGCGGAGAGTACGGCGGCGGTCAGGTCGCGGCCCCGTGCCGGCTGCAACCGGCCGGTGGCACTCAGCCGCTGTCCCGGCAACAGGTCGCGCCAGCCCTGGTCGCTGGCGAGTACGAGGATCCGGGCCGGGATCTCGATCCGACGCCCGTCCGGGTCGCGCAGCCAGTGGAGTTCGGCGGAGAGCAGCAGCATCGCCGGCCGACCGGGGGCTCCGGCGACCTCCCGGGGGTCGTCCCGGACGACCAGTTCCACGTCGATGGGGGCACCGGAGCGGGCCAGTTCGGCGAGGGCCGGCGCATCACGTACGCCGAGCCGGGCGGCGGTGGCGATGCTGCCGCAGACCACGCCGAGCAGGGCGGCGACGACGATCCAGCCGTACCGGGCGACAACCGGGCGATGAGGTCCACGGCCACGGGCCAGGTACGCGCTCGCCCCGAGGGCCGTGACGCCGGCCACTGCCGCGATCACGATCCCGGTCCGGGCGCAGAGGTGGAGCACGGCGAGGGCGGAGAGCCAGGCTGCCACCGCGACGCCGGCGAGCCGTAGGTCCGGTGACGTGTCCTGGGCAACGGGCGAGGCCGCCGGCCCGGCACGTTCCGGCCGGGTGGGCGTGGTGGATGCCGGGGCCAGCCGTGCGCTCATATCGTGACCAGCTCCTTGAGCTGTTCGTAGCGGGCGTCGCCGATGCCGCTGACCTGGCGCAGGTCGCCCACGGAGCGAAAGCCGCCGCGCTGGTCGCGATGGTCGAGGATGCGCTGGGCGAGCACCGGTCCGACGCCGGGCAGGGTGTCGAGCTGGGCCAGGGTCGCGGTGTTCAGGTTGACCTTGCCGCCACCGGCCGGGCCGACCGGCTGTCCCGCCGCACCGGCCGGTGGCCCGGCGACACCCGGCGGAGCGCTCACCCCGACCAGGATCAGTTCCCCGTCGATGACCTTGCGGGCCAGGTTGAGCAGGGCGACGTCGACGCCGGGCAGGGCTCCTCCGGCGGCGGTCAGCGCGTCGGCGACCCGGGCACCGGCGGGCAGCCGTACCAGCCCCGGTCTGCGTACCTTGCCGGCGACCGCCACCACCACCTCGCCGGTGCCCGCGCTGGCGCTGGCCACGGCGCTCGCCGGCCGATCGGGCGAGCCGACCCCGCCCGCCGCCACCGGTGCCGGGCCGTCCACCGGCTCGGTTCTCGGTCGCGACTGCCACGCCCAACCGGCCGCGCCGAGCACCACCAGGGCGGCGACCGCCGCGAGCGCGCGGACTCCGCGCCGGCCCGGGTCGAAGGCCCCGGGCCCGCCCAGCCGGCTCGGGACGGCCGGCGGCGGGTCGGTCGCCACCGGATCCACCGCCACCGGTACGGCGGACCGGCTCGTCCAGGCGGCACGTACCCGGGCCAGCCGCTCCCGCACCCTCGTCTCGTCCTCGTCAGACACCCGGCGGACGGTAGCCGGATCGGGCGGGTCCGACCGGCGGGCGTTCCTCTCCTGTGGACAACCCGCGCACCTGTGGAGAACGCCCTGATCATGACGGGATCTGCTATGCGAACCGGGGCTGGTAACTTCGGGTCGTGGAACAGGATCCGGTGGTGCTGGACGTTCTGCGGGGCGAGTTGGAGCAGCTCACCGAGGCGATGAGCGGGCTCTCCGAGCCGGACTGGGATCGCCCCACGGCCTGCGCCCCGTGGCTCGTACGCGACCTGCTGGCCCATGTCCGGGTGGTGCTCGCCTGGCTGCCGGAGATGCTGGCGTCCGAGCCGCCGTCCCACGCCGAGGTGTCGGCGACGGCGTACTACCGGCCGGACGAACGGTTCGCCCCGGAGACCAACGCGTCCCGGATCAGGCTGGCCCAGGAGCACGCGGCGGCCCAGGTGACCGGGGCCGGGCTGGTCGACGAGTTCGGCACCACCTGGCGTCGGGTGGACGCGCTCTGCCGGGCCGAGCCGCCCGGACGGCTGGTACGCACTCGGCACGGTGACCCGATGCTGTTGTCGGAGTTTCTGCGTACCCGGGTGGTCGAGGTCGCGGTGCACGGCCTGGACCTCGCCGCGGCCCTGCACCGCCGGCCGTGGCTGACCGTGCCCGCCGCTGAGCTGGTGGAGGATCTGCTGGTCGGCCCGGCGGGGCCGGCCTCGGTACGGCAACTCGGTTGGGACCGGCTGACCTTCCTGGGTAAGGCCACCGGGCGGGTGCCGATCACCGCTGCCGAGGGGGCGCGGATCGAACGGATCGGTCTGCGCTGGCTCACCCTGGGCTGAGTCCCCGCGCGGCGGACTCTCCGCCGGCTCACGGCCGGCGGTGGACCACCACGCAGGCCAGGCCCGGACCGGCGTGTGCCCCGACCGCCGCGCCGGCCTCGGTGACGTGGCTGTCGCAGAGCCGGTCGCCGAGGCGTACGGCGAGCGCCTCGGCGAGCGCTTCCGCGCGCTGGGGTGCGGCCAGGTGGTGGACGGCGACGTCCACCGGTGTCTCGTCGGCGGCGGCCACCGCCAGGTCGACGAGCCGGGCAAGCCCCCGACTCGCGGTACGCACCTTCTCCCGGATCGCGATGGTCCCGTCGCGTACGTGCAGGATCGGCTTGACCGACAGCGCGGTCCCGAAGAGCGCCTCGGCGGCGTTGATCCGGCCGCCCCGGCGGAGGAATTCGAGCGTGTCGACGTAGAAGAAGGTGAACGTACGCCCGATCGCGTCCCGGGTGGCCTGCGCGACCTCGGCCAGCTCGGCGCCGCCGTCGGCGACCCGTACGGCGGCCAGTGCCGGGAAACCGAGACCCATTCCGGTGGAACGGGAGTCGATCACGGTCACCCGGTCGCCGAACTCGGCCGAGGCGAGGGAGGCGGATTCCACCGTGCCGGAGAGTTCGGCGGAGAGGTGCACCGAGACGACCCCGGTGGCCCCTTGGTCGAGCAACCGGCGGTACGTCACCGCGAACTGCTCCGGCGCCGGTCGGGAGGTCTGCACCGCGATCCGGCGGCCGGTCATCGCGCGGGAGACGTCGGCGGGTGACACTTCGACGCCTTCGAGCCCCTGCACACCGCCGACGACGACGGTGAGCGGCACCACCGTCAACCGGGGCGTGAGGTCGGCCGGCAGGTAGGCGGTGGAGTCGATGACAACCGCGACGGGCATCTCGGCACGGTAGCCGATCGGCTCGGGAGCCGCCGGCGCCGAGATGCCCCGCAGTCAGGGCAAATCACGACAAACAAGCACGCAACACAGGCCAAAAGGCTTGGTCGATCCGCCAGCCGGCTGCACCCGTACCGGCGCACATCGCGGTGGTTCAGATCGCGGCGGGAATCGGCTCCCGGGCGGCCGGCCCGACGTTGTGGGCACGCAGCTGCCAGCCGCGCACCGCGTCGTAGCGCAGCTCGCTCCAGTGACAGTTCTGCAAGGACCCGAGCTGGCGCAGGATCTCCGGGGACCAGCCGAGCAGGTAACCGCAGCCCTGCCGGGCACCACCACCGTGGGTGGCGACCACGGTGGTGCCGCCGGGCGTCTCGTCCGCCGCCGCCTGGAGCGCGGCACCGACCCGCTTGCCCAGCTCGTCGAGGCTCTCCACCTCGCAGCCAGGATCCTGGTCGCCGGCCCGCCAGCGGGCGTGCTCGGCCGGGAACCGGGCAGCGACCTCGTGCATGGTGAGGCCCTGCCACTGACCGTAGTGCCGCTCACGCAGGCGGGCATCGGTGCGCACCGACAACCCGGTCAGCGCGGCCAACGCCGACGCCGTACGGGCGGCCCGCTGTAGGTCGCTTGAGACGATGGCGTCCGGCTTCAGTGCGGCGAGCATCTCCGCGGCGGCGGCTGCCTGCTCCACACCCAACTCGTTGAGAAGGGTGTCGGTCTGCCCCTGCACCCGGTTGCCGGCGTTCCAGTCGGTGTTGCCGTGCCGCCAGACGATCAGTCGGGTCATTCGCCGTGGCGGGCGTCGGCGTCCACGAGGTCGCGATCGACGAACGGGATGATGGGGCAGTCCTTCCACAACCGGTCGAGTGCGTAGAACTCACGCTCCTCGGTGTGCTGGACGTGCACCACGATGTCGACGTAGTCGAGCAGCACCCAACGGCCGGCCCGCTCGCCCTCACGACGCACCGGCTTCGCCTTTTCCGGGAGGGTGAGCAGCTGCTCTTCAATCGCGTCGACGATCGCCTGGACCTGGCGCTCACTCGGCGCCGAAGCGACCAGGAAAATGTCGGTGATGGCGAGCTGGTCGCCCACGTCGATCAGGACGATGTCCTGCGCCTTCTTGTCAGCGGCTGCCTGCGCGGCGGCCAATGCCAGCTCAAGGGCGCGATCGGAAGCTGTCACCGTACTCCTTTGGTCGACTGTGGGACTCTCCTAGCCTCTCACACGCCGCTGAGTTACGACTTGGCAGTTAGCGAACAACAGGTCGCAAACACCCCAAACCGTTACTGATACAACCGGCGTTTGGCAATGTACTGGACCACACCGTCGGGTACGAGGTACCAGACGGGCTCCCCGGCGGCGACCCTGGCCCGGCAGTCGGTGGACGAGATCGCCATCGCCGGCACCTGGACCAGGCTCACCGAGTCGGCCGGCAGGTGCCCGGCGGAGAGTTCGAAACCCGGCCGGGTCACCCCGATGAAGTGCGCCAGCTCGAACACCTGGTCCGCGTCTTTCCAGGAAAGGATCTTCTCCAGCGCGTCCGCCCCGGTGATGAAGAAGAGCTGCGCCTTCGGGCCGTACTGCTCGTGCAGGTCGCGCAACGTGTCGACGGTGTAGGTCGGACCCTCCCGGTCGATGTCGACCCGGCTGACCTGGAACCGGGGGTTCGAGGCGGTGGCGATGACGGTCATCAGGTAGCGGTCCTCGGGCGAGGAGACCGGCTCGTCGGCCTTCTGCCACGGGTGGCCGGTGGGCACGAAGATGACCTCGTCGAGCCCGAACCGGTCGGCGACCTCGCTGGCCGCGACCAGGTGACCGTGATGAATCGGGTCGAAGGTGCCACCCATGATCCCGATTCGTCGGGTATCTTCCTCCACCTCTTGATCGTATGCCGGGGCGGCCGTCCAGCCGCCCCGGCATGACGCAGATCGCACCCGATCGATCCAGGCGCCGCCACCCACCGCCGGTTTCCGGGAGCGCCGGTCACACCACCCCGAAGGAGCGCGCCTGCAGCGCCCGCCGCAGGTCGTCGTCCGCGTCGGTCAGCACCCGACGCAGCCCCGGGGTCAGGTCGTCGCGGGCCAGCAACGCCGCGGCCAGATCCCGGGTCCGCTGCTCCACCACGTACTGGGGGAAGGCGAGCTTGGCCACCTGGTCGGCGGTCCAGGCGGTACGCAACCGCGCCGCCGCCGGCATCTCGGCGAAGTACCGCTCCACATAGGAGGCGGTGAGTTCCGCCTGTTCCGGCTGCCAGAACCCGGCCGCGTTCGCCTCCACCAGTCGGTTGGACAGCGAGGTGTCACTGATCAGGATCTGCCAGGCGTGCTCCTTCGCCGCCGGGTCCGGCAACGCGGCCCGGCAGCGGGCCGCCCGTTCGGCACCGGCGGCACTCTGGTCGGCGGCGAACTCGGCGGCGATCTCCGCCTCACCGACCGCACCGAGCACCGCGAGTCGGCCGACCAGCGCCCACCGCAGGTCGGTGTCGACGGCGAGCCCGTCCGGAACCCCCTCGCCGGCCAGCCAACCGGCCAGCCGGTCCGCGTCGACGCTCGCCCCGATCAGGCCACGGGCGGCGGCGAGTTGCACCGAACCACCGGCCGGGGCGGTCCCGAGCAACCGGTCGCACGCCTGGGCGACGTGCTCCAGGGCGGCGAGCCGGCGCTCCGGATCGAGGTAGCGGTCGATCAGCGGACGGGAGAGCTTCAGCGCGTCCTCGACCACGATGACCTCGGTCTCCACGGGCAGCGCGGCGAGGATCAGCGCCACCAGGTCGGAGACCGGACGTTCGCCGTCGGTCACCGCGTCGATGGTCGCGGTCCAGAGCACGGCACGCGCCAGCGAATCGTCCAGGCCCGCCAGCACCTGGGGTACGGCGGCGGCGGACGCGTCGTCGAGACGTACCTTGGCGAAGGTCAGGTCACCGTCGTTGAGCAGCAGCACCGCGGCGGCCGGTTGACCGGCCAGCTCGGTGACGACCGTTCGTCCATTGTCGACCGTCGGGTCGAGGTCGACCTCGACCCGAGCACGTAGTACGGTCACCGGCCGCCCGGCGGCGCCGGAATCGTCGGTGTCGTAGAGGCCCACCCCGATCCGGTGCGGGCGCAGCACCGGGGGCTCCGCCGGAGCGGTCTGCACCACCGCGACCTCACGGTAGGTGCCGTCCTCGGCCACGCTCACCTCGGCCCGCAGCGTGTTCACCTGCGCCCGGCGCAACCAGAGTTCGGCCCACCCGGACAGGTCCCGTCCGCTGGCCTCGCTCATCGCGCCGAGCAGGTCGGCCAGGGTGGCGTTGCCGTACTTGTGGGCCGCGAAGTGCGCGTTCAGCCCGGCCAGGAACGCTTCGTCGCCGAGCCAGGCGACGAGCTGCCGCAACACGGAAGCGCCCTTGGCGTACGAGATGCCGTCGAAGTTGAGCAGGCCGGCGGCGGCGTCGACCACCTCCGCCGGGGCGACCGGGTGGGTCGACGGGCGCTGGTCAGCCGCGTACCCCCAGCCCTTGCGCCGTAGGCCGAACGTGGTCCAGGCACCGTCGAAGCGGGTGGCCTCGGCTGTCACCCGGGTGCCCAGGTACTCGGCGAAGGACTCGTTCAGCCACAGGTCGTCCCACCAGCGCATGGTGACCAGGTCGCCGAACCACATGTGCGCCATCTCGTGCGCGATGGTGGTGGCCCGCAGTTCCCGCTCGCTGTCGGTGACCGCCGACCGGAAAACGTAGTCGTCCCGGATCGTCACCAGGCCGGGGTTCTCCATCGCGCCGGCGTTGAACTCCGGCATGAATGCCTGGTCGTACTTGCCGAACGGGTAGCGGATCTCGAACAGCTCGTGGAACCGGTCCAGGCACTGCTTGGTCACCGTGAAGATCTCGTCGGCGTCCTGGTCGAGGTGCGCGGCGAGGGAGCGGCGGCAGTAGAGGCCGAGTGGTATGCCGTCGTGTTCGTCGTGACGGGCGTGGTAGGGGCCGGCGATCAGCGAGATGAAGTAGGTGGCGAGCGGTGCCGTCGGGGTGAACTCCCACCGCCCTCCCGTCGCCGGGCGCAGTGGTGCGCCGTTCGCGGCGACCAACCAGTTCTCGGGTGCGGTCACACTGAGCGTGACCGGCGCCTTCAGGTCCGGTTGGTTGAAGCTGGCATGGATGCTGGGGCCCTCGTCGAGGAAGGACATGGCATAGAGGTACGCCTCGCCGTCGGCCGGGTCGACGAATCGGTGCAGCCCCTCGCCGGTGTTCGAGTACGCCATTTCCGCGTCGACCGTGAGCGTGTTCTCATCGTGGAGCCCGCTCAGCGAAAGACGACCGTCGACGAGCGTCGCCGGATCGATGGTCGTGTCGTTGAGCCGTACGCTGGTCAGTCGGGCCGGCTTGACATCGACGAAGGTGGTGGCGCCGGGGGTGGCTCGGAAACGGATCGTGGTGACGGATCGGAACCACTCGTCACCCGTGGTCAGGTCAAGATCAATGTGGTACGACTCGACGGTCAGCAGCGCGGCGCGCTCGGCCGCCTCGACCCTGGTAAGGCTCGGCATCCGCATATCCTGCAACATTGAGAGTGGAAAGGTTTTCCCATGACGGATCGCGCAGTGGAGGAACCGACGATGGCGCAGCATCCGAAGGGTGACTTCGACCTGTCCCGCGCGGTGTGGCAACGCGCCGAAGGCGACACCTCCGAGGCCGCGGTGGAGGTGGCGTTCGTGGACGACCTGATCGGCATGCGCAACTCAGCCGAGCCGGACGGGCCGGTACTGGTCTTCACCCAGGCCGAGTGGGACGCGTTCGTGGCCGGCGCCCAGGACGGCGAGTTCGACCTGGAGTAGGACGACCGCCGCGGGTCATCCGGCGAGCCACGGGTGGCGGGGCCGGATGACCCGGACCGGGCGCCGCACACGACCGACGTGGTCAGGCGGCACCCGGTGTCATGGCCCGGACGACCACGGTCAGATCGTCACCCCCGAAGCCACGGTCGAGCACCCGCTGCCACTGCGCCGCCAGACAGCCCGCGACGGTGAACCGGGCCGGGTCGACGGCATCGAGGGCAAGGTAGACATCCTTGAGCGCCAACGACAGGGGAAACTCGGGTGAGTAGTCGTCCCGGGCCATCCGACCCAGCTTCGCCTCCGCCCACGGCGGCAGGATCGGATTACCCGTCAAGGCGGTCAACACGGTCTCGGTGGCGATCCCCACCGTCTGGGCCAACGCGACGGACTCGGCGACGCCCTCGGCGAGAAACGCGAGCAACATGTTGTTGACCAGCTTGAGCCGCGACCCCTGCCCCGCCGGGCCGACCCAGACCGTACGCTGACCAACCGCGTCGAACAGGGGCGCCACCCGATCCCGCGCCGATGGCGGCCCGGACGCGTAGACGGCCAACCGTCCGGCCTCCGCCGGCCCCCGGCTGCCCGCCACCGGGGCGTCGAGGAACACCACGTCCGGCCGCTCCCGTTCGACCAACGCGGCGAACCGCTCGGTCCCGGCGATGCCGATCGTGCTCATCTGCACCCAGACCGCCCCCGGCGGCAACGCGGCCAGCACGCCCTGCTCCACCGCGATCGCCTGGACCGCGTCGACGTCGGTCACCATGGTCACCGCGATCGCGGCCTGAGCCGCCGCCTCGGCCGCGCTCCCCGCGACCCGTGCGCCGAGATCACCCAGCGCCTCCGCCGACCGGGGCGTACGGTTCCACACCACGGTCGGGAGACCGGCCCGCAACGCGTTGCCGGCCATCGCGCGCCCCATACCGCCCAAACCAAGGAAGGCCACCGTCTCCTGCGCCGTACCCATCGGGCCTCCTTCCCACCGCGCCACCTCGCCGTTCGGTCTCGACCGCGACGGACTCGCTCTTCAGGCTGCGGGCGGGACCGCCATGCGGGGCGGTACCGGACAGGATCTGGTCGAACATCGGCCGGTCCTGGCCGGTCGGTGGACCCCGGTCGGAGCCGCTACCGCAGCGGAAGCTCCCGCACCTCCCCGCCGACCGGGGCCTGGACCCGGGCCAGATGGGCCTTGAGGCAGATCAACCACACCTCCAGGTCCACCAGGTCCAGCGCCAATGCCCGGTCACCACCACTGTCCACCAGAACCCGCAACCGGCCAGCCAGATTGCCGCTTGCCGACGGTGTCCGCACCGGCCGGGTCACCCGACCATGGGCCAACTGAGCCGCGACGTCCCCGTAGGCGCCGCGTATCCGAAAGGCGAAGTCGTCCAACGGGCCCAGCAGTTCCCGGCGCGGCCACGACTCAACAGGTCGCTTCAACAACCGCCGATGCTGGCCGCCCCGAACCATCCGGTGCGCGGCGATCAGCACCGCGCTCCAGTCCACACCCTCGTTCCGGCGGCTCGGGGTCTCCGACTGGTACTGGACCATCGACGCCTCGGCGAGCAACCCGACCCGGTGCGCCCGAGCCAGCTCACCCCGGTCCGGCCGCTCGCCGGTCACCACCTCGACCGTCTCCTGGACCGATGCGGCGGCCCGGTCGAGATAGTCGGCCATCGACCGGCGCAGCTCCCCGCCGCCGCCATGCGGCCAGAGCAGCAGCCCGGCGAGGATACCGACGGCCGCCCCGATCAGCACGTCCAGGAACCGGGCCTGAACGATCTGCAGGTCGGCCGGTCCGATCTGGGCGAACAGCACCGTCAGCAACAGGGTCACGAACCCCTGTCCCCAGCCCAGCCCCAGCAGCGGGCCGACCGCGAACGCCAGCACCATGGCCAGCGGCAACAGCCCCCGGTAGACCTCCGGCCCACCGGCCACCATCAGCAGGCCGCCGCCGACAGCGGCACCGGCGACCGTCCCGATCACCGCCGGACGCAGGGTGGTGCGGGTGTCCGCCGCGGAGGTACGCAACAGGGTGAGCGTGGCCAGCAGCACCCAGAAACCGTGGTCCAGGTTCAGGTACCCGGCCACGACCCGGGCCGCGGCCAGGGCCAGGGCGATCCGTACCCCGCCCTGGAAGTTCACCGACCGTCGGGTGAGATGCAACCGCAACCGCTGCGCGTAGAGCACCAGGGTCGACCGGTGGGCGTACGTGAACGGCTGGTGCTGCTGCGGCGGCCGGGGCGCGGGCAGATCGATCGGGAGTCGGGCGGCGATCCGGGAGGCCGTGGCGAGGATCGGCACCTGCTCGACGAGCCGCAGGACGATCGCGTCCAACCAGAGCTGGTTGAGACTGCCCACGCGGGACGGTCCGCCACCGGGGCCGACCCGTACCTCCTCGATCGCGTGTTGCAGCCGCAGCGGCTCCCGCTGGCCGACCGGTGGCCCCTCGCCGGAGAAGGTACGGCCGGCGGCCCGGGTCAGCTCCGCCCCCTGCCGCAGAAGCCAGTCCAGGTCGCTGTCGGGTGTTGCCGGGGCACCCGGCGGTGGTGGTGCACCCGGCGGGGCGGAGGCTCCCGGGAGGGCGGCGTCGACGGCCAACCGGTCGGCGAAGTCCAGCGCCTCGCGCAGCGCCACCGCAGCGTCACGCATCGCCCGATCACGTGCGCCTGCCGAGGTCGGACGCTCGGTCGAGGGCAACTGCTCGAACGTGAGCCGGTCCACCGCCGCGCTGGCCGCCGCCTGCCGGTCGGCGGTCTCCGGTCCCGGGTGCGCCCGCCCGGAGAGCGCGTCGGCGAGCAGGTCGAGGAAGTTCGCGACCGCCTCGGCCGCCTCAGCGAGCCGGCTCGGGTAACGGACCAGCGTGACCCGACCGGGCCAGAGCACCGACTCCACGAGGATCAGCAGCACCACGCTCAGGCTCACCCCGGCCAGCCGCTCGCCCAGGGTTCCCAGCGCGTACGGGCCGAACGAGGCGAGGATGTAGAAGAGCTGCAACCCGCTCGTCACCCCGGCCAGCCGTGGCCCACCGACGCTGACGAACGTGAGCCCGAACCCGACCACCAGCATGCCCGCCGCCGCCACCCAGGTGTTGGCGGCCATGACGGTGCCGAGGCCGACCAGCAGCCAGGCCACCGGCAGGAGGGCGAGCAGGACCCGGAACCGCTGAGGCGGCGTGGGCGGCAACTGGGCGAGCGCGCCGACGGCAAAGACGGTGAAGACCCCGTACAGCGCCATGGTGGTGCTGTTCAGGACGTAGAGGCTGCCGTAGAAGGCGGTAACGCCGACCAGCATCAGCCGAAGAGCGCGACGAGTGATCTGGTAGCCCGGGTCCCGTCGACCTAGCCAGGCCAGGGCGCCGCGGCCGCTCACGCATGCCTCCGATGCTCGCCAACCGATCAGCTCCTCACGACCAGGAAACGATCACCCAGGCAGCGGCGTTACGGCCCCACCAGCCACTGCTCCCACCAGCCACTGCTCCCCCAGCCGGTGTCGGCGACGCACGCCTTGCAGCCCGGGTGAGCCATTCACGCCTTGCCCGGGTAAGCCATTCACGTCCGCTCACGGGAGTGGGCTAAGCTGAGCGGGTGCGGATGACCACGAACGGTTGGCGGGCCCCCTAACGGGCGGCCACGCATCCGCGCACCCGAGACAGCAGAAACGGCCGCCCGACCCGGGCGGCCGTTTCTTTGCGCACCCCCGGGACGGGCGGTCGACGTACCCACGGAGGAACCCCCGATGACCGCGACCCCGACACTCACCCGGACCCTGCCGAAACGCCGGCTCACCGGCCTCAAACCCACCGGGCACCTACACCTGGGCAACCTGCTCGGCGCGATCCGCCCGGTCGTCGCGGCGCAGTACCAAGCCGAGACCATCGTCTTCCTCGCCGACCTGCACGCGCTCACCGTGGCCCACGAACCGACCCGGGTACGCGAGCTGACCCTGGAACAGGCGACCATGCTGCTCGCCGCCGGGCTCGACCCGGACCGGGCCATGCTCTACGTGCAGTCCCAACTGCCGGAGCACACCGAACTGCACTTCCTGCTGGAGTGCGCGACCGGGGTCGGCGAGGCCCAACGCATGATCCAGTTCAAGGAGAAGTCGGTCGCCCAACAGCAACACGTACGGCTCAGCCTGCTCACGTACCCGGTCCTGATGACCGCCGACATCCTGCTGCACGACGCCGAGGAGGTGCCCGTCGGCGAGGACCAGAGCCAGCACCTGGAACTCGCGCGGGACGTGGCCGTCCGGTTCAACTCGCGGTACGGCGAGACCTTCACCGTGCCCCGCGCGGTGCACCCCGAGGTCGCCACCCGGGTGATGGAGCTCAGTGACCCGACCGCCAAGATGGGCAAGACCACCAGTTCGGACCCGGGCACCATCTTCCTGCTCGATCCGCCCGAGGTCATCCGACGCAAGGTCATGCGGGCGGTCACCGACTCGGGCCGGAGCGTCGAGTACGCCCCGCAGACCCGTCCGGGCGTGGCCAACCTGTTGGAGATCCTCTCCGCCTGCGTGGACGCCCCACCGGACGCCCTCGCCACCGAGTACCCCTCCTACAGCAAGCTCAAGCGGGCGGTGGCGGAAGCCGTCGAAGGGCTCCTGCGACCGATCCAGCTTCGTCACGCCGAACTGACCCGCGACCCCGGTTTCGTCCGGCGGGTGCTCGCCGAGGGAGCCGAACGGGCCCGGGACAACGCCACCGACACCGTCCACCGGGCCAAGCGCGCCATCGGCCTGCTCACCTGAAGAGCCTTCGGTGGTGTGCGGGGTTCCCCACCGGGATCTTCCCGCACACCACCGGTCGTGGCACGAGTGATCAGGCGGAGATGAGGATCCGCTTGCCGAAGCAGGCACTCAGCGGATTGCCGACGTGCTCGCCGTAGACCGGGATCTCCGTGTAACCGGACGAGCGGTAGAGCGCGATCGCCGACGGCAGGTAGGTGCCGGTCTCCAGCCGCAACACCGAGTGACCGGCCTGGTAGGCCAGTTCCTCCAGCGCATCGAGCAGTTGGCGGCCGAGGCCGCGTTGACGGTACGCCGGACGGACGTACATCCGCGCGATCTCGGCAGTAGACCGATCGATCGACCGGATCGCGCCACACGCCACCGCACGCCCGCTGACCACGCCAACGAGGTAGCTGACGTCGTCCCGGGTCGGGAAGGAGCCGCCCACCGAGGCGAGTGGTCGGTTCGCCTCCCGCAACTCCCGCTGCTGGGCGCTAACCAGGGCCGCGAGCTCCGGGTCGGAGCATGGGCGAGACTCGATCAACATCCACTCAGGGTAATCAAACGTCGTTTCGCCGAGGTTGCTCGGAAGTGGCGGAAATAGAGAGGGATGCCGTCCAGTGGGCTGCGCCACCGGCCGCCACCGCACTACTCCTCCCAGCCGTCCCCGCCAACGGTGATCGGCCGGACCTCGTCCGGGTCGGTCGCGCCGGCCATGGACTGCGCCGACTCCAACTCGTCCTCGGGGCGCTGACGGCGGGCCTTGCGGGCGGCGAGTCGCTGCGCCGCCGACGGCCGCGTCGACTGCTCCTCCAGCCGTACGTCGGTGCCACGGTTACCCGGGGTGAACTCCACCCCGGCGAAGAGCGTCGGCTGCCAGTCGAATTCGCGTACGCCGATCCGGACCAGGCTGCCCGGCTCGGCTCCGGCCTTGGCGAGCTTCTCCTCCACGCCGAGTCGCGCCAACCGGTCGGCCAGGAAGCCGACCGCCTCGTCGTTGTCGAAGTTCGTCTGCCGGACCCAGCGTTCCGGCCGGGGGCCACGCACCACGAACGCGCCGTCCTCGGCGACCTCGATGGTGAAGCCGGCGTCGTCCACCGCCACCGGCCGGAGCACGAGCCGGGTCGGCTCCAGCACCGGCGTGGCGGCCCGGTTCCGCTCGACCAGCTCCGCCAGCGCGAAGGTCAGCTCCCGCAACCCGACCCGGGTCGCCGCCGACACCTCGTAGACCGGCAGACCCCGGGCCTCGATGTCGGCCCGGGTGATGTCGGCCAGGTCCTGCCCGTCGGGGACGTCGACCTTGTTGAGTACGACCACCCGCGGCTTGTCGGCGAGTCCGCCGTACTCGGACAGTTCAGCCTCGATGGCGTCGATGTCGGCGAGCGGGTCCCGTCCCGGTTCGAGGGTCGCGGTGTCCACCACGTGCGCCAGCACGGAGCAGCGCTCGATGTGCCGGAGGAACTCCAGTCCGAGCCCCTTGCCGCTGGCCGCCCCGGGAATCAGACCCGGTACGTCGGCGACGGTGAAGGTGTGGTTCTCCACCCGTACGACGCCGAGGTTCGGCACCAGCGTGGTGAACGGGTAGTCGGCGATCTTCGGCTTGGCGGCCGAGATCACCGAGATCAGCGACGACTTGCCGGCAGAGGGAAAGCCGACCAGGCCGACGTCGGCGACGCTCTTGAGCTCCAGCACGACGTCCATCTCGTCGCCCGGCTCGCCCAGCTCAGCGAAGCCCGGCGCCTTGCGTCGGGCGCTGGCCAGCGACGCGTTGCCGCGACCACCACGACCACCACGGGCCACCTCGAAGGTGGTGCCGGCGCCGGTCAGGTCGGCCAGCACCTCTCCGTCGGTGCTGAGCACGACCGTGCCGGCCGGCACCTTGAGGACCAGGTTGCCGCCGTTGGCGCCGTCCCGGTTCGAGCCGGCGCCGCCCTTGCCGTTGTCGGCCTTGATGTGCGGCCGGAAGTGGAAGTCGAGCAGGGTGTGCACCTGCGGGTCGACGATCAGCGAGACGCTGCCGCCGTGCCCACCGTTCCCACCGTCGGGGCCACCGAACGGCTTGAACTTCTCCCGGTGGATGGATACGCAGCCGTGCCCGCCGTCGCCGGCCCGCAGGTGCAGGACGACCCGGTCAACGAAGGTAATCACGACGCCAATCCTCTCCGCGAGGTCCATCCCCGCGACAACAAGCCTGCCACGCAAACGGCGAAGCGGGCCGGGACACTCAGGTCCGCGGCCCGCTTCGCCGAATGGAGAAGCTAACTACTGCGCCACCGGCACGATGCTGATGACCTTGCGGCCACGCTTGGTGCCGAACTGGACCGCGCCCGGGGCGAGCGCGAAGAGCGTGTCGTCACCGCCACGTCCGACGAGATCCCCGGGGTGGAACTTGGTGCCGCGCTGGCGGATCAGGATCTCGCCGGCGCTGACGACCTGGCCACCGAACCGCTTGACGCCGAGCCGCTGCGCCGCGGAGTCGCGACCGTTCCGCGAGCTGGACGCACCCTTTTTGTGAGCCATCTGAGGACGACCTTACTTTCCGCTGGGTTCTTACCGCCGAACTTACTTACCGCTGGAGATTCCGGTCACCTTGACCTGGGTCAGCGGCTGACGGTGCCCCTGACGCTTGTGGTAGCCGGTCTTGTTCTTGAACTTGTGGATCCGGATCTTCGGGCCCTTGGTGTGGGCGGCGATCTCGCCGGAAACCGCGACCTTGGCGAGCTTGGCCGCGTCGGTCACCAGGTCGGTACCGTCGACGAGAAGCACCGCGGAGAGCGTCACCGCGTCGCCAGGCTCACCGACGAGCTTCTCGACCTCGATCACGTCGCCCTCGGCGACCTTGTACTGCTTGCCGCCGGTCTTGACGATCGCGTACATCGGAGGCGGACTCCCTGTCGTTGAGGCTGCTGGAATGCTGTTCGCGGCTGCTCGCCACAACCGCACGGATGCGGGGGCGGACACGCGACAGCTTGGCGCCAAAGGTGCGCCGCAGGCAAGCGTACGCCATGCTCCGCCCGACACTCAAACCGGCCCGGCCGGTCAGACCCCGCAGAGCGTCTCGATCCGCTGGTTCAACTCGTCCAACCTGATCTCGTTGATCGAGTTCAGCTCGGGCTTCATCGAGCCGATCTGGGTGGCCAACTCGGTGAGCACGGTCTTGAGCGTGGGATCGGATGCCTTGGAGGAGTGCTCCTTCAGCGCGCTGGTCCAGTTGGCCAGGCCCCGCTCGACCCGCGTCTTGGCCGCCGTGGCGGCAGCGGTGTCGCCGTCCCCGGTCGCCTGCATCATCGCCGTCAGGTCGGTCACGAAGGCCGTACCCGAATCGGTGTTGGTCTTCAGCGCGGCGGTGCAGACCTCCTTGGCGTTGCCGCCGGCCGGTCCGGTCACCGAGGGAAGCGGGTTGGGCGGGTTGGCCGGAGCACCGGGACCGGCCGAGGGGGCTCCGGCACCGTTCGACGGCACCGGGGTCGCCGGGGTAGCGGACGGTCCCGGCACGCCGGGGGTCGACGCCCCCGGATCAGCCGACGTCGTGGCCCCCGGGGCCTGCCCCTGGGTACGGGGACGTTCGGCGGCGCAACCGGCGCCGGCCAGCAGCACGGCGGTGAGCAGGGCGGTGGTGATGACGGCGGCCGGCAGCGGGCGTCGCATCTGATCTCCTCGCAAGGGGGGTGCGGATAGTAAGGAACCCCTTCCGTCGCGATCTGGCGGGGAAGGGGCCCTTCTCAGCGCTCGGCCCTCAGTGCACCGCACCGGCGCGCGGGGCGCAACCGGTGCGGGGCACATGATCGATCAAGTTCTGCGTACGAACCGGGGTCGGAGTGGTTCAGGGACGGGTGCGGCGACGCGTACCACCCCGGCGGGACCGGCGCCGGCCACCGCCGGCACCACCCTCCAGGTCGCCGTCGGCGTCCGACTCACCGTCCTCGCCGAGCGCGTCCGGGTCGTCCGCACCGGCCAGCCGGGCCGATCCGGTTTGCAGGTTGTCGGTCTCCTCCGCCGGCTCGGGCTGGTCGACCTCGTAGCGGGAGAGGTCGTACCCCATGGTGTCGTCCTCGTCCGCCACCTCGACCACGGCCCGCTCCGGAACCGCGCTCTTGCGGGTCCGGCTGCGCCGGCTGACCGTCGGGGTCTCCGGAGCGGTCGCGCTCGGCGCGGCACTGGTCGGTACGGACGCCGAGGCGACCGCCTTGACCTTGTCACCGACGCCGGCGGTCGAGCCGGTGCCGACGCGGGGCTTCTCCGGAACCGGCTCGGTGTGGATGATCACGCCACGGCCCTTGCAGCAGTCGCAGGTCTCGCTGAACGCCTCCAGCAGCCCGGCGCCGATCCGCTTACGGGTCATCTGCACCAGACCGAGCGAGGTGATCTCGGTGACCTGGTGCTTGGTCCGGTCTCGGCCGAGGCACTCGGTGAGCCGGCGCAGCACCAGCTCACGGTTGGACTCCAGCACCATGTCGATGAAGTCGATCACGACGATGCCACCGAGGTCCCGCAACCGGAGCTGCCGCACGATCTCCTCGGCCGCCTCCAGGTTGTTCCGGGTGACGGTTTCCTCAAGGTTGCCGCCGGCGCCGGTGTACTTGCCGGTGTTGACGTCGACCACGGTCATCGCCTCGGTCCGGTCGATCACCAGGTGACCGCCGGAGGGGAGGTAGACCTTGCGGTCCAGCCCCTTGAGGATCTGCTCGTCGATCCGGCGCTCGGCGAAGACGTCCGCCGTGCCCGTGTGCCGGTGCAGCCGGGCCACCAGGTCGGGCGAGACGTGCGCGAGGTACGACTCGACCATCCCGTACGCCTCGTCGCCCTGCACGACCAGCTCGCGGAAGTCTTCGTTGAAGAGGTCCCGGACCACCCGGATGACCAGGTCGGGCTCCTCGTAGAGCAGAGCCGGGGCACCGCCCTCGGCGGCCCGCGCCTGGATGTCCTCCCACTGCGCCTGGAGCCGCTTGACGTCCCGGGCAAGCTCGTCCTCGCTCGCCCCCTCGGCGGCGGTACGGACGATCACGCCCGCACCGTCCGGGACCAGCTTCTTGAGTACGTCACGCAACCGCTTGCGCTCGGTGTCCGGCAGCTTGCGGCTGATCCCGGAGGCGTTGCCGTGCGGCACGTAGACCAGGTGCCGACCGGAGAGGGCGATGTGGCTGGTCAGCCTGGCCCCCTTGTGCCCGATCGGGTCCTTGGTGACCTGGACCAGCACCGCGTCGCCGGAGCGGAGCGCGTGCTCGATCGAGCGGGCCCGCCCCTCCAGGCCGCTCATGTCCCAGTTGACCTCACCGGCGTAGAGCACGGCGTTGCGGCCTCGGCCGACGTCGACGAACGCCGCCTCCATGCTCGGCAGGACGTTCTGCACCTTGCCCAGGTAGACGTTGCCGGCCATGGTGCCCGAGGTGGCCCGGGTGACGTAGTGCTCGACCAGCACCCCGTCCTCAAGCACGGCGATCTGGGTACGGTCGCCACGCTGGCGGACCACCATCACCCGGTCGACGGCCTCGCGGCGGGCCAGGAACTCCGACTCGCTCAGGATCGGCGGCCGGGTACGGCGCTGCTCGCGCCCGTCCCGGCGGCGCTGCCGCTTGGCTTCCAGCCGGGTCGATCCGGAGACGCCCTGCACCTCGTCGGCGGTCCGACGCGGCTCACGGATCTTGACGACGGTGTGTACGCCGTCCTCGGCGCCACCCTCCGCGGTGTCCCCGGCGCCCTTGCGCCGCCGACGACGACGCCGACGGGTCAGCCCGTCGCCCCCCTCGGCCTCGTCTTCCTCGTCCTCTTCCGCCTCGGCCTCGGCCTGCGCCGGCTCCTCGGTCTCGTCCTCGTCGAGTTCGTCGGTCGGACCCTTGCCCCGGCCCCGGCCCCGACGGCCCCGACGGCGACGACGCCGGCCACCGGCCTCGTCGTCGTCTTCCTCGTCCTCGTCTTCCAGCTCGATCGGCTCCGGCTCGCCGGTCACGGCGTCCGTGACGGTCTCGACCGGCTCGTTCGCCAGCTCCGCGGTCTCAGCGGTACGGCGGCCACGCCGCCGGCGCCGGGTCGGCTCGACCGGTTCGAGGTCGGTGTCGTCGACGTCTGCGGCCTCGGTCGGCACGACGACCACCTCGGTCGGCGCCGCGACGGGTGGGGTGGCCGGCCGGGCCGGGGGGATCTCCGGCTCCGGCGCCATGAAGAGCACGGTCGGCGCGGAGAGGGCGGCCCGGCGGCGCCGGGTACGGGGAGCCTCCTCGACCCGTTCGGCCTGCTCTGAGGTGCTCGGCTCGGTCGCGGCGTTGGGCAGGACGGTGACGCCCGGCGGCACGGACTCGCCGGTCAGGGCGGCGGTGCCGAGTTCGTCGGACTCCTCCACGGCCGGGGTGGGTGCACCCGGTTCGGTGACCGGAGCCGCCGGAGGGGTCGTCGGCTCGGCCTCGGCCGCCGGTGGCACCGCCTTGCGCCGCCGGGTGCGGGTCACCTTGACCGGTGGGGTGACTTCGGCCGGGGCGGTCTGCGCCGGCCCGGCTTCGAGCGAGGCGCTGCCCGTCTCCTGGGTCGATTCGCCGCCCGAGGCGGTGAGTTCGGGGTCGGCGGTGCCGGTGGTTCCGATTTCGCCGACCGGAGCGGTCGGTTCGTCACGCTTGTCAGCGGTTGTCGCCTTCCGGCGGCGCCGGGTGACCTTCGGGGCCGGTTCGGTGTCGGCCGCGACGGGCGCGAACACCTCCGCCTGGGGCGCCTCGTCGGAGCCGGCGCGGGCATCGGCCGGAGCCTCGACCGGGGCCCCGGTCTGGGCCGGCTCGGCGGTCGCCGCCGGGCTGCGCCGGCGGGTGGTACGGGTGCGCCGGGTAGGCGCGCTGTCAGCGGTCTCGGCGGTGTCGTCGGCCGGCTGTGCGCCGGTCCGTTCGCCGCCCTCGGGCTCGTTGTCGAGCATTGGACGTTCTCCAGTTCTGGCCGCCCCGGGCGCGGGTGAGCGCTGCCACGCAGGGTTGCCGCAAAGGTGTACCCGGCAGCGCGTCAGGTGCACGGGCTACCGAAGTCTGGCTAACTGAGCGCTGGCCGGGAAACCGGCTAACGTTCACCGATGGTTCGCCCCGTCGCGGTCCGCCTCCAACGGATCCACGATCGCCCCCTGCGCGGTCAACGTGCCCTGCGCCAGCCGGGTCGCCCTTGGCGGCACCGGCGGCTCCAGGTCGGCCACCACGCGGAGGCCGGAAAGGACGTCATCGGGTCGTACGGACGGAGTGACCTGCCGTATGACTAGGTCGAGTATCGCACACGGTACGCCCGCGACCTCGGAAGGTGCCCCAGTCTGATCGATAACATCGATTTTGTTGACTGCCTCGCGGGCATCGAAGGAGCGGCGCCCCTGCTTGGTCAACCGCTCGACCAGTACCTCGGAAGAAGCCCAAAACTTCTCCACCGCCTGTCGCGCCAACTCCGGCTCGACACCGGGCAACTCGATGCGCCAGTGCGACGCGTCGATCCGGTCGGGCAGGCTTCCGCCCTGGGCCACCACCACCTCGATCACGTCCAGACCGGGTGAGAGGGCGGCGTCGAGCGCGAGCCGGAGAGCGGTCGGGTCGACCTCGTGCTGTAGCCCGACCTCCAGGTACTCCGCCTCGCTGGCCGTACCGGTGGGGGCCGCACTGGCGTACGAGATCTTGGGGTGCGGGGTGAAACCCTGGGAGAAAGCCACCGGTACGCCGGCCCGGCGCAGGGCACGTTCGAAGGCCCGGGCGAAGTCACGGTGCGAGGTGAACCGAAGCGGCCCCCGCTTGGCGTACCTGATCCGGATCCGCTGTACGACCGGCGCCTGACCGCCCTCTGGCTGGTTCTTCTTGCTGATCGTGGTGCTCCTCGGTGTGGCGGCCGGTGGAGAAGGTCGTCCGACCGCGGCGGTTGGGTACGGCCGGAAAGCGGCCGACGGCGCCCCGGCTCAGGCGCCCGTCGGCACCCGCAGCCCGGTGTTGACCGGAGTGAGCGGCAGCAACTTCTTGCCGGTCGGCCCGATCTGGATCTCGGTGTCCATCGAGGGACAGACACCGCAGTCGAAGCACGGGGTCCACCGGCAGTCATCCTGTTCGAACTCGGACATCGAGTCCTGCCAGTCCTGCCAGAGCCAGTCCTTGTCCAGGCCGGAGTCGAGGTGGTCCCAGGGGAGTACCTCGAGTTCCTCGCGCTCACGGGTGGTGTACCAGTCGAGGTCGACGCCGAAGGTCGGCAGCACCTCGTTGGCGGCGGTGATCCAGCGCTGGTAGGAGAAGTGCTCGCTCCAGCCGTCGAACCGGCCGCCGTCCTCCCAGACCCGGCGGATGACCGCGCCGACCCGCCGGTCGCCCCGGGAGAGCAGCCCTTCGATCAGGGACGGCTCACCGTCGTGGTAGCGGAAACCGATCGCCCGGCCGAGCGACCGGTCCGAGTTGATCGCCTGCTTGAGCAGCCGGAGTCGGTTGTCGATCACCTCCGGGGTTTCCATCTTCGCCCACTGGAACGGAGTGTGCGGTTTCGGCACGAAGCCGCCGATGGAGACGGTGCAGCGAATGTCCTTCGACCCGGTCGCCGCCCGCCCGGCCTTGATCACCTCGTGCGCGAGGCGGGCGATCTGCAACACGTCCTCGTCGGTCTCGGTGGGCAGCCCGCACATGAAGTAGAGCTTCACCTGCCGCCAGCCGTTGGTGTACGCGGTGACGACGGTGCGGATCAGGTCCTCCTCCGACACCATCTTGTTGATCACCTTGCGGATCCGCTCCGAACCACCCTCCGGGGCGAAGGTCAGCCCGGTCCGCCGCCCGTTGCGGGAGAGTTCCTGGGCCAGGTCGATGTTGAACGCGTCGACCCGGGTCGAGGGCAGGGAGAGCGAGACGTTGGTACCGGCGTACTGCTCGGCCAGGCCGGAGCACATGTCGCCGATCTCCGAGTGGTCGGCCGAGGAGAGCGAGAGCAGTCCGACCTCGTGGAAGCCGGAGAACTCCAGCCCCTCCTTCACCATCTGACCGACGGTGGTGATCGAACGTTCCCGTACCGGGCGGGTGATCATGCCGGCCTGACAGAACCGGCAACCCCGGGTGCAACCCCGGAAGATCTCCACCGCGTACCGCTCGTGCACCGTCTCGGCGAGCGGGACCAGGGGCTTCTTCGGGTACGGCCAGGCGTCAAGATCCATCGTGGTGCGCTTGTGCACCCGGAACGGAACGTCCGCCCGGTTCGGCACGACCCGCTGGATGCGGCCGTCGGGCAGGTAGTCGACGTCGTAGAACCGGGGTACGTAGACGCTCTCCGTACGGGCCAGCCGCAGCAGCAGCTCGTCCCGCCCGCCGGGCGAGCCCTCGTGCTTCCACTGCCGCACGATCGCGGTGATCTCCAGTACGGCTTCCTCGCCGTCACCGAGCACCGCCGCGTCGATGAAGTCCGCGATCGGCTCCGGGTTGAACGCGGCGTGCCCACCGGCCACGATCACCGGGTCGGCGTCGGTCCGGTCGGCCGCCAACATCGGCATGCCGGCCAGGTCGATCGCGGTGAGCAGGTTGGTGTAGCCGAGCTCGGTGCTGAACGAGATACCGAAGAGGTCGAAGCTGCCGACCGGGCGGTGCGCCTCGACGGTGAACTGGGGCACCCGGTGCTCACGCATCAGCTTCTCCAGGTCCGGCCAGACCGCGTACGTCCGCTCGGCGAGCACGTCGGGCTGCTCGTTGAGCACCTCGTAGAGAATCTGTACGCCCTGGTTGGGCAGACCCACCTCGTACGCGTCCGGATACATCAGCGCCCACCGCACGGTCGCCGACTCCCACTCCTTGACCACCGCGCCCAACTCGCCACCCACGTACTGGATGGGCTTGCTGACCTGCGGGAGCAGTGGCTCAAGCTGCGGCCAGATGCTGTTGCTGTGGCCGGTGGTGGTCGTCGGGACGCTCATGACCGCCAAGGGTACGCGGCGCGACGTAAGCTCCGGTCGCCTGCCGGGCAGCCGGGCCACCGGTGTGTCAGATGGGACCGTTGATCGCAGCCGGCGCAGAGTGACTCCTGTGACCTCCGGTGCCCGAGTGGTCGGCCGGTACTAACCTCGTACGGGCGCGCGAGAGGAGAACGTCCTGATGCCGGAGCCGCAGCCGGAACACACCCCACCGGCAGGCCAGTCCCGACCTCCGGGGTCGGAACAGGATTCCGGCTCCGAACCGGATTCCGGCTCCGAACCGGAGCAGACGAAGACCGCCGCCACACCAGAGGCGGAGCCGCCGAAGACGGTGATGGCCAGGGCAGACGAACCGGTGACGAAGGTCGACGACGCGGTGGCCGGGCCGGAGGAACCATCGACCGCGCCGGTCGCACCGCGCTGGACCGGATCGGCTGCGGTGCCGCCGCCGGTTCCGAAACAGCGCCGGGGTCGGGGCCGGGGCGTACCGGTCCCGCCGGATCCGACCAGGCAACTGCCGGAGCGGGAGCGGCACGAACAGGGTCGGGACGAACGGGATCACGACCGGCAACCGGACCACGACACCCCGGTCGACCCGTGGGCCGCCGCCGATCCCGAACCGTGGGCGGCACACATGGCGTCACTGACACCGCCGGAGCCGTACCAACCGGTCTCACCGGCCGAGCCGTACCAACCGGTCCCACCGGCCGAGCCGTACCGGTCGGGATCGCCGCATCCGCCGCTGCCGCCGTACCCGGCAACCAGCCCTCTCCCGACCGACCCGACGCCGGCCCCACCGCCGCTGCCACCCCCGCCACCGCCCGCCCCGGTGGTGAAGGTTCCCGCGCAGGCCCGGCGCGGGCGCCAGAACAAGACAAGCCGACCCCCGGGGTACGGGCCGACGAGCGCGCCGCCACCGGGTTGGCGCGCCCCGCCCGGCTATGTCGCGATCACCGAGCCGCGTCGGCGGCGCTGGCCCCGGGTGATGCTCATGCTCTCGCTGCTGACCGTCGCCTGCTGCTGCGGTGCGCCGGCCTGGTTCGCCAAGCCGATGTGGGAGCAGTACCCGGTCAGCGCCACGCTCCCGGACGAACTGGCCGACCTGCGCAAGCGGGAGGACAGGGCGAGCGAGCAGGTCACGAATCAGCTCAGGGAGAGGTTGGACCCGGAGAACCTGCTCGCCGAGACCTTTGCCGGGGTCTACACCGACCCGGACGGCAAGGTGGTCACGATCTTCGGTAGCACCGGTTTCCGGTGGAATCCGGAACAGGCTCTCGACGCTGAGATGTCGCGGTTGACCGACGAGTACACGTTGCACGATGTCACCCCGGTGGAGACCGGGGTACGGGGTGAATTCCAACGTTGCGGCATCGGCGAGGCACGGGGTACGGACGTCGTCGTCTGTACCTGGGCCGACCACGGCAGCCTCGGCACCGCCCTGTTCACCCGACTGTCCGTCGAGGACAGTGCGAACCTGCTGGCCCGGCTGCGCGCGGAGATCATCAAAAAGACCTGACCATACGTCGTGTGTCTGGAGACACAGTCGATTCATGGCGTAGCTACGGGGGGAATCAGTCATGCGGCGCACAATCGGATGATGCTGCGGCGCTGGCTCTTCGCTGACCAACTCGGGCCGCACTTCCTCGACGACCGGCACCAACCGCTCCTGCTGATCGAGTCGAAAGCCGTCTTCCGCCGCCGCGCCTTCCACCGGCAGAAGGCCCACCTGGTCCTCTCCGCGCTCCGTCACCGCGCCGCCGAACTCGGCGATCAGGCCCTGCACCTGCGGGCCGAGACGTACCGGGAAGCGTTGGTCCGGGTCCGTGAACCGGTCGAGGTCAACCACCCGACCTCCCGGCGGGCCCGTGACCTGGTCCGGTCACTGGGCCGGGTCACGGTCCTGCCGCCCCGAGGATTCGTCACCGCGATCGAGGACTTCACCGCCTGGGCGGACGAACGGCGCGGCACGATACGGCTGGACGACTTCTACCGGTACGCGCGCCGCCACCACCGGGTACTGCTCGACGGCGACGAACCCGTCGGTGGCCGGTGGAGTCTCGACGCGGAGAACCGGCAGCCGCCGCCGAAGCGTTCCGGACCGCTCGACGTACCACCGCCGCCGATGCCGGAAGAGGACGACATCGACGCCGAGGTCCGGCACGACCTCGACCGCTGGGCGGCGGAGGGGATCCGCTTCGTCGGCCGGGACGGTCCCCGACTCTTCCCCGCCACCCGCACCGAGGCCACCACCCGGCTACACCACTTCCTACGCCACCGGTTGCCGAAGTTCGGGCCGTACGAGAACGCGATGGTCACCACCGACCCGTTCATGGCGCACAGCCTGCTCTCCTCCTCGTTCAACCTCGGTCTGCTCGACCCGATGGAGGCGATCCGGGGCGCCGAGGAGGCGTACCACACGGGACACGCACCGCTGCCCAGCGTGGAGGGTTTCGTCCGGCAACTGCTTGGCTGGCGGGACTTCGTCTGGCACCTCTACTGGTATTTCGAGGTTGGCCACCGCCGATCCGACGGTGTCGGCGCGCGACGGTCGGTACCCTCCTGGTTCGCCGACCTGGACGCCGATTCGGTACGTGCCCGCTGCCTCTCCGACGTCTTGGCCGGGGTCCGGGATCGCGGCTGGGTGCACCACACCCCCCGACTGATGGTGCTCAACAACTACGCGATGCAGCGCGGTTGGCGGCCGTCGGAACTGGTCGACTGGTTCCACCGCTCGTTCGTCGACGGCTACGAGTGGGCGATGACGGCCAACGTGGTCGGCATGAGCCAGTACGCCGACCTGGGTCAAATGAGCACCAAGCCGTACGCCGCCAGCGGCGAGTACGTCAACCGGGTGAGCGACTACTGCGGCGGCTGCCCGTACGACCCCAAGGGGCGGCACGGCGAGAACGCGTGCCCGTACACCGGGGGTTACTGGGTCTTCCTGGACCGCACCCGCGAGCGCCTGCCGAGCACCGCCCGGATGGCCCGCAGCCTGCGCCAACTCGACCAGCTCGACGACCTGCCCGTGATCAAGGAACAGGAGCGGAGACGCGGGTCGCAGGCACCGTGACCGCCCGCCCTGAACGCCCGTCACGGGCGGTCGTGACCGGGCGGTCACGCCTGGTCACGACACCCGTCTGTGCCGGCTACTCCGCAACCGGGTCGACGGTGGGGGCGTTGCGGGCCGGGGCGTAACGCGGCACGTACTCCTGCCCGGTGAGCCGCTGGATCTCTGCCATCAGCTCGTCGGTGACGGCACGCAGTGAGGTGCGGTCGTCTCCCCGGCCGGTGACGTCGATCGGCTTACCGAAACGCACCGTCACACCGCGTACGTACGGGCGGGGCACCCGGACGCCGATCGGCTGCACCCGGTCGGTTCCGATCATGCCGACCGGGATGATCGGGACACCGGCCGCCATCGCCAGCCGTGCCGTGCCGGTACGCCCCCGGTAGAGCCGACCGTCGGGCGATCGGGTCCCCTCGGGATAGATCGCGACCAGGTCACCGCCGCGCAGGACCGGAATCGCCCCGTCGAACGCCGAGAGCGCGGCCCGCCCACCGCCACGTTCGACCCGGATGGCGCCGAGGCCACCGATCACGGACCGGCTCAGCCAGCCCCGGAATCCGGTCCCGGTGAAGTACTCCGCCTTGGCCCAGAACGCGATGTGGCGGGGGACGACCGAGCCGAGGAAGAGTTCGTCCGCGACCGAGAGGTGGTTACCGGCGATGATCGCGCCGCCGGCCGCGGGAACGTTCTCCAGTCCTTCGACAGTGGGCCGCCAGACCACGTTCATCGCCGTGCCGACGGTAGCTTTGCCGACGGTGTAGAGCAGCGGCACGCGGCCTCCCCTGGTCAGCGCCGGGCCCACCGGTCGCGGCGGCCCTCGCCGCCGCACCGATGGTAGGCCAGACCCGCTCCGACTTCAGCATCGCCGGCGCCCGATCCCACGCGGTGTCAGCCCACGCACCCCCGCACGCCGCCTCCGGCGGTTAGGAAGGGCCCCTTCCTATACAAAAAGCGATAACAAGGGGCCCTTCCTTCACCCTCAGACGCGGGTGACGGTGACGGCTACCGGTACACCCTCGCCGACCTCGCCGGTGAAGGCGTCCGACGGCAGTTCGCCGGTCGTGGCGGTGAGCACGATCGAGTCGGCGAGCACCTCGGCGGCGACGAAGTCGCGGTACGCCTCAACTGCCGCCACCACCTCCGAGCCGGCAGCGAGCGCCACCTCGATCCGGTCCGACACGTCCAGGTCAGCCGCCCGACGGGCCTGCTGCACCACGCGTACCACGTCCCGGGCGAGTCCCTCGGCGGCGAGTTCGGCGGTGACGGTGGTGTCCAGCACCACCACCCCCTCGCCGCCCGGCAGCGGGGCCGAGTGTTCGACGTCGGCGGCGACCAGACGCAGCTCGTACTCGCCCTCCTGGAGGGTGACCCCGGCGGCGACCGGAGCACCGTCGACCAGCGCCCAGTCCCCCGCCTTCACCGCCTTGATCACCGTCTGCACCTGGCCACCGAGGCGGGGGCCGAGCGCCCGGGGCACCACCGTGAGCACCTGCTCGCAGTAGCCGGCGAGTTCGGTGGTGAAGAGCACCGTCTTGACGTTGACCTCGTCGGCGATCAGGTCGGCGAACGGCTCCAGATCGGCCGCGTTCGAGCTGGCGACGGTGAGCGACGACAACGGCAGCCGAACCCGCAGGCCCTTCGCCTTACGCAGCGACAACGCCACCGAGCAGACCGTACGGGCGTCGTCCATCGCCGCGACCAGGGCGTGGTCGGCCGGGAACTCGGCCGCGTCCGGCCAGTCGGTCAGGTGCACCGAACGCTCCCCGGTCAACCCGCGCCAGATCTCCTCCGCGGTCAGCGGCGCCAGTGGCGCGACCACCCGGCAGAGGGTTTCCAGCACCGTGTAGAGGGTGTCGAACGCCCGACGGTCACCGGACCAGAAGCGGTCCCGGGAACGGCGGACGTACCAGTTGGTGAGGGCGTCGAGGAACGACCGGACGGTGGCGCAGGCACCGGAGATGTCGTACTCGTCGAGCTGGGCCTGCACCGTGGTGACCAGTTCACCGGTCTTGGCCAGCACGTACCGGTCCAGCAGTCCACCGGCGGCGCTGCTGGCGCCCTCCTCCTCGGCGGTCAGCCGCCGCGCCTCGTAACCGTCCGCGTTGGCGTAGAGGGAGAAGAAGTACCAGACGTTCCAGAGCGGAAGCAGCACCTGGCGTACGGCGTCCCGGATGCCGACCTCGGTCACCGGCATGTCGCCGCCACGCAGCACCGGCGAGGACATCAGCATCCAGCGCATCGCGTCCGAGCCGTAGCTGTCGAAGACGCCGTACACGTCGGGGTAGTTGTTCAGACTCTTGGACATCTTGCGTCCGTCGGCGCCCTGGAGGATGCCGTGGGCCAGGCAGTTACGGAACGCGGGCCGGTCGAAGAGCGCCGTGGCCAGCACGTGCATGGTGTAGAACCAGCCCCGGGTCTGGCCGATGTACTCGACGATGAAGTCGCCCGGGTAGTGGTCCTCGAACCAGTCACGGTTCTCGAACGGGTAGTGCACCTGGGCGAACGGCATCGAGCCGGACTCGAACCAGCAGTCCAGCACCTCCGGCACCCGACGCATCATCGACTTACCGGTCGGGTCGTCCGGGTTCGGCCGGACCAGGTCGTCCACCACCGGTCGGTGCAGGTCGGTCACGCGTACGCCGAAGTCCCGCTCCAGTTCGTCGAGCGAACCGTAGACGTCGACCCGGGGGTAGTTCGGGTCGTCGGACTTCCAGACCGGGATCGGCGAGCCCCAGAACCGGTTGCGGCTGATCGACCAGTCCCGGGCGTTCGCCAGCCACTTGCCGAAGGAGCCGTCCCGGACGTGCCCGGGAGTCCAGTTGATCTCCTGGTTCAGTTCGACCATCCGGTCCCGGAACCGGGTCACCTCGACGAACCAGGAGGAGACGGCCTTGTAGATCAACGGGGTGTCGCAGCGCCAGCAGTGCGGGTACGAGTGGGTGTACGTGTCCTGCCGCAGCACCACCCCCCGCTCCTTCAGCTCGCGGATCACCGGCTTGTTCACGTCGAAGACCTGCTCGCCCTGGTACTGCGGAACGAGCGCGGTGAACCGGGCGTGGTCGTCCACCGTGACGATGGTCGGGATGCCGGCGGCGTTGCAGGTGTTCTGGTCGTCCTCGCCGAAGGCCGGAGCGAGGTGCACCACGCCGGTGCCGTCCTCGGTGGTGACGAACTCGGCGCCGAGGACCTGGAAGGCGTTCGGGCCACCAGCCTCGGCCAGGAAGTCGTAGAGCGGGGTGTAGCGGCGTCCGACCAGGTCACGGCCGTAGACCGTGCCAACCTGCGTGAACCCTTCCAGCTCCTTCGCGTACGCGCCCAGCCGCGCGGCGCCGAGGATGTACCGCTCGCCGTCGCGCTCAAGTACGGCGTACTCGATGTCGGGGCCGACGGCGAGCGCCAGGTTCGACGGCAGCGTCCACGGGGTGGTGGTCCAGACCCCGATCTTCTCGCCGGGCTGGCCGTCGGCGGTCGGGTCGAGCTGGAACCAGACGGTCAGCGTCGGGTCGTGCCGGTCCCGGTAGACGTCGTCCATCCGGGTCTCGGTGTTCGACAGCGGGGTCTCGCAGCGCATGCAGTACGCCAGCACCCGGAAGCCCTCGTAGATCAGACCCTTCTTGTGCAGGGTCTGGAAGGCCCACATGACGCTTTCCATGTAGTCCACGTCGAGGGTCTTGTAGTCGTTGCCGAAGTCGACCCAGCGCGCCTGTCGCGTGACGTACCGTTCCCAATCCTGGGTGTACTGCAACACCGAGGTACGGCAGACGTCGTTGAACTTCGCCACCCCGAGATCGAGGATCTCGGCCTTCGTGGTGATGCCGAGCTGCCGCTCGGCGACCACCTCGGCGGGCAGGCCGTGGGTGTCCCAGCCGAACCGCCGCTCGACCCGCCGGCCGCGCATCGTCTGGTAGCGCGGCACCACGTCCTTGACGTAGCCGGTGAAGAGGTGGCCGTAGTGCGGCAGGCCGTTGGCGAACGGCGGGCCGTCGTAGAAGACGTACTCGTTCGAGCCGTTGGCGCCGGCCGGCCGCTGCTCGACGCTCGCCTCGAACGTCTTGTCGGCGGTCCAGTGCTCCAACACCCGGCGCTCGACCGCGGGCAGGTCAGGGCTCGCCGGTACGCCGGTGCCGTCGGGGGCGTGCTTGGGATACGCCATCGGGGGTCGCTCTCCTCGTGCAGCTCACTCTCAGTGGACTGCGAGGACGAGCCGAACGGTACGCCGGCCAGCCGGCGCGCCGCGTGACCCGCGGTACCACCCCGCTTGACGGTCAAGGGTCGACCGCCCGCTCGTTGGTCGGCTGTGACGGGCCGGACCCGTCCGGTTCTACTCCGCCGGGCGCCCCTCACCGGAACACCCGTCGTTTCTTCCGGAGGCTCGCCGGTGATGGCCGGGTCGTCGCCTGTGCCCCCAGCCTACCCGTCCCCCCACCCCACCCGCCCCCGAGTAACCCCCGGGGGTAAGGAAGGGCCCCCTATTATCGTTTTCCGTTATATAAGGGCCCCCTCCTAACGCGGCGCGGCGGGAGCGCGGGCGGGGTGGCGGACGCGGCGGGAGCGCGGGCGGGTGGCGCGCTGGCTACCCTGGTGCGCGTGATCCGGATCGAGCTGGACGAGCCGACGCTGTCGCGTACCCGGATCGCGATCAGCCCACTCTGGGAGACGGTCTGCAGCCTGTACCTGCTCGGCCGCAATCCGGGTGACGCGCCGTGGCCGTACACCGACTGGGCCCGGCGAGCCCGCGCGGTGCTCGCGGACAACCCGGCCACCGCCCCGGTCCAGTTCTTCTTCGACTGCGGATCCCGGCTGCCGGACTGTCTCACTCCGATCCCACCCAGCGCCTGCCCCACCCTCCAGGAGGAGTTGGCGGTGCTCCGGGGGACCAGTTCGGAGGTACTCGAAGCACAGTTGCCGAACCACTTCACCGGCCCGTTGCCGCCCTGGTTGCAGCCGTTCCGGAATGATCCGGCGGGCGCGTTCGGCCGGCTGGCCGACGGCATCGAGGCGTACTGGTCGGCAGCGATCTCCCCGTACTGGCCGGCGATGCGGGCGGCGCTCGACGAGGAGGTGCTGCACCGGGCGCGGGCCCTGGCGGCTGACGGACCCGACGCGCTCCTTGCCGACCTGCACGAGCGGGTCCGTTGGCAGCGTCCGGTGCTCACCCTGGTCAAATCGTTGGAGCAGAGCTTCACGGCGGTCGACCAACGCCTGCTCCTGATCCCGTTGATCTTCTCCCGGGGGGCGTTGACCTGCAGCAGCGACGATCCAGAGGTGGTCGCGGTCTCGTACCAGGCCCGGGGGGCGGTGCTGCTCACCGACCGACCGACGACCGCGCCGGCTCTCGCCGACCAGGACACCGAAACCGACCGGCTGGCCATCCTGGTCGGTCGAGGCCGGGCCAACGTGCTGCGCGGGCTGAGCCGTCCGACCACCACCGCCGGGTTGGCCGCCGCACTGGGCCTCGCCCCGAGTACGGTCTCCGAACACCTCGCCGCACTGCATGCCGCCGGGGTGGTGCACCGCCGACGGGTCGGTCGCCGCGTGCTGTACGGCCTGGAGCCCGCCGGCCTGGCGCTGGTCAGCCTGCTCGTGTCCGACCAGCCCGAAACCGCCACAACGGCATAACCCAGACCGGACGCAGCCGAGACGGACCGGACTCGGGCGACCCGGACGGGGCTCGTTCGGGCTCGGGCGAGCATTCGGCCAGGGCCGAATTCGTTTCGCCCGATCGGCTCCCGCTCCTAGCGTTCCGCCCATGAGTGAGTACGCGATCGAGGCGATCGGGTTGCGCCGCACCTATCGCAGTCGTACCGGTTGGTTGCGCCCGCAGCGGCGGGAGGTCGAGGCGGTCCAAGGAGTGGATCTCACCGTACGCCCGGGTGAGCTCTTCGGGCTGCTCGGTCCGAACGGTGCTGGCAAGACGACCACCATCAAGCTGCTGAACACACTGCTGATCCCGACTGCCGGGGCGGCCCGGATCTGCGGCTTCGACGTGGTCCGGCAGACCCGGGAGGTACGCCGCCGGATCGGGTACGTCTTCGGCGGCGACCGGGGCCTCTACGATCGGCTCTCCGCCCGGGACAACCTGCGCTACTTCGCCGAGTTGTACGCCGTACCGGCGCGGGACCAGCGGCGCCGCATCGCCGAGTTGCTCGATCTGGTGGGGCTCACCGGACGGGAGGGCGAGCGGGTCGAGGGCTATTCGCGGGGCATGCGCCAGCGGTTGCACATCGCGCGCGGGCTGCTGCACTCCCCCGAGGTGCTCTTCCTGGACGAGCCCTCGATCGGGGTGGACCCGGTGGCCGCCCGGGAGCTGCGGCAGACCGTCGCGAACCTGGCCGCGACCGGGACCACGGTGCTGCTGACGACGCACTACATGGCCGAGGCGGACGAGCTCTGTGACCGGATCGCGGTGATCGCCGCCGGCCGGATCCAGGCACTCGGTACACCCGCAGAGCTGAAGCACCACGCGGATGGCCGCCAGGTGCTGGAGCTGGAGGCGTACGGGGTGAACGACGAGCAGCTCGCCGAGGTCCAGCGCCTGCCCGGGGTACGGCAGGCGAGTCTGGAGGTGGTCGGCGCGGCCCAGTTGCTCACCGTGCAGTCGGATTCGGCGACGGACGTACAGGCCGCCGTGCTGCGGGCGGTGGCGGGGGTACGGCTGGGTCGGGTCACGGCCCGGCAGCCGACGTTGGAGGACGCGTACGTGGCGATCGTGAACCGCGCCGCCGCGACCGAGGCACCCGCCGCACCGCCGGACGGTCCTGCGACCGACGCAGCAGACGCCACGGACAAGCCGGACACAGACGCCACGGACAAGCCGGACACAGACGCCACGGACAAGCCGGACACAGATGCCACGGACAAGGCCGATGCCGGTTCGGCGGTGTCGGCGTGAGGACGCTGCGGATGATCGGGGTCGGCACACTGCTGCACGCCAAGCACCTGAGTCGCTCCTCGCTGGAGATCACCATCGCGCTGCTGGTGCCGCTGGTGCAGGCGACGCTCGCGGTCTACCTGTTCCGGGCCGGCAGCGAGCCGCACCGGCTGTTGGAGGCGACCGTGGGCGCCGGGCTGATGGGGGTCTGGTCGTCGGTGCTCTTCGGTTCCGGGGGCGCGATCCAGAACCAACGCTGGCAGGGCACCCTTGAGATGATCATGCTGGCGCCCCGCTCCCCCGCGCTGGTCATCCTGCCGATCACCCTCGCCACCGCGCTCACCGGCACGTACGCCATGGCCGCCACGCTGCTCTGGGGCCGCCTGCTGTACGGCATCCCGCTCGACTTCGCCCATCCGCTGGCGTTCGCGGTCGCCGTACCGGGCTGCATTCTCGCGCTCGGCATGTTCGGGCTGCTGCTTGCCGCCACGTTCGTACTGATGCGGAACGCGAACGCGCTGGCGAACACGCTCGAATACCCGATCTGGCTGCTCTCCGGGATGCTCGTGCCGATCACGGTGCTGCCCGGCTGGACCACCCCGGTCGCCGCCGTACTGCCGACGACCTGGGGGGCGAGGGCGGTCCGCGAGGCGGCCACCGGCAGCGGACCGGTCTGGCCGGCGCTCGCCATCTGTCTGGCGATCAGTCTCGTCTGCCTGGCCCTGGGTGCGATCGCGATGACCCACGTGGAACGTCGGGCCCGCGCCGCCGCCACCCTCGCCCTCGCCTGACCGCCGGTTCGACCACTAGTGAGGAGAATTCGATGACCGCCCTGTTCCGCCTCGTCGGCGTCGGCGGTGTGATCGCCTACCGGGCGCTGTTCAACTGGACCACACCGCCGATGTTCATCGGCACCCTGCTCGTGGGCCCCCTGTTCCAACTGCTCTTCTTCGCCTACCTCGGACGCCAGCTCGGGGTCGCCGACGACCGGTTCTACCTCGTGGGCAACGCCGTACTGGCGGCCTCGCTCGCCTGCGTCTTCGGCGGCACGATGGCGGTGTCGAACGAGCGGCGGTTCGGCACCCTCGGCCACGTACTGCTCTCACCCCGCAGTCGTACCGCCGTCTGGCTCGGCCGGGTGCTGCCGTACGCGGCGAACGGGCTGCTCATCGCGGTGTTCACGCTTGCCGGCGGGGCGCTGCTGCTCGGTCTGCGGGTGCCGCCGCAGGCGCTGCCCGGTCTGCTGCTCGCCTTTGCCGCCGGCTCGTTGAGCTGTGGCTTCTTCGGGTTGACCCTCGGCGCCGTCGGAATGCGGTTCCGTGACGTCTGGCTGGTGTCGAACGTGTCGGTGGCGCTACTGCTCCTGCTCACCGGGGTGAACGTGCCCCGGCCGGAGTTGCCGGTGGGGATGCGGGCGGTGGGCGAGGTACTACCGATCACCCACGCCGCCGAGGCGGCCCGCCGGCTGATCGACGGGGAGGGGCTGGCCGCCGCGGCCGGCCCGATCCTCGCCGAACTCGCCGTCGGCCTCGGGTACGCCCTGCTCGCCGCCGTGCTGCTGAAGGTCTTCGAGGCGGAGAGTCGTCGCCACGCCTCCCTCGACACCCTCTGACTTCCTGGCCTGCCCCACCACACGGGGGGTGGGGCAGGCCGGGATGGCTCAGCGCGGTGCGGCGAGCGTGGTCGACCAGAGGGAACGGCCGTCGCGGTCACGCAGGTGCACGGTCAACTCCCTCGACCGACCGTCGATGGCGACCTCACCGAAGTGCTGGAAACCGTCGGCGGGTGAGGTGTTGGCGGCCGGCGGCGCGTTGACGAAGACCGCCTTCGGGCCGAAGGTCCCGTCGAGCGCGTTCGGGCCGAACGCACCCGCGTGCGCCGGGCCGGAGACGAACTCCCAGAACGGGGTGAAGTCGCGTACGGCGGCGCGTGCCGGGTCGTAGTGGTGGGCCGCCGTGTAGTGCACGTCGGCGGTGACGAAGACGAGGCCGCTCACGCCGCCCCGGTGCGCGGCCCGCAGCACCTCGGCGAATTCCAGCTCACGTCCGGCGGGCAGCCCGTTGTCGCCCTGCGCCACCCCTTCCTGGGCGGTCGCGCCATCCGGTACGACGAGCCCGATCGGCAGATCGTTGGCGATCACCTTCCAGGTCGCCCGGGACTGCTTCAGCTCCCGGATCAGCCATTCCCGCTGTGCCCGACCGAGCAGGCCACGGTCTCGGTCGGCGTACGTGTTGCCGTCGTTCGCGTCCTTGTACGTCCGCATGTCCAGCACGAACACGTCCAGCAGCGGCCCGTACGACAGCCGCCGGTAGAGCCGCCCGTCACCGGGGGTCGGCAGCCACTCGTGGAACGCCTGCCGGGCCCGGGAGGCGAGCACGTCGACCCGCTTCTCGGTGTAGCGGTCGTCGGCGAGGATCTCGCCCGGGTACCAGTTGTTCGTCACCTCGTGGTCGTCCCACTGGTTGATCTGCGGCACCTCCGCCGCGAACGCCCGCAGGTGCTCGTCGAGCAGGTTGTACGCGAACTGGCCCCGGTACTCGGTGAGCGTTTCGGCGACCTTGCTCTTCTCGGGGGTGACCAGGTTGCGCCAGATCCGCCCGTCCGGCAGTGTCACCGTTTCCGCGAGTGGCCCGTCGGAGTAGACGGTGTCACCGCTGCACAGGTAGAAGTCCGGCCGGACCTTCCGCATCGACTCGAAGATTTTCATGCCGCCGAAGTCGGACGAGATGCCCCAGCCCTGGCCGACGATGTCACCGGTCCAGACGAACCGCAGGTCCGAGCAGCGGCCGGCGCCCGGTGCGGTGCGCAACGAACCGACCAGCGGCTCGCTGAGCAGGCCCGGCCGGTCCAGGCTCTCGACCCGGACCCGGTAGTGAAGCCGCTCACCGGCGGGCAGGTCACGTAGCCGTACCTTGCCGGTGAAGTCGCCCGACGGCGCCAGCAGCGGCCCCCGGATCTGGCGGGCGCCACGGAAGTCGGGACGGCGGCTGACCTCGACGTGCAGCCGACCGGCCCGGTCGGCCCGGGTCCAGACCATCGCCGAGTCGGCGGTGGCGTCGCCGCTCTGCACGCCGTGGGTGAGCACGGGCCGTCCACTGGGTCGCCAGGCCGGGGCCGCGGACGCGCCGGACGCGCCGAGCAGCGCGCCGCCGGCGAGCCCGGCACCGCTGACCAGTCCGGCTCGCAGCAGGGTACGTCGGTCGAACGAGGTCATTCGTTTCCTCCACTGTCGGCGGGGCATGACCAGGGTTGTCTATCGACCGGACGTTGCCCGCCCACCCGGTTCAGGTGACCGGTCTCGGAACTGGACGCGAACGGCCATGACGTGGATCACGTTCCGGGCCGGTCACATCCCCGGCCGCCTCCCCGTCAACCCGGCATGACCACCCGCAACACAGATCGACGGAGGTTCTCGTGACACAGCGGATGAACATGTACCAGGTGGCGCCGGAGGCGTACCGGGCCGTCATGGGCCTGGAGAACTACGTACGGAGCAACGTCGACCACACCGTCCTGGAGTTGGTCAAGCTCCGGGCGTCCATGACCAACGGGTGCGCGTTCTGCGTCGACATGCACAGCCGGGACGCGTTGGCGGCCGGTGAGTCGAGCCGCCGCCTCTTCTCCGTCGCCACCTGGCGGGAGTCGCCCTTCTTCGACGAGCGGGAACGGGCGGCCCTGGCGCTGACCGACGCGGTGACCCGGCTCGGCGAGCACGGCGTACCGGACGAGGTCTGGGACGAGGCGAGCAAGGTCTGGTCGGAGAAGGAACTGGCCGACCTGGTGATGGCGATCGCGACCATCAACGTCTGGAACCGGATCGCGGTGACCACCCGGGCGCAGCCGCCGACCGAGGTCTGAACGGGGTGCGCCGGCCGGCCGGGTCGGTGGATGGTGTCGGGCGCCGCCCACCACCGCCCCGCCCGGCCGGCGCCGGTACGGCTACCCGGCCAGCACCCGGTCCAGCCGGCGGGCCTCGGTCACCAGTCGGCCGCTGCCGCCGCGCGCGGCGATCTGAGCCAACTCGGCTCGCAGCGGACCAGGGTCGCCCTTCTCCGCCACCTCGTTCGCCGTACGGGCACCGAGCGCCAGCAGGTCCGGCGTTCCCCGTGGGGCGCTGGCGAGCACCACCGGCAGCGCCGTCTCGATCACGGTCCAGACGGTCGTGGTGGCGCCGGCACGGGCCGCCTCCGCCAGCCCGGTCACCACCCGGGTGAGCTTGATGGTGCCGTCGGCGGCGAGTCCGCCGATCTCACGGCCGAGTGCCACGCCGTCGAGATCTCCGGCGGCGGCGAAGGCGAGGAGGGCGTCCACCCCGGCGACCCGGTCCGCCTCGTGCCGGGCCGCCAACGTGTACGCCAGTGCGAGGGTCACCGCGGGTCCGACCGGGCCCGCGGTCTCGGCGAGCAGCGGAAGCAGGTCGGCTCCGCGCTGGTCGATGTCGGCCAGACCGGCGATCGCGGGCAGCGCCCACGCCGCGACAACCTCCCGGTGGTTGGGCAGCACCGCCGCCCAGAGCTGGTACTCGGGGTCGATGATCTCGATCACCGGCAGGTCCGGCGGGTCGACCTCGAACAGTTCCTGTCCCAACTTGCCGTGTTGCGCCGCCCCCGGCCGAGTCCCGACCACGACCCGACGCTCAGGCAGGTGGCTCACCTGCCAGCGGTTGTGGGGCCGAATAGCGGGCCGCCGCTGCTCCACCCGTACGGAGACCGGGTGCGGTGCACCGCCGTCGGCGAGCCACGCCGCCAACCGCAGACCGGCCGGCGAACACAGCGCGGCGGCCCGGCTCAGCGCGTCGCCGTCGACCTCGGTCGGCACGCGCAGCAACGCCTGCTCCAGGTCGAACGGCCACGGCTGCCAGCCCTCCCGCTCCGCCTGCGCGAGCCGGTCCACCAACACCGTCGCGTCGAGCTGGCCGTTGGCCCGGCTCGGCGTCGCGACCAGCATCGGCACCGGGGCGTACCGGGTGTGCACCGCCATCTCCGCCATCCGTAGTGCCAGCACCCGCCCCGGTCCCGGCCCGTACCCGACCTCGGGCAACGGGGCCGGTCCACCGCGGAACGCCCTACGCACGGTCCGGATGGCACTTTCCCAGCCGGTGAGCCCGGTGCCGACCCGCACGGCCGACCGGATCGCCTCGCCGAGCAGTTGCCGGAGCCGGGGTTTCCCCCACACGTGCCCCGTCCTGAACTGGACGTCGTACCGGTCCAGGATCGGGACGAGCGCGTCACGCAACCCCGCCGGTTCGCTCGCGTGGCAGGCGACCAGTCCGGCGAGCACCCGCTCCCAGGAAATCATCGAGCTTTGCTGGTGCAGCAACGCGCCGATCTCCTCGGCCAGTTCGGCGGGGCCGGTCACCGGCGGCGGCATCGGCACCACCAGTGGCATCGGCATCGGCGACAACCCGGCCGGTACGGCAACCGACGCCGCCGCAGCCGCTACTGGCGTGCCGAGCACCTCGGCGGCTCGGGCCGGCAGGTCACCGGCGAGTGCGACGGCATGCTCGGCGAGCCGTTCGCGGGTCGCCGGTCGACACCGCGGGGCCTGCCGGAGCACGATGCCGAGCGCACGCTCCTGCACGTCGAGGGCGTCGTGCCCGAAGGCGACCGCCACCGTCTCCGCCACCTCGTCGGCCCGGTCCCGCTCTCTCCTGGCTACCCGGTCCAACCAGCTCAACTGTGCCTTGACCAGCATCTTCTCCGGGCGGGCGAGAAGTTGTCGGCTGCCGTGCAACAGGGTGTCGAGTTCCAACCCGCCGGCGTCGTCCAGCCGGCGCAGCGCCCGCTGGGCGAGCGTGGCGACGGTCGAGTGGGCGTCCGGCAGCAGTCGCGCGTACGGGGTGACCCGTTCGGTCAGCTCCTCCTCGGTCGGCGCCAGCGCGTCGTGCAGCACCACGAACGGGCGCAACGCAGCCACCCGGTCGCCGCGCAGGAACCGCCCCAGTACGCCGTCGAGCAGCGCCGACCGGTCCACCCGTCCCTCGCCCGCCAAGACCACCAGCGCGTACGGGACCGCCGGTTGGTCGCCCCAACGGCGGGCCTGCTGGTCCCAGCCCCGGCGGGCCAGTTCGGTGCCGAGCCCGTCCACCTCGAACAGTCGAGGCAGCAGGAGATCGAGGTACGGGTCGGTACGCAGCCGGTCGAGTATCGGCGGCCGGCTGTCGTGACGGCTCCACCCCAGCAGGTCTGCGAGCCAGCCCCGGACGAAAGCGTCGTCGGTGGGTGGGTCGACTCCGGCCTCGGCGAGCAGCCCGGCGACGAGCGCCCACTCATCCGCGTTCGGGTCCTGGCGGAGCTTGCCGGCGAGGCGCTGGGCCAGGTCACCGAGCCAGGTCAGCTCCCGGGCGCGGGCCATCTCGACCAGTTCCGCGACCGGGAAGGAGTGCCACTGCTCACGCAGGCCGCGTCGGCCGAGCAGGGCGGCGACCCGGGCGGCCGAGGGGAGGCAGCCGAGCGCGGCGACCGCGATCCCTACCGGCCGACGGCTGCCCCACCAGCGGTCGGCGGGCATTCCCTTGACGTACGCCTCCAGCTCCGGACCGAACGCCAGGCGCTCCTGCTCGGTGCCGCCCCGGAGCAGCTTGCCGACGACGTCACTCTTCGCCAGTTCTATCGCCTGGCGCAGGTCCGGCCAGTTCAGCTCCGGTTCCCGGTGGATCGCGCTCATGCCCGGGTTCCGTCCGCGTCGACGTGGCCGGATCCGGCGCCGACCCCGGCCGGTTCCTCCGTGTTCCGCGTGAGGACCAATCGGACCGCGAGTACGTGCTTGCACGGTCCCCGCCCGCCCCGGTACTTGGCCCACCAGGGGCAGGTGCAGGAGCCGACGTCACCGGTGAAGCGGACCTGGTAGCTCTCCTCGCCGCTGCGTACGGTCGCCAGGTCGGCGCCGACCGAGACCGCACCCGACTCCGCCAGTGCCCGCGCTCCGACCAGCCGGGGGTTCATCCGCTCGGCGGCGGCGGCGTCGTACGGCAGCACCCGGTGGAAGTAGCCGGCCTCGGCCACGTCGTAGCCCACCCGGCCGGCGGTGCCGAGCTGGACCAGCGCGGCCCGCACCCGCTCGACCGGGAGTCCGCCCTCTTCGGCCAGCGCCGCGATGTCGATCGTCGGGTCCCAGGAGAGTAGTGCGCTGACCAGGTCCGCGTCGTCGCAGACCTCGTCGCCGGCGAGCGCGGCGAGCACCGCGCCCTCACCGGAGAATCCCCGGTGCGGTTCGGGTGACAGGGTCAGCGACAGCCGCAGCGTGGGCGTGCTCAGCTCCCAGGTGCTGGCGACCGGGCCGCTGCCGGCACCGACGCGCGGCCCGTACGCCCGCAGCGTGGTGGCGAAGCGCAGGAACGGTCGGAGCGCGACCAGTCGACCGGCACCGGGCAGGCAGACGGCGCCGGGGACGGGTCGCGAGGTCAGGCGCAGTGTCCGGCCCGCCGGGACGACCCAGAGCACGGAACGGTCCGATCCGCTCGGCAGTCGACGCAGGAACGCGGTTGCCTCGGCCGCGCCGACCTCGACCCGGGGCTCGAACGGGGCGGTGATGACCTGCGCCTCGGCGAAGCCGCGCAGCCAGCGTCCGGGCAGCGGCACCTTCTTCTCGACCAGTGGGCCGTCGTCGATGGTGGTGACGGTCAGATCGTCGGGTCCGACCGCGACGTGCATCGGGTCGCGGTCACCGATGCCGGCGAGTGCCTGGCGCAACGGCGGGTTGACGTCGACGTTCGTGGTCCCGTGTGCGGTGATTTCCCCGTCCAACCCGTCGGGGAGCACGTCGAGCCGGGCGTAGACGCCGCAGCAGCCGGAGAACGACTCGAACCGGAGCCGGTCCCGTCCCCCGGTGACCACCGGGTCGAGGCTGGCCGGCCTGATGGGCTGGTAGTAACGCGTTCGGGCCACCTCGGCAACGGCGAGCAGTCCGACCGCCGCCGGCTCGGGCGTGGTCAGGAAGCCGTTGAAGAACCTCGGGTGGGCCGCTGGCCCACCCGAGGTCTGCAGGGTCAGTCGCCGGTCGTCGGGATTCAGCCCGGACGGGCGCAGATATGAGTACGTCGCCAGCGTTGCCATGCCGGGAAACTAGCCGTCCGGTACGACAAGCGGACAGTCGTCGCACGCCTGTTGTCCGGTTCGTCGAGGCGGCGAACCGGACGGGAGAACGTCAGCCCAGTTCGGGGAACCAGAGCCCGATTTCCCGCTTGGCGCTGTCGACCGAGTCCGAGGCGTGGACCAGGTTCTCGCGGTTGGAGAGGGAGAGGTCACCGCGGATCGTGCCGGCCACCGCCCGCCGACCGTCGGTCGCACCGACCAGCCCACGGACCACCTCGATCACCTGGTCTCCGGAGACGACCAGTGCGACCAGCGGACCGCCGGTCATGAAGTCCTTCAGCGGCGGGTAGAACGGCTTCTCGACGTGCTCGGCGTAGTGCTGGTCGGCGAATTCCCCGTCGATCGTGCGCAGCTCCAGCGCGTCGATGCCGAGCCCCTTGCGCTCGAACCGCGAGATGATCTCGCCGACCAGGCCGCGGCGGACCGCATCGGGCTTGATCAGAACGAGCGAACGCTCGCCCTGGCTGCTGGTGGACACGCTGTTTCCTCCTGGACGGGGCGGGGACGGCTGGCAAGGTCAGCCTAGCGAGCCGCCCGGTGCGCCCCGACGCCGCCCATGTCTCACGGCGGCGCTCTTTCCTTTCCTGGCGGATCGGGCCTAGCCTGGCCTTAACCAGGGAGGTCCACTGTGGCAGACGGTGTACGTCGATCAGTCGCACCCGTGCGCAAACTCGTCGCCGGGGTGCTGGGCACCTTCGCCACTTTTGTCATCCTCTTCGGCTGTGGCATGCCCAGCTGGGCGATCGTCGCCCTCGGGGTGGCGCTGTTGGTGCTCTCCATCGGGTTGGGCCTGGTCACGACCGTACGCAGCGGCGCCCGCGCCTGGGTCGCCGGCATCGCCCACGTACACAGCGTCTCCGAGCCACCGGCCTCGTCGGTCTTCGGCCGCTGCGAGCTGCAGATTGTGCTGGACGCGCCGGGCCTGCCGCCGAGGTCGATCCGGGTCCGCGACCCACGGGTGCCGGTCACCAAGTGGCCGGCGCCGGGGACCGCCCTGCCGATCATGGTGGCGATCGACGACCCCCGGCACGTACGGATCCTCTGGGACGAGGTGCCCACCCACACCGAGGCCGCCGAGCGGGGCGACCTGCCGCCCGAGTTCGACGAGGATCTCGACCGGCTCCGCGACGACGTGTTGATCGAGGAGGACGTACCACCGTGGGTGCGTCGGGGCGCCGACGACGGTTACCGGCCCCCGTCGCCGGGCGACCCGCTCGCGGACCCCGACGACGACCTGCGCGGTCTGCGGGAGGAGCCGGTGGTGGTGCACCAGACACCCGGCGGGACGATCGTGCTCGAAGGCACCCTGGTGGAGCCGCCGGCCACGGTGCCGTTGCCGCGCCGGGCCAAGCCGACGCCCGGCCCGACCCGCGGCCCACGGGTCAGCTCCGCCGGGGACCCGTACCCGGACGCACCGCCGCTGCGTACTCCGACCGACCGCCTGGACACCGACCGTTACGACCCGGACTGGGTCGAGGACCGCACCGAGGACCGGATCGCCGACCAGGCCGAGGAGGAGCGGGTCGAGCCGCAGGAGTCGCACCGGGCCGGAGCGGGGCCGGTGGTGGCCGACCGTGAACCGCCGGCACCCCGGGACGAGATCGACCTGCCGCTGGACTTCGACGAACCCGCGACGCCGCCGGGCGGTACCGACGACGGGGTGGGCGGGCCGACCGACCTCCCCGACGACGAGGATCTGCTCGCCGGGTTGGCCGCCAGCTCGCCGAGCGCCGAGGTGGGCGGTTCGGGGCCGATCCACGGTGTCGGGATCACCCTGCTCGTCACCGACCTCGACCGTTCGGTGACGTTCTACCGGGACATGCTCGGCTTCTTCGAGATCGACGGCGGCGACGGCAACGCGGTGCTCGCCTCCGGTTCCACCCGGATCGTGTTGCGGGCGATTCCGGACGTGGCACCGATCAACCGCCGCCTGGTTCACCTCAACCTGGAGGTGGGTGACGTCGAGGCGGTCTACGAGGAGTTGCGCGGCAAGGGAGTGCGCTTCACCTACGCGCCGAGAGCGGTGAACCGGGGCGCGAAGCTGGAACTCTGGGCAGCGGCGTTCCGCGACCCGGACGGGCACGGCATCGCGCTCACCCAGTGGCGCGGTCGTCAGTCAGGCTGATCGGCGGCGCGCCGGGCCGCTCAGCCCAGGATCGTCCGGCGTACGTGCAGCACGTAGCCCCAGACGAGGGCGAAGATGACCCCGAGTACGCCCAGTGACCAGTGCAGAAAACTGGCGAGCAGCAGCAGTCCCTGCAACACGGTGGCGGCGTGCCAGGCCCAGTTACGGGACAGCAAGCCACTGAGCAGCAGCGCGAGTACGGCCAGCCCGGCGATGCAGCCGATCGCGGTGCCGCTGAGGTCTCCGCCGACGAGTCGGATCGGCTGGATGGCGAGGAGCAGCACCAGCATCTCGATGACCAGGGTGCCGGCGCCGAGGCCACGGACCGCCCGGACCGGGTTGCGTAGTCCGGACGGGCGTTCGCCCGACTCCGCCGTTGACGTCTCCGACTCGGCTGTCGTCGCTTCCCGCTCCGGTGTCATCGTCTCTCCGGCTTCGTCGCTGCTCGGCCGCCTGTCGCCGCGTCCGGTCACTGGTCTGTTGTCATCGCTTCAGCAGCCGCCGGGCGTCGGCGACGGTCACCACGGACCCGGTTACCAGGACGCCGACCCCGCTCAGCTCGGCCTCGGTGTCCGACTCGGCGAGTGCCACCGCCACCTCGATCGCGTCCGGCATGTCCTCGGCGGTCTCGACCCGGTCGGCGCCGAAGAACTCCTCGGCCAGTTCGGCCAGTTCGCCGACCGGCATCGCCCGGGGTGAGGTGTTCCGGGTCACGACCACCTGGTCGACCACCGGCTCCAGCAGTTCCAGCAGGCCGGCAACGTCCTTGTCTCCGAGTACGGCGACGACCGCGACAAGCCGGCTGAACGCGAACTCCTCCTGGAGCGCGTTGACGGTGGCGGCCATCCCGTGCGGGTTGTGCGCGCCGTCGAGCAGGATGGTCGGGGCGGAGCGGACCCGCTCCAGCCGGCCCGGGGAGCTGGCCCCGGCGAAGCCCTCACGGACCGCCTCGATGTCGAGTTGCCGGTTTTCGCCCGCGCCGAGGAACGCCTCGACGGCGGCGAGCGCGACTGCGGCGTTCTGTGCCTGGTGCGCGCCGTGCAGGGGGATGAAGATCTCGTCGTACACGCCGCCGAGCCCCTGGATCGTCAGCACCTGCCCGCCGACCGCGACGGCCCGCCGCAGTACGCCGAACTCGGCGCCCTCCCGGGCAATGGTGGCGCCGACCTCGGCGACCCGCTCCAGCAGCGGCCGGGCGGCCTCTTCGTTCTGCGCCGCCGAGATCACCGTGGCGCCCTTGTGGATGATCCCGGACTTCGCCAGTGCGATGTCCTCGATCGTGTCGCCGAGGAACTCGGTGTGGTCGAGACCGATCGGGGTGATGACGGCGACGCCGGCACCGATCACGTTGGTCGCGTCCTCGGCGCCCCCGAGTCCGACCTCGACGACGGCCACGTCGACCGGGGCGTCGGCGAAGGTCGCGAACGCGAGTGCGGTGGTCATGTCGAAGTAGGTCAGGGGTTCGTCGCCGCGTTGGTCGACCAGTTCCGCCAGCGGCTCCACCTCGCGGTACGTGGCGACGAACCGTGCCTCGCTGACCGGTTCCCCGTCGAGGCTGATCCGCTCCCGGATGGTCTCCAGGTGAGGGCTGGTGTAGCGGCCGGTGTGCAGACCGAACGCCCGCAGCAGCGAGTCGATCATGCGGGCGGTGGAGGTCTTGCCGTTGGTCCCGGTCAGGTGGATCGACGGGTACGCCCGCTGCGGGCTGCCCATCAGGTCGAGCAGTTCCTCGATCCGACCCAGGTCAAAGACCATCCGGGTGAATCCGCGCGCGTTGAGCTCCGCGTCAACCTTGGCGAACTCTTCATGGTCGGTCACGCGAGTGCCTCCAGTGCGGCGGCGATCCGGGCCAGGTCGGCCTCGGCGACCGCCAGCCGGTCTTTGATTTTGTTGACCACCGGCTCCGGCGCCTTGTCGACGAAAGCGGGGTTGCCGAGCTTCGCCCTGGCCTGGGCGGCTTCCTTCTCGGCCGCCGCCCGGTCCTTCTCCAGCCGCGCCCGTTCCGCCGCCACGTCGATCGAGCCACGGGTGTCCAGGGCCACGTTCACTCCGCCGGCCACCGCCAGCGTCGCCGTGGCGGAGAAGTCCGCCTCGTCGTCGGTGAGCCGGACCAGCGAACGGATCAGCGGCTCGTGCCCGGCGATGCCGGCGCCGTCGAGTCCGTCGAGCCGGGCGGCGACCCGCTGCGCCGGCCGCAACCCCTGGTCGGAGCGGAACCGGCGGATCTCGGTCACCACCCGCTGCAACATGGCCAGTTCCGCCTCGGCGGCGTCGTCGACCAGCGCCGGTTCGGTCACCGGCCAGCTCGCGGTCTGCACCGTCTCTCGCCCGGTCAGGGCGCTCCACAGCTCGTCGGTGACGAACGGTGCGATCGGGTGCAACAGACGCAGCACCTGGTCGAGTACGTGTCCGAGCACCCGCCGGGTGGTCTCGGCCGACTCACCACCGGCGGCGAGCACCGGCTTGGCCAGTTCGACGTACCAGTCGCAGACGTCGTCCCAGGCGAAGTGGTAGAGCGTGTCACAAACCTTGGCGAACTCGTACGCCTCGAACTGCTCGTCGACCTCGGCCACCACGTGCTGCAACCGGGACAGGATCCACCGGTCGACCGGGGAGAGTCGCGCCGGCTCGGGTAGCGGCCCGTCGACGTTGGCCCCGTTGAGCAGGGCGAACCGGGTCGCGTTCCAGAGCTTGTTGCAGAAGTTCCGGGATCCCTGGCACCACTCCTCGCTGACCGGGACGTCGGCGCCGGGGTTGGCGCCGCGGGCGAGGGTGAACCGGGTCGCGTCGGCGCCGAAGCGGTCGATCCAGTCGAGCGGGTCGATGACGTTCCCGAACGACTTCGACATCTTCTTGCCGTACTGGTCGCGGACCATGCCGTGCAGTGCGATCACGTCGAAGGGCGGGCGGCCGTCCATCACGTACAGGCCGAACATCATCATCCGGGCGACCCAGAAGAAGAGGATGTCGTACCCGGTGACCAGGACGCTGGTCGGGTAGAACTTCTCCAGGTCGGCGGTCCGCTCGGGCCAGCCGAGGGTGGAGAACGGCCACTGTCCGCTGGAGAACCAGGTGTCGAGTACGTCCTCGTCCTGACGCCAGCCCGCCCCGCTCGGCGGCTCCTCGTCCGGTCCGACGCAGACGACCTCGCCGTCCGGGCCGTACCAGACGGGGATCCGGTGCCCCCACCAGAGCTGGCGGGAGATGCACCAGTCGTGCATGTTGTCGACCCAGGCGAAGTAGCGCTTGGCCAGCTCGGCCGGTTCGATCCGGACCCGTCCGTCCCGGACCGCGTCGCCGGCCGCCTGGGCGAGCGGGGTGGTGTTGACGAACCACTGGAGGGAGAGGCGGGGCTCCACCGTCGTACGGCACCGGGAACAGTGCCCGACCGCGTGCACGTACGGCCGCTTCTCCGCCACGATCCGCCCGTCGGCGCGCAGCGCCGCGACGATCGCCGGGCGGGCCTCGAACCGGTCCAGCCCTTCGAACGGTCCGGGGGCGGTGATCACCCCACGCTCGTCCATGATCGTCAGCGAGGGCAGGTGGTGCCGCTGGCCGATCTCGAAGTCGTTCGGGTCGTGCGCCGGCGTCACCTTGACCATGCCGGTGCCGAAGGTGGGGTCGACGTGTTCGTCTCCCACGATCGGAATGAGGCGACCGGTGAGGGGTACCTCGACCTCGGTCCCGATCAGGTGCCGGTAGCGCTCGTCATCGGGGTGTACGGCAACCGCAGTGTCGCCGAGCATCGTCTCGGCCCGGGTGGTGGCGACCACCACCTCGTCGCTGTAACGGATGGAGACCAGTTCGCCGTCGTCGTCGGTGTGCTCGACCTCGATGTCGGACAGGGCGGTGAGGCAGCGCGGGCACCAGTTGATGATGCGCTCGGCGCGGTAGATCAGGCCGTCGTCGTAGAGACGCTTGAACATCGTCTGTACGGCCCGGGAGAGCCCCTCGTCCATGGTGAAACGCTCGCGGTCCCAGTCGACCGAGTCACCGAGGCGGCGCATCTGGCCGAGGATCGCCCCGCCTGATTCCGCCTTCCACTGCCAGACCCGCTCGACGAACTTCTCCCGGCCGAGATCGTGGCGGGAGAGGCCCTGGGCGGCGAGCTGTCGTTCGACCACGTTCTGGGTGGCGATGCCGGCGTGGTCCATGCCCGGCAGCCAGAGCGCCTCGAACCCCTGCATCCGCTTACGCCGGATGAGAGCGTCCTGCACGGTGTGGTCGAGGGCGTGACCCATGTGCAGTGAGCCGGTGACGTTCGGCGGCGGGATGACGATGGTGAACGGGGGCTTGTCGCTCTCCGTTGAGGCACGGAAGTGGCCGGCGGCTACCCACTGCTCGTACCGTCGCTGCTCTACCTCGCCCGGCTGGTACTGCGCGGAGAGGGACGGAACGGCCGTGCGTTGGGTATCCAGTGTCTCGGTCACCCTGAAAGTCTACGGAGGCCCCGGGCGGGCCCGACGTGCACCACCACCGGTTGGGCTACGGTGGCGGCTATGTCCGACGCGAATCTCTTCGACCGTCCCTCGGCCGCCGATTCGGCGCCGGTCGACGTCACGCCGGAACCCTTCGACATCACCCCAGGCTTCGGGCTTGAGGACGAACCCGACGAGAGCCGGTCGGGGCCTATGTCTCGGCGGCGCCTGATCGTGCTCGGTGCCGCCCTCCTCGTCGGAGTCGCCGGCGCCGCGGTGCTGGGCAGTTTCGGGTGGCGGGTCGCCCAGCAGAAGGACACCACGTTGGCGATTCCGGCCCAGGTCGCGGGGCTGGCCCTGGACGAGAGCGCCCGAGCCAGAGGAACGATCGACGACCTCCGCACCGGTCTGGCCGCCGACATCCAGCTCGACGAGAGCACCGGGGCGATCTATACCGACCCGACCCAGGCCGACCGGCCGGTCCTGTTCTTCGGCGGTACGACCCTGATCTGGCAGCCGGAGAAGGACCTGGATCGGCTGTTCAGACTCGTGGCGGACGACTCCGGCAAGATCGCCGGATTGCGCGGGCAGCCCGCGGGTGATCTCGGCGGGGTGCTGAAGTGCGGGACCAGCGGCCAGGGCGACACGTTGACGGTCTGCGGGTGGGCCGACCATGGCAGCGTCGGGATGGCGATGTTTCCCGGACGCGGGGTCGACGAGGCGGCGCCGCTGATGCTGAGTATCCGAAACGGCGTACAGACCCGCAACTGAACGACAACACGGTACGCAGGTACGTCCTCCGTTGCCGGCGTCTGCGAAAGAACCGATCTGCCGCGATTGTCGTTACCGGTTCAACCCCGAAAACAAGTTTGGGCCACCCCGATAGGGGTGGCCCAAACTAGAAAAATTGTCCGGCGGCGTCCTACTCTCCCACACCCTCCCGAGTGCAGTACCATCGGCGCTGGAGGGCTTAGCTTCCG
>NZ_JBITIH010000031.1:0-61192 GCF_044458865.1 Micromonospora sp. NPDC050417
GTCAGAAGGGTGTTGAGGTCTGTCGTCACAAACGGATCTTCAACACCCTTCGCCTATGCCCACACCCCGGGGTCGTTAGGACTTACTCGTCTAGCTCGCCGTACTTGACGGCGAGTGAATCGTCCGTTCAGCGAACGTCAAGTGCACCGATCCTACGCTGCCCCCGATCGACGCTGACGAACCCGACGAAAGGTTATCGATGACGACACGACGAACCCTGCTGACCGGTACCGCCGCCGTGGCGACAGGCGCGTTCCTCGGCGCGCCCGTCGCACACGCTCACCGGCCCAAACCCACCGTCGTCCTGGTGCACGGCGCGTTCGCCGACGCCTCCGGGTGGAACGACGTGGCCACCCGGCTCATCCGCGATGGGTACCCGGTCATCACACCGGCGAACCCACTGCGCAGCGTGTCGGCCGACGCGGCCTACCTGGCGAGCATCCTCGCCACCATCAACGGGCCGGTGGTTCTCGCCGCGCACTCGTACGGCGGGATCGTCATCAGCAACGCGGCGACCGGCAACGCGAACGTCAAGGCCTTGGTCTACGTGGCCGCGTTCGTCCCCGACGCGGGTGAGACGCTGCTGGGCCTGCAGACGAAGTACCTGGGAAGCAGGCTGAACGAGGCGGCGCTGGACTTCCGTCCCTACGGTGAAGGGCTCGTCGACGGCTACATCAAGAAGGACGTCTTCCGCGACGTGTTCGCCGCCGACGTCCCGAGGACGACCACCGCCCTCATGTGGGCCGGGCAGCGGCCCGCCGACGCCCGCACGCTCGGTGAGCCGTCCGGTGCGCCGGCGTGGAAGGCGATCCCCTCCTGGTACCTGGTGGCCCGCAACGACCAGGTGCTCCCGGCGGCGGCGCAGCGGTTCATGGCACGGCGGGCGGGCTCGCAGGTCCGCGAGGTCGGTGCCTCGCACGTCGCGATGATCTCGCAGCCGGCAGTGACGGCCGACCTCATCACGCGCGCCGCGCGCTGACCTTCCCGACGCCTGGGCGGGGTCGCAGATTCGGTCGGCGCAGCCCGTGTCCGAACCGCGGCCCGCGGCGTCCGTACCCCCTCCGGCCGACGAGGACTGACCATGCATCAACGTGCCAACGAAGGGCAGTGCGCTGCCGAGGAGGTGCGGCACACCACCGCGACCTCGCCGATCCGCCACCCGAAGCTGACGCTGTTCGCGCTGGCGCTGGGCACCTTCGCGATCGGTACCGGCGAGTTCGGCAGCAACGGCATCATCCAGCTGTTCGCCGCCGACCTGGACGTGTCGATCCCGATCGCCACGTACGCGATCACCGCGTACGCGTTCGGGGTAATCGTCGGTTCGCCCGCGATCACCCTGCTCGCCGCCCGGGTCAACCGACGCACCCTGCTGCTCGGCCTGGTCGTGCTCTTCCTGGCCGGGAACGGGCTGTCCGCGCTGGCCCCGGACATCACGCTGCTTGTCGTGTTCCGGTTCCTCGCCGGCAGCGTGCAGGGTGCGTTCTTCGGCGCCGGGGCCGTCGTCGCCGCGTACGTGTACGGCCCGGGACGGGGTGGCAAGGCGTTCGCCACCGTGATGAGCGGGCTGACCGTCGCCACCATCGTCGGGTCGCCACTGGGCACCTTCGTCGGCCAGCACGCCGGCTGGCGCGTCATGTACTGGACGGTGGTGGCCGTCGGCCTGCTCGCGGGCGCCGCCCTCGTCGCCTGGCTGCCCCGTACGGAGGACCTGCGCGGCAGACCCATCAGCGACGAACTGGGGGCACTGCGCCGGGGCAACGTCTGGCTGATGGTCACCGTCGCGGCACTCGGCATCTCCAGCATCTTCGCCGTGTACACGTTCATCGGCCCGTTCGTCACCGACGCCGTACGGCGCGACGCCTCCCTCATCCCGATCGCGCTCGCCGTGTTCGGTCTCGGCATGGCAGTCGGTAACCAGGTCGGCGGGCGCATGGCCGACCGGTACGAGCACCGCGGCCTGATCTGGGGCTACGGCGGCGTTCTGGTGCTCCTCGTACTGATCGGCGTCGCCGGCGGCAACCTGGTGGTTCTGCTGCCCTGCCTGTTCGGCGTCGGCGCGACCATGATGGCCGCGATCCCCACCATCCAGGTCCGGCTGACCGGGTTCGCGCCGGACGCACCGACGCTCATGGGCGCCCTCAACCTCGCCGCCCTCAACCTCGCCAACGCCCTCGGGGCGATCGGCGGTGCGCTCACCCTCGACGCGGGCTGGGGAACCCTGTCCACCGTCTGGGCCGGCTTCGCCCTCACCACCGGCGGTCTGCTCCTGTATGCCGGAACCCTCGCCCCGGCCTACACGCTCCGGCGTGATCGGGCTGTCGCGTGAACGACGACGCGGCGCGCCGAGGCGCTACCGCGTTCCGGCCGATGTCAAGTACCCATTCAGTACCGCTACCTAGATTCGGTCTCATCGCACACCAAGCCAAGGAGAGCCTGTGATGCCTACCCGCGTCAATCGGCAGACCGTCGACCTCTCACCGTATCCGGACCTCGTGGTCGTGTATCTGGGCATGCGCGTCAACCGGCTCTACGGCCTGCGAACGCTGATGGGCTACGGCCCGCAGATCGGCCGGTCCGCGACCGACAAACCGGAGGGCCTGCTTCAGCACGAGCCGCTGCTGTGGTCACTGTTCCCCATGCATGTCGGCATCCGCCAGTACTGGCGGGACCTGCCTTCACTGCTGTCCTGGGCACGCTCCGAACCGCATCGGCACTGGTGGCGCAACTTCCTGCGCGACAGCGGCGGCACCGGGTTCTGGCATGAGACGTACTTGATCCAGGGCGGTATGGAGGCGGTGTACGACGACATCCCACGACAGCAGGGTTTCGCCGCCTTCGCTCCCGTACATCCGGCACGTGGGCCCATGTTCGGCTCGGCCGCGCGGGTCGGGCGTCCTGAGGACACCATCACACCGGTCGTCAGTGAGGATGAGCTTTATACGCAGGGCTCCGACGGGTGATCAGGTGTGGCATCCGACCAACGGCTGGAGCACACGAACCGCCGGATTCCTCGCACCCGCCTACACGCCCGCGCTCTGGCTCACGGCATCGCCCTGATCGGCGCCCAGCCGACCAGCGACCGGTTCGGTCACCTGCCGTGGGTGTTCCTGGGCACCGTCACGGCCTTCCTCGTCGTCCACAACCTGCACGCGCTACGGGTACATCGCGGGAGTCGGGACTTTGGTCCCGACCCAGTGGGGCGTTCCGGCCCGGGTGCGGCGGCAGCCGGGTGAGCGAAGGTGAGGGGGCCAACAGAGAAGACCCCGATCCCGGAGGCAGCGATGACCACCCACACGAACAGCGACAGGGCTTCGACCAACGTCCCGGCGCACGCTCTCGAACACGCCGCCTTCCCCGGCCACATGCTCACCAGCACCGCCGCCCGCGCTCTGGCCGTCCTGCGGATCACGACCGGTTTCGTCTTCCTGTGGGCGTTCCTGGACAAGACCTTCGGACTCGCCTACTCCACACCCGCCGAACGGTCCTGGATCAACGGTGCCTCGCCGACCGGTGGCTTCCTGTCCCACGTCGAGGTCGGGCCGATGCAGTCGATCGCCCACACGATCGCCGGGACCTGGTGGGCCGACACCCTCTTCATGGCCGGGATGGCCGCCGTCGGCATCGCCCTCGTCCTCGGCATCGGCCTGCGCATCGCGGCCGGCTCCGGCGCGCTCATCATGGCCATGATGTGGTTCGCCGAGTTCCCCCTCGCCCGGTTCACCGCGAGCGGCGAGCCCTCGGGGTCGACGAACCCGATCACCGACTATCACCTCGTCTACGCCGTCGTCCTGGTGGTGCTCGCCGCCGCGTACGCCGGGCACACCTGGGGCCTCGGACGGCTCTGGGCCCGTCTCGCCCTCGTCCGGCGCAACCGCTGGATGATCTGAACTCTTCGTGACACCTGCCGGGCCGCCCCTGCGCGGCCCGGCACGCACCTCTGTCTGTTCCTGTTTCCCGCAAGCTGTCCCCATGTTCGGCGTCCGTCCGTTGTAGGCTTCCGGCCGCTCCGAAATTGACGGAAAGAGGCCGACGTTGCTCGCTAATCTGTTGCCCGGATTCCGAGAGGTGCGTGCGCCGCTGATAGCGGGGTACGTGTGGGTGCTGGCAGTCTGGATCGCCATTGGCGAGGACCTTCTCTCGCTCCAGCCGTACCCGCCCGCTTTCCAGAGCCTGATCGACCTCGGCAACTGGCTCGGAAAGACGGTCCTGCTCGGCGCGGTCAGCGTCTGCGCGTACATCATCGGGATCATCTCGAACACGACGAACAGGTTGTTGGAGCCGCGCCTGCTGGCCAGCGGATGGGGCCACCGGAACGTCGTCACCCTGGCTCGGGCCGGCGGACTCCGGCGGATCGACGCCAGCATGCGCTGCCCCGGTCCCCGGTCGATCAGCCGGCCACTCTTCGACATGATCCGCAAGCGTGCGGTCGAGCACTACCGCACCGCCGTCGACTACCGCGACCACTGCCACCGGATGATCGACAAGGCACGGCAGACCCTTCCGGTTCGGCATCCCGACCGGGTGGTGCTGGTCCCGGCCTCCACCACGATCACCGACCTCCTGGTCGAGTACCCGGCGCTGGACAACGCGATCGCGGAATCGATGTTCGACGTGGACCGTAAGGTCGCGCGGGTGTTGCGGGATCTGGAACCGACGGTGGAGCGGCTGATCGGTGCCGAGCCGGAACTACACGGCGAATTCGACCGGTGGATCGCCGAGGCACAGTTCCGTATCTCGCTCTTCGTACCGACCTGCGCGCTGGTGGGGGTCCTCGGTTGGCGCTTCTCCTGGCTGTACCTGCTGGGCCTGGTCGCTCCGATCGCGCTGCTGCTGGTGGGGCGACACGAACTCGTCAACGCGTACGCGAAGATCGCGATCTGGCTCTCCGCCGGCCGGGTGAACTCACCTGTCCTCGACGACATCCTGGCTCTGGGCCAGCAGCACGACCCGCAGGCCGAATCGTCGCCGGCCGCGGAACGTTTTGTGGCCCGCAATCTGCTCGGTCCCGAGCCGGTCGGGATGAACCCACTCGCGTGGGCCAGGAACCTGTGGCCGCGCGGCTGGCGCACCCGGTACGACTACGAGTTCGAGTAACGAGCGCCGGACACGTCGGAGTCGCCGCGCAGGCGCTGGTCAACGGGCGCTCGCGGGGTAGACGCGGGTCTCGGTCGCCTTGACCGCCGCCCAGACGGGTTGGCCGGGCGCGAGTCGAAGCTGGGCAGCGGCGAGCGGGGTGATGTCGGCGGCGACTCCGATCGGCCCGTCGAGTTGGACCCGCAGGTTGTCCCCGTGGCGTTGGATGCCGGTGATGGTGGCCGGCCAGGTGTTGCGGGGGCTGCCGTCGGGGCGGTTCGGGTGCAGTGCGACGGCCGAGGGCGGGAAGGCGACAAAGGCGTCTCCGTCGAGCCGGTCGGCGACGGTGAGCGAAAAGTCGTCGCCGACCCGGACGGTCAGACCGTCGGCACGACCCCGGTAGAGGTTGAGTCCGACGAGGCGGGCGACGTAGTCCGTACGGGGTCGGGCGGTGATGGTGGCGGCGTCGCCCTCCTGCACCATCCGGCCCTCCTCGACAATGATCAGCCGGTCGGCGAGCACCAGGGCATCGAGCGGGTCGTGGGTGACCAGGAGCGTGGCGCCGACGTGCTCGCCGAGGTGGCGTTGCAGTTCGGCCCGGGTGTCCAGCCGGGTACGGGCGTCGAGCGCGGCCAGTGGTTCGTCGAGCAGCAGCAGCGCGGGGTTGACCGCGAGCGCACGGGCCAGCGCCACCCGTTGGGCCTGCCCGCCGGAGAGTTGCCGGGGCTTGCGCCGGGCGTGTTCGGCCAGTCCCATCCGGTGCAGCCACCCGGTCGCCTGTTCCCGGGCGGTGCGCCGGTCGACGCCGTGCCGTCGGGGTCCGAACGCGACGTTGTCCACCGCGCTCAGGTGTGGGAAGAGCAGGTAGTCCTGGAAGACCACGCCGATCGGGCGGCGTTCGGTGGGTAGCCAGGTCCGCTGGGCGGGCCGGTCGAGGTCGACGCCACCGAGCGTGATGTGCCCGTCGCCGAGTGGCTCAAGGCCGGCGAGCGTACGCAGGGCGGTGGTCTTGCCGGCGCCGTTCGGGCCGAGCAGGGCGACGACCTCGCCGGCCTCGACCCGCAACTCCAGATCGAGGCGGAAGGTGCCCCGGTCGACGACGAGGTGGGCGTCGAGCATCGGGGCGTCGGGCTGACCGGTCGCGGGCGGTGAGGTGATCGGGGCGGGAGTGCTCATGGGCTGGTGATCCATCGGTCGCGGAGGCTGGCCAGGATCGCGACGGAGACGGTGAGCAGGATGAGGCTGAGGACGATCGCCGATTCCAGGTCGGTCTCCAGGGCGAGGTAGACGGCGAGCGGCATGGTCTGGGTCCGGCCGGGGAAGTTGCCGGCAAAGGTGATGGTGGCACCGAACTCGCCGAGTGCACGGGCCCAGCAGAGCACCGCACCGGCGGCGATGCCGGGTGCGACGAGCGGGAGCGTGACGTGGGTGAAGGTGGTCCAGCGGCCCGCGCCGAGGGTGGCGGCGGCCTCCTCGTAGCGGGTGTCCGCGCCGCGCAGCGCCCCCTCGACGGCAATGATCAGGAACGGCATGGCGACGAACGCCTCGGCGAGGACGACACCGGTGGTGGTGAACGGCAGGGTGATGCCGAAGGTGGAGTCGAGCCAGCCGCCGAGCAGGCCCCGGCGGCCGAAGACGAGCAGCAGCGCGACTCCCCCGACGACCGGCGGCAGGACGAGCGGCACGGTGACGAGGGCGCGTACGACTCGGCGGCCGGGGAACTCGATGCGCGCGAGGAGCCAGGCCAGGGGTACGCCGACCGCCAGGCAGAAGACCGTGGCGAGGGTGGCGGTCTGTAGCGACAGTCGCAGTGCGGTGAGTACGCCGGGTTCGGCCAGTCGCTGCGGCAGGGTGCTCCATGGTGTCCGGACCAGGAGTCCGACCAGCGGCAGAACCAGGAAGAGCAGGCCGATGGCGGCGGGTACGAGCAGCGCGACCGGGGTCCGTCCGGCGCGCCGACGAGGGGGTGAGGGCGCGGCCTGCACCGGCCGCGCCGTCACGTTGGAACCGTCTACGAGGGGCATCGGGTCTAGGGTGCCTGGAAGCCGGCCTGGATGAGCACGGACTTACCGGCGTCGGAGAGCACGTAGGCGATGAACGCCTGCGCGCCGGTCTTGTTCGGGGCGCTCTTCAGCACGGTGATCGGGTAGTCGTTGATCGCGCCGGCCGATTCGGGGAACTCGATGCCGTCCACGTCGGCGGTGGATGCCTTGGCGTCGGTCCGGTAGACCAGGGCGGCGTCGACCTCGCCGAGCTTCACCTTGGACAGTGCACCCTTGACGTCCTGTTCCAGGGTGACCGGGGTGAGTTTGACGTTGGCGGCGGTGAGGGCCTTCTTGGCCGCCGCGCCGCAGGGCACCTGCTCGGCGCAGAGGGCGACCTTCGCATCGGGTGTGGTCAGGTCGGTCAGTCCGGTGACGCCGTCGGGGTTGCCCTTCGGCACGGCGATGACGAGCTGGTTCTTCACGAAGGTGGTCGGGCTGCCGTCGCCGTTTCCGGCGTCGGTGACGGTCTTCATGTTCGCGGGTGCGGCGGAGGCGAAGACGTCGGCGGGGGCGCCCTGGTTGATCTGGGTGGCGAGGGCGGAGCTGCCGGCGAAGCTGAAGGTGACCTTCACCCCGGGGTTGGCCGCCTCGAAGTCCTTGCCGATGGTGGTGAACGACTCGGTCAGCGACGCCGCGGCGAAAACGGTGACGCTGCCGGTAACCCCTGAGCTGCTGCCGCCCGGCTGTGGGCTGGCGGTGTCGGCGCTGTCGCCGCAGCCGGACACGGCGAGCACCACAAGTGCGGCGAGTCCGGCCAGGGCGGTGCGGAACCGTCGTGCTCCCACGAGTTGGTCCTTCCTCGATAGCGATGCGGGACACGGCTACCTTAGTGCCCCGCATCTGCTATGAGGAACAGCCCTATCGGCTGGCAACTTCCATGAAGCTGGCCAATACCCCGCCGCATCTGCATGATGGATACATGGCTGGTGAAGCGGTGCCGTCAGCGGTCCCCGAGTCGATGACCGACCAGCAGGCACGTCGGTGGGCCGAGGTCCTGGACCACCTGAGCCACGCCATCCCGTCGGGCGCGGTCACCGTCGTGGTCGACGGCTTCGACGCGTACGCCGAACTGGTCGCCGATCGGCTCGCCGCCGCCCTGCACGGGTTCGGGCGCCCCTGTGTCCGGCTGACCGACACCGCACCGCTGGCGACGGAGGACTCCTGGCGGGCCGAACAGGGCCCGGAGCTCGTCGCGCTCGCCGACGGCCCACGGTGGCGCGAGCGTCCGCCGACCGGGAAGTGGGACGTGGTGATCTGGTTGCGGAGGCCACCGGCAGGCCGGTCCGCCCGGGGTGACCACGACAACGGCTGCGACATCGTGGTGGATCTGCACGACCCGCTCTGGCCGGTGATCCGTCACCTCGACTCCCGACTGGTAGCCCACGATCTCTGGTACCTCAGCGAGTCGCGGGCGTTCTTCGCCATCCGCGCCCGGACCTGGGACACCAAGTTCGGCGACGACCTGCCGGCGTACGCCGCCGCCGTTGCCGAGGCCGATCTACCCAGGGGCGGATCGGTGGTTGACGTCGGCTGCGGCACCGGTCGCGCGCTTCCGGCACTGCGGGAGGCCGTGGGCTCGTACGGCAGTGTGATCGGACTGGACCTCACCCCGGAGATGCTCGCCGTCGCGCGGACCCATGCCCGGGAACGGCTCGCCACCCTGGTGCTCGGCGATGCCCGGCAACTGCCCATCCGGGACGGGGCGGTGGACGCGGTCTTCGCGGCGGGGCTGGTCATGCACCTGCCGGAGCCTGACGCCGGTCTGCGCGAACTTGCCAGGATCACCCGTCCGGGCGGGCTCCTGGTCCTCTTCCATCCCTCCGGTCGGGCCGCGCTGGCTGCCCGACACGGCCGCCCGGTCCGCCCCGACGAGCCACTGTCAGAGGAACCGCTGCGCACCTCGGCCGGGCTTACCGGATGGCACCTGACCAGGTATGACGACGCCGTGGACCGGTTCCTCGCGATCGCCGTACGGGTGGGTCGGTAGCGACCGACCGCAGCTCGTAATGGGCCCTCCCCGACTTGACATGCAGCCGAAAGGCTGCATATCTTCAGGCAGCCAAAAGGCTGCCTGTTCGGAGGGACCGAAGAGATGGACGAGGTGTTCAAGGCGCTGGCCGACGCCAGCCGCCGCCGGCTGCTGGACAGTCTGAACGCCCGCAACGGCCAGAGCCTGCGTGAGTTGTGCACCGGACTCGACATGGCCCGACAGTCGGTCAGCAAACACCTGGCAGTGCTGGAGTCGGCCAACCTGGTGACCCCGGTGTGGCAGGGCCGCGAGAAGTTGCACTACCTCAACGCCGCACCGATCAACGCCATCACCGAACGCTGGATCAACCAGTACCACCGCGAGCGGGTGCACGTGCTCGCGGACCTGAAGCGAGCACTGGAGGAGAAGCCCGTGAGCGACCTCGAATTCGTCTACACGAACTACATCAGCACCACCCCCGAACGGCTCTGGCAGGCGTTGACCGATCCCGCGTTCACCCGCCGCTACTGGGGCGTCGCCTTCGAAACGGAGTGGACCACGGGTTCGACCATGGTCTGGGAGGAGAGCGGCGTACGGATGGCCGACCCCGAGCAGGTCGTGCTCGAAGCCGACCCCTACCGTCGACTCTCCTACACCTGGCACACCATCAGCCCCGAGTTCGCCCGCGCGCACGACATGAGCGAAGAGCTCTTCGCCCAGATGAGCGCCGAACCGCGCTCGACGGTCACCTTCGAGATCGAGCCAGTCGGCGACATGGTCAAGCTGACCGTCACGCACGGCGGCTTCGAGCCCGGCAGCGCCATCCGCGAGGGCGTCCAACACGGCTGGCCTGAGCTGCTCTCCAGCCTGAAGAGCCTGCTGGAGACCGGTGCACCGCTGCCCGCCTCCGACGGGTCGGCGGCCCCGTCCGAGTAACCGGAGAAACTTCCGTACGACGTACCAAAATAGTGGTTGTCGCATAATGGGGCGCCGGACCGAGCGGAGGAGGACACGTGGGCCGGGCACGACCGACAGGCGGCGGCGCCGTCGATCCCGAGGCACTGTGGCTGCGCCCCGGCGGCTCCCGGCTCGGCCGGCCACCGACCCACACCCGTACGGAGATCACCGCCGCCGCCATCGCGGTCGCCGACGCCGAAGGGCTCCCCGCCGTCACCATCCGCCGGGTCGCCACCGACATCGGCGCCGGCGCGATGTCGCTCTACAGCTACGTACCGGACAAGGAAACCCTGCTCGAACTGATGATCGACCAGGCGAGCGGCGAGGACGAACTGCCCCCGGCCAGCGGCGACTGCCACGTCGACCTGCGCCAACTCGCCCAGACCCAACGGGCGATCATGCGGCGACACCCGTGGCTGCCGTCGGCGCTCGCCTTCCGGCAGACCCTCGGCCCCAACACCCTCGCCGCCATGGAATACGCGCTCACCGCGCTCGCCGACACCGATCTCGACAGCCAGTCGAAGCTGGAGGTCGTCGCACTGCTCACCGGCTTCGTCGCGAACTACGTCGCGCAGGAGGTCGCCCAGGAGCGTGACGGCCGCCAACCACAGGAGTCGGTGGCCGCACAGGTTCGCTACCTGCACACGGTCGTACGCGGTGGCGACTATCCCCGCCTGGCCGAGGTGCTCTCCAGCAGCAGCGGCCGGGCACCGTCCAGCTTCGACCGTCTACTCGACCAGCTCATCGACGGACTGGTACCGGAGCGGACGACCAGCCGCAGCTCGATGGAGGTCGACCGGACACGAAGCGCCGAGTAGCGCCGCCGAAGCCGGGGTCGGTTCCGGCTTCGGCGGCGCCAGCGGCGCGCCCGCCCGGGTGCGGCGGTTGGCGAGCAACGTTCAGGCCAGGTCCCGCCGGGTGAGCAGCAGAGCGGCGGCGACCGCGAAGACGACGGTGTATCCGGCGAGCAGGAGGGTGGCGGGACCACCGTCGAGGATCGCCAGCACTCCCGGGACACCCTCGTCGGCGAACGTACGCGCGCCGAGCGCCCCGGCGAGTGAGCCGGCCGCCGTACCGGGGAGGACGTTGCTGACGGCCTCGACGGGTTCCCACACGTTCGCGACCCCGCGCAGCAGGTTCTCCACCGCGAGCGACCACACCAGACCGAGGCCGACACCGAGCGCTGGACTGCGGGTCAGGACGCCGACCAGGACCCCTGCGGCGGCCCACATCACGTACATCAGCAGGGTGGCACCGAACGCCGACGCCACCTCGGCTGTGGGCGGCCAGCGCAGCGGCTGGGACTCGACCCCGGCGACGAGCGTGGCTATCCCGAAGTTGACCGTGAACGTCGCCGCGACCTGGGCGACGACCACGGCACCGAGGGCGGTGAGCGTGCCGCCGCAGGCCGACGCGCGGGAGGATGCCTGGGTGAAGACCGTCTTCCAGGTTCCCCAGCCGTACCCGCCGCCGATCGCCAGCGCGCCAAGGATCAGCAGGAGCGGGGCGCCGAACATGGGTGTGCCGGCGAGCGTGTTCTCCGGTACGCCGACCGGCAACAGATCCTGTAACAACTGCTCGGGCGGCATGCCCTCGTTCATTGCCGAACCGCCGCCGTTGCGGAAGCCGACGTAGTCGAAGACGTAACCGAACAGGATGTCCACCGCCATCCCGACGCCCAGTACGGCCCAGAGTGCCGGCCACCTGCCCAGGCGCAGCAGTTCGGCACGGGTGCTGGCGAGCAACGACGCCGGTCCACGGAGCGTGTTCATGATCCCGTCCTCCTCGCCCCGGCCCCAGCCGGTGCGGATGCGTTCGTGGTGAGTTCGAAGAAGACCTCTTCGAGGGTCCGTTCGGCGACCCGGAGTTCGTGCAGGAGAACCCCCTGCCCGACGAGCGCCTTCGCGATCCCCGGGGCGAGGGAGGTGTCACCGTCGATCCGGATCCCCTGCACGGTGAGGGTGACCGCGTGGTCGCCGACGATCCGCGCTGCCACGGCAAGGGCGATCCCGGTCGGCTCGGCGCGGACGTGGAGCGAGCCGGTGCCCCGTACCTCGGCGACGGTGCTCTCCGTGATCAGTCGCCCGTCCCGGATCACCCCCACCCGGTCGCAGATCTCCTGCACCTCGCCGAGCAGGTGGCTGGAGATCAGTACGGTCTGTCCCTGGCCGGCCAGGTCCACGAGCAACTGCCGCAGGTCGGCCATGCCGGCGGGGTCCAACCCGTTGGTCGGCTCGTCGAGCACCAGCAGTTCGGGGTTGCCCAGCAGTGCCGCCGCCACACCCAGTCGCTGCTTCATACCGAGCGAGTAGGAGCGGAACGCCGAGCGGCGGTGGCTGGTCAGGTCGACCCGGGCGAGCGCGAGGTCCACATCATTCCTGGTGAGTCCCCGGTAGTGGGCCATCACCCGGAGGTTGTCCCGCCCGGACAGGTACGGGTAGAAGCCGGGGCCCTCGATGAGTGCTCCGGTCCGGGCGGTCGCCGCCGGGGCGCCGGGGCGGTGGCCCAGCACTCTCGCGGTCCCGCTGGTCGGCCTGATCAGGCCCAGCAGCAAACGCAGGGTGGTGGTCTTGCCCGCGCCGTTCGGCCCGAGGAAGCCGTACACCTCTCCCCTGCGGACGGTCAGGCTGACACTGTCGACGGCGGTACGACCGCCGTACCGTTTGGTCAGCCGATCGGTACTCACGACTGTTTCGGTCATGCCGGAAGCGTCGCAACCAGGGGCGTTCTTCCGCGTCGACCGGACACCGGTACCGGCGTACGTGGTCTTGCGTAGTGCACGTACGTCGGCGCGACGATGTGGCGGCGCCACCACGCGCCTATTCTCGGCGACGAGGTGCCACCGGGGCGTAACCAGGAGTGAGGTGGAGTGGTGCGTACCGACGATGTGAGGCGTCACTGGGAGACGGCTTCCCCGGTGCTGCTGATCCTGGTGGCCGGGCTGCTCGGCACCGGCTCGGCCGGTGCGGACGAATCCGGCTGGAACAGGGAGCCGGACTGGTTCGCGTACACGCTGGTGGTGTGCGCGGCGCTCGCCTCGGCGACGTCGCGCCGCCGTCCGGAGGTGGCCTTCGGCGGCTGCGGCGCGTCGGTCGTGGCGTACCTGGCGCTGGGGTATCCGGTCGGACCGATCCTCATCGCCGTCCCGGTCGCCGCCGCGGCGGCGGCCGTCGGCTGGCCGCTGCGCCGGGCGCTGCTCTGGAACGGCGGGTTGGGCCTCGCCGTGCACCTGGCCGGCGCCGTCCGGTTCGGCGCCGAACTCACGACCAGCGACCGTGGGCCCTACCTGGACTGGCTGGTCATTTCGGCGGCGGCGGTGGCGCTGCCGACGGCGATCGGCGTGGCGGTGCGGATCCGCCGGGAGTCCGAGATCGCGCTCCGGGTCGCACACGCGCGTCGCGCCGTCTCGGAGGAGCGGCTGCGGATGGCGCAGGAACTGCACGACTCGGTCGGCCACGGACTCGCCGTGATCGCGATGCAGGCCGGGGTCGCGCTGCACGTGCTGGAGCGGAACCCGGGCAAGGCCCGCGAGTCGCTGAAGGCGATCCAGGCCACCAGCCGGGAGTCGCTGCACGGGATGCGCGCCCAGCTCGACGTGTTACGCGACCCCAGGGGCGAGGAGGCGCCCCGGCGTCCCGCTCCGGGGTTGGCCGACGCGGGGGTGCTGCTCGACCGGATCCGTACCGGTGGACTGGAGGTTACGGCGGACGTCCGGGTGGGCGACCTGTCGCCGGAGGTGGACGGGGCCGCGTACCGGGTGTTGCAGGAGTCGCTGACGAACGTCCTGCGGCACGCCGGGGCGACCCTGGCCCAGGTGCGGGTGGCCCGTCAGGGTGGGGACCTGGTCCTGGAGGTCGCCGACAACGGCCGGGCCGATCCGGCCGACAACGCGGTCGTGCCGGCCGACGAGCGGTCCGAGGGGGCGGTGGGGCCGGGCAGCGGCGACCGGCCGGGCAGCGGCATCGCTGGCATGCGCGCCCGGGTGGAGGCGCTCGGCGGCGAATTGGCGGCCGGTCCCCAGGCCGACGGCGGATTCGCGGTACGGGCCCGGCTGCCGCTGGACACCCGATCCGGCACCGCCGACGTGCCAGGATCACCGTCATGATTCGCGTCGTGGTCGTCGACGACCAGGCCCTGGTCCGGATGGGGCTGCGTACCCTGCTGGAAAGTGAGGACGACACCGAACTGGTCGGTGAGGCCGCCGACGGGCGGGACGGGGTCGACCTGGTCCGGCGAACCAGGCCGGACGTGGTGCTGATGGACATCCGGATGCCCCGGCTCGACGGGCTGGCCGCGCTGCGTGAGATCACCTCGGATCCGGCCCTCGCCACGGTTCGGGTCGTGATGCTCACGACGTTCGAATTGGACGACTACGTCTTCGGGGCGCTGCGTGACGGGGCCAGCGGTTTCGTGCTCAAGGACTCCCCTCCCGACGAGCTGTTGCACGCGGTGCGGGTGGTCGCCGAGGGCGCGTCCCTGCTGTCGCCGTCGGTGACCCGTCGGGTGATCCAACAGTTCACCGGTCGGGGCACCCCGTCCGGCGCGCCACACCCGGCGTTGGAGCGCCTCACCGACCGGGAGCGGGACATCGTCGCCTGGGTCTCGACCGGCCGTTCCAACGACGAGATCGCCGCCGAACTGGTGGTCAGCCCCGCTACGGTCCGTACCCACGTGGGTCGCGCCATGGTCAAACTCGGTGCCCGGGACCGCGCCCAACTGGTGGTCTTCGCCGTTCAGTCCGGCCTCACACCGATCCGTCCCGACTGATGCCGGGCGCCCGCCGGGGCGGCTCGGCGGGTCCACTCGGTGCGCGGCGATCTGGGCAAGATCTGGTACGGCGCTTGACTGAGTTCTGGGAGCGCCCCAGGATTCTCCATGGTCCACTGCCTGGTGGACGGTCGAGTGGGGTGGCGGTAGATGCTGGCAGCGTTCGGTCTGACCGAGTTGGAGGAGCGGGTATATCTCGAACTCGTGTCCGGGCAGCCGGGCACGGCCGGCGAGCTGGCGCGTCGGCTCGCGGTCAGTCCCACCGAGGTCGACCGGGCGGTACGGACTCTGGAGCGCCCGGGGCTGGTGCACACCGTCGACGGTCGGGCCGAGGCCGCATCGCCCGATCTCGCGATCGACTCGTTGATGATGCAACGGATGCGGGAACTCCAGGAGGCCCGGATCGGGCTGCGCGACTGGTTGCAGCAGCAACGCGCGACCGACCCGCTCGACCAGGGCATCCATATGGTGGTCGGCGGGGCGACGATCAGCCAGACGTTCGAGCAGTTCCTGCGCGGAGCACAGGACGAGGTGCTCGGCTTCGACCGGCCGCCGTACGCCAGGGAGTTCCACGACAACCCGACGGAACTGGACCTGCTCAGCCGGGGCGTACGGTTCCGCGTCGTCTACGACCGGCGGGCCCTGGAGCGGCCGAACGCGAGCTCCCACATCGGGGCGCTGGTCGCCGCCGGTGAACAGGCCCGGGTCGCGTCGGACGTACCGGGCAAGCTCGCGGTCGCGGACCGCCGGGTGGCACTCCTGTCGTTTCCCGGACGCACCGGCACGATCGAGCCGTGGGCGCTGGTGGTGCGCGGCGCGTCCTGGGTCGACGTGCTGGTCGCGTTCTTCACGGAAGTGTGGGAGCGGGCCACACCGCTGCGCCTCTCCCCGAGCATGGACGCGATCGACGACGTCGACCGGTGGAGCCTGCCGACCGCGACCGACCGCCAGATCCTCTCACTGTTGATGACCGGGCTGCCGGACAAGGCGGTCGCCTCACAGCTCGGCATGTCCCTGCGTACGGTGCAGCGCCGCCTGCGCCAACTGATGGACGTCACCGGCAGCGCGACGCGGATGCAGCTCGGCTGGTTCGTCGCCCGCAACGACTGGTTGTGAACCGCCCCGCCCCCACACCGCGGGGCGGTTCACGCCCTGGAAACGGCCGTCAGTCGCGCGGGGTGACGGTGTCGGGGACCGTGGTCGGTGCCCCCGGCGCGTTCGGTGTGCTGACGACCACCCGGACGGGCGGTGCCAACAGCGGGCCGAGTCGTAACGCGACCCCACACGTCCACCGGGGCGTGCGGCCCCTGAACCTACCCATCGACCTTCTCCTCCTCCGGCGGCGGCGCGGCGAGGCGTTGCCGCCGTGGCCGATTCTGGGCCGGCGGATGACCGTCGGGCAGACGTAGCCGGTGGCGGAGCACGGACATGACGCAACTCCGCCACCCGTGTGACAGCCAGGGCCACGGTGTGTAACAGGAAGATGTCGCTGGTCGGGACGCTACCGGCAGGCCGTACGCTGCTGGACGTGCTGATCCTGCTGCCTCCGTCGGAAGGGAAGACCGCGCCCCGCTCCGGCCGCCCACTGGACCTCGACACGCTCACCCTGCCGGAGCTGAACCCGGGGCGGGAACGGGTGCTGGACGCGCTGGTCGGACTCTGCGGGGGCGACGACCGGGAACGGGCCCGGACGGTCCTCGGACTGAGCCCGGGTCAGGACGAGGAGATCAGCCGCAACGCCCGGCTGCGAAGCGCGCCGACCCAGCCCGCAGCCAAGATCTACACCGGGGTCCTCTACGACGCCCTGGACATCGCCACCCTGACCGGAGCCGCCCGGTCCCGGGTACGCCGGTCCGTGCTCGTCTTCTCCGGACTCTGGGGAGCGGTGCGCGTCAACGACCGGATTCCGGCGTACCGGTGCGCGATCGGGGTCAGCCTGCCGGACGTGGGTGGGCTCACGGCGTACTGGCGGGGGTTGTTGGATCCGGTGGTGGCCGAGGCAGCCGACGGGGCACCCGTGCTCGACCTGCGCTCCGGGGCGTACGGGGCGATGTGGCGGCCCACCGGGCGGACCGCCGAACGGACGGTCGCCGTACGGGTGCTGCACGAACAGGTCGTCGACGGCGTGCCCCGGCGGTCGGTGGTGAGCCACTTCAACAAGGCGACCAAGGGGCGGCTGGTCCGCGACCTGCTGCTGGCCGGGGCGGCGCCACGGAGCACGGGCACGCTGGTCGAGGCGCTGCGTGACCTGAAGTACACGGTCGAGGAGCAGCCGGCCGGGGCCGGCCGGCCCCGTCAGCTCGATGTGGTGGTCACCGAGCTGTAGCGTCCGCGGAGGTGAGCAGTGCCTCGATCCGGCGACTGGCCTGCTCGACCGAGGCGGGTCCGACGGCGGCCCGCAGCCGCAGTGCCCGGTCCCGGTGGTCGCGTCCGTCGAGGAGCCGGCGCATCAGCGCCGCCGCCCGCGCCGGTTCCCACTGGGTCGACGGCAGCCACTCCCCCACGCCGAGCCGGCGCAGCCGGGCACCGGTGTCCGGCTGGTCGAAGCTGTGCGCCAGCACCAGCTGCGGCACCCCGGCGGCGAGACACTGGGCGATGGTGCCGGTTCCCCCGTGGTGCACGACGACCGCCACCCGGGGCATCACCGACCGGTACGGCAACCAGCGGAACCAGTGCACGCCGACGGGCAACGTGGCCGGCAGCAGTTCCCGGTACGGCGACACCAGCAGCACCGTACGGCCCGCGTCGAGGGCGGCGGGGACCGCCGCCGAGTAGAAGTCGTGCAGCAGCATCTGTCCACTGCTGCCCGCGACGAGCACCGGTGGCACCTCGCCGGAGAGCAACTCGGCCACCTCCGGAGGGACCGGTCCCGGGTCAGGCGAACCGGCGCTGTCGAGTAGGAACCCGACCTTCGCCACCCGGTCCGGGGTCGGGTCCCCGGCGGCGTCGAACCACCGGGGCCAGAGTCCGAGTTGCAGGTCGGCGGAGCCGAGGAAGGCGCCCCAGTCGTCGACCGGCCCCAGGCCGAACCCGGCCCGCAGATGGTTGATCGGTCCGGCGAGCGCGGTCCGGTGCAGGTGTTCGGTGACCGGCAGCAGCAGGTGCTGCGCCGGGGTCATCGCCACCCAGGCGACGGGTACGTCCCGTAGCTCCCCCGCGATCAGTGGGGCGAGCCCCGAGGTGTGCCGACCGACCAGAACGGTCTCCCCCGGCACGGTCAGCTCGCAGAGGTGCTCCACCTCCGCTCGGAGCTGCCCGAACAGGTGTGTCCGGTGGTAGTGCGCGAGCAGGTCCGGCGGGCTCGGCGAGCCGACCCGGGAGAGCAGGATCCGGCGGGCGTCATCCAGGTAGGCCGCGTACTCCTCGGCGGTGTCGATCGGCACGAAGCCGAGGCCGGTCCGTCGCGCGGGGTCGGCGTACGGGGCGTGGGTGAGCAGGGTGACCTGGTGGCCCCGTCCGCGCAGTCCCGCACCGAGGTGGATCATCGGCCAGACGTCGCCGTGGGTCCCGTGGCTGACCAACAGAACAGTTGCCATCAGCGGCCTCCCGGGTTGAATACGGGTCCGCTACCTGCCCACGGCCACCCACGCGCCGGCCACCGGGTCGTAGCGGAGTTTGACGGAATCCTCGGTCGCCAGCTCGCTGAGCTTCTCGAACGCTTCGGGCGGCAACCCGGCGCTGATCTCCGCGTCGATGCCCCGCGTCGCATCCCGGATAACGACGACCGGTCGTTCGCTCCGACCGCTGCCGAGCCGGGTGAGAATTCTTCCGAAGAGCGCGTGCATCGCCTCACCCGTCGCGCTGCCGAGAGACTCACCCAGCGCCGAGAGGAAACTGTGTACGGGCACAGCGAGCAACACGATCAGGGCAAGGTTGCTGGCGTCGCCACGGTTTGCCTGCGCTTTGAGAGCGCGGGCGGTGAACCCGTGGGACCGTAGCGTCTCCGCCACCGCCTCTGCGGCTTCGCCATCATCGCCGACACCGAAGTGCACCACGGACACTGACTGGTCGGACATCCAGCCTCATTCCTCACTTCTCAAAAAGGGGTGTGCTGCCAGAACGCATGAAGACGGTCGGGGTTCCCCACTCCAGCGAGCCGAGACCGTCGCGGCGGACCGCGAGCCGGGCCATCATCGCGGCGACGTCGATGGGTGCCGAGGCGGCGAGGGCCTCGTAGAAGACTGTCGCGAACTTGCGGGCGACCGGGTCCGAGACGACGTCGCGCATGGACAGCACCGAGTTCACTCCCCGCCGTACGAGCGCCTCGGCCGTGCTGGTGTAGCCGTGCATGCCGTCGTCCCGCGCGGACTCACAGGTGTTGAGCACCACCATGCGCAGCCCGTTCTGGTTGGCCAGGATCGCGCCGAGGTCCGAGGCGAACACCCGGTCCGCCTTGCCCTCACTGTTGGCGAACGCGACGTATCCTTCCCCACGGGTCGCGTCGAATCCCCCGTGGCCGACGAAATGCAGGGCGTGGTACTGCCGCTTGTAGAGCTTGCGTTGCAGGTCCTGCCAGGTCTGGCCGTTCACCCAGCTCAGCCGGACGAGCCCGTCCCGGACGAACTGGCGCAGCGCCTCCTCGATCGCCTCCCGCTCCGCTGCCACCGCAACCGGATCGAGGTCGTCCGGGGAGACGACCATACCGAGGACGTACAGCGGTGGCTTCGTCGCGCCGCCGCGCACCGGCACCGGCATCTCGACGTAACGCACGATCGGATGCTCCAGCGCGACGTGCGCCCCGGTCTCGTCGTCGAACATCAACTCCCAGGGCAGCGCGGCCAGTTCCGGCGAAGGCATCCGCAGCACCAACCGGAGCACCGCGTTGACCGGTCTCCGGTCGCCGCCGTAGCGGGTCGCGTGGTGGCAGGCCCGGTACAGGCTCCTCGACTCACCGTGCAACAGCGCGTCGAACAGTACGGTTCCCAGCTTCCGTACGGCCGCGAGGTCCGCCGCGGTCGAGAGCGTCGGGTCGAGGCGGGCGGTATCGATCGCGGAACTCGCCCGTGCGAGATTCGCAGCCAGGTCCGACGGCAACCGCAGCGGCACCTCCACCTCACCGGCCGAGCCCCTGAGCAGCGCCCTGTTCCCGGCGCCCCCGGCAGCGGACGGATAAACGCGGATGACCAGGTCCTCGGTGCGCGGCGGGGTCCAGCCCATGGTGGTCTGTTGCGCCGAGGAGAGCCCGAATGCCTGCCGTTCCCACCTGTCCACCACAAACGATCGCCAGACGGTGAACGTGCTGGTGTCACCGAGCTTGGACGCGAAGGTCTCGTACCACCGGGGGCCCCGGACGTTGATCGAGGGCTGCTCGGTGACCTCCGGCAGTGCCGCCGTCACCGGCCTCCCCGCTATCGCCCGAAGCAGATCGGCGCGCAGCTCTGCCGCGCTCTGGTAACGGTCGAGCGGGTCCTTCGCCAGCGCCTTGAGGACGATCGCGTCGACCGACTGCTCCACGTCGGGATTGAGATGACTCGGCAGCGGTGGGTCGTCCCGTACGTGCTGGTCCATGACATCCGTCTTGGACTCGCCGACAAACGGCGGATGCCCACAGAGCAGCGCGAACATCAGGCAGCCTGCCGCGTAGACGTCCGAGCGGTAGTCCGCGGTGTCACCGCGCACCTGTTCCGGCGAGAGGTAGTGCACACTGCCGATCACAGCGCTGGTACGCGTCATCGTGGTCCTTCCGGGCAAGTAGGCCCGGGCGATCCCGAAGTCGGCAACCTTCACCTGACCGTGACGCGACAGCATCACGTTGCTGGGCTTGATGTCCCGATGGATGATTCCCTGGCGGTGGCTGAACTCCAACGCCGTGCAGATGTCCGCGCAGACCTCCATCGCCCGGCGTGGCATGAGTCGGCGTTCGACCGCCAGCACCTCCTTGAGTGTCCGGCCGTCAACGAACTCCATGGCGATGAACGGCCAGGCTTCGCCGGTCACCGAGATCCGCTCACCGGTGTCGTAGACCGCGACGATCGCCGGGTGGTTCAGCGATGCCGAGTTCTGCGCCTCACGTCGGAAACGCATCTGGAATGTGGCGTCCGTGGTAAGGCCCGCCCGCAGCATCTTGATCGCAACGTCCCGACCGAGGCGGAGGTCACGCCCCCGGTACACCTCGGCCATGCCGCCAATGCCGAGGAGTTCGCCGAGCTGGTACCGGCCCCCCAGCAACTCCGGCACGCTCATTTCGCACACCGCCGAACCGACAGTGCCCTTCCCAGGCGCTGGGAAAGGGGTGCGGACACGACCAGGCTCACGCGTCCTCCTCGGCGAGCAGTGACTCGATCTCGGCGTCGGAGAGTCGTTCCAACTCGGCGATGAGACCGGTCAGCTCCGCACCGTCGACCCCGGCGAGCTGACGTTCCCGGATCTCGCGGGAGACCTCGGCAACGGTGAAGGTCGGGGTGAACAGGAGCTCGACCGGGAGTTCGACCGCGAACACCTCGCGTACCCGGGCCATGAACTGGACCAGTTGCAGCGACTGTCCACCGAGGGCGAAGAAGTTCTCCGAGGGCGTACGCGGCGCCACGGCGAGCAGTTCCGTCCAGATCGCCATCACCCGGGCCTCCACCGGGTCGACACTGTCAGCCCAGGAGATCGGGCCGTCGTCTGCGGTTGCGGCCCTCGGGGCGTTGCCGGCGAGCAGCGCCGCCCGGACGGCCGCCGGCTCGGCGAGCATGGTGGCGATCCGTTCGACCACCGCCCAGGGTGCGGCCGGCATTACGGTGGCGGCAGGTTCGACGCCGGAACCGGGAGGTTCGCCAAGGGCACCACGGCCGGACGGTTCGCCGGTGGCGTCGGGTCGATGACGTACCGCCGCCGCCTCGGAGGCGGGCAGCCGGTGGTAGTGGACCCGACCGGCTTGCCCCGGCACCGGTTCGGCGGGCGTACCGGCGGTGACGTCGGCGAGGAAGGTGCGGGCGGGTCCGTTCCGGGCGGTCGGCAGACATGCCAGCGCGACCGTCGACACGCCCCGATCCAGGGCCAGTTCGCCGAGGTGGGCAAGCATCCGGTGCTCGACCCCGCGCCCCAGTGCCCGGCAGCTCAGCAGGAAGGTGTCGACCCGCAGCCACTCGGCGTCAACGGTGTGACCCACCACGCCGACGAGACCGTAGTCGCCGAAACGGTCCGCCACGGTCACCACCAGCCAGTCGAGGTCAGGTGCGGGCGGTTCGAGTGGGTCGCGGCGTACCGGGGCGAGGTTGAACTGGTTGGTCCGCTGGGCGAGCTGGGCGATCCGCTCGCGCTGGTCGGGCCGGGCCGGTGTGACGGCAACCCGCAGCTCCAGGCCGGCGTGGAAGTCGGCCAGCGACATGGCGCGCTCGCGCCACGCGTGGCGGCGCGCCTCCTGTTCGTAGCGCGCGGCACGTTCGCGGTCCTCGTCGGTGACCCGGTCCAGGTCTAGGGGCCAACAGTGGCGTAGGAAGGCCGCCGCCTCGGCGGAGTCGGACGGCAACGTCAGCGACAGCACCTCGGGGCAGGCGGCCCGCACCTCGGCGACCTCGATCGGGCTGTCGTCGAGAAAGACGAAACTCTCCAGCCCGAGGTTCAGCTCGGCGGCGAGGGAACGCAGGTTCTCCCACTTCGGTTGCCAGTTGACCCGGCTGGCGGTGAGGTGTTCGGGACGCAGCAGTAGGTCCGGGTGGCCGCTGAGGACCGCGTTGACGTCGGCGGGCTGGTTACGGCTACAGAGGCAGAGCAGCCGGCCGGCGTCGCGTTGGTCGACGAGCAGTTGCTGGAGCGCGCGGCGGTGCCGGTCGACGGTGACACCACCCGGCCCGTCCTCGCCGACGATGCCGTTCCAGAGGGTGTTGTCCGCGTCGACCACGATCACCTTCGGTCGGGTCGTCACCAGGGCGTGTACGGTCCGGGCCAGCGCCGTACCGAGCGCGGCGAAGAACTCCGGCGTGTACGGCACCCGGCCGAGCCGGTCGGCGTACGCGTCGTGCGGTTCGGCCACCGGGTAACGGCCCGCCAGTTCGGCCGGGCCGATCAGACGCAGGTGTGCGCAGCCGGCTAGTCCGTCGCGTACCACCCGCTCGGCACTGTCCGGTGTGGAGCGCGTCGCGGTGCCGGGTGTGGAGCACTCGGCGGCGGGCGGATCGGGGCAGAGCGCAACCACCAGTGGTACGCCCGCCCGCCGGTCGGCCGTACGCAGGGCGGCGACGAACCCGTCCGGGTCCGCGATGTCGGTGAGCCGGACCGCGACAACGTTCACCCCGTCGCGGCTGGTCCGCAACGGGCTGCCCGGATCGAGCAGTTGCTGGAACACCTGACCGTACGGCGCGAACTCGATCGCCATCGGCAGGGCCAGTTCCCCGGCCCAGAACCGCAGCACCTCGGCCAGTGGTTCGGCGGTGAAGGAGGCGGCGACGCGTACGGTCAGCATGCCCGGGTCAGCCGGGGGTGGCGGCGATCCGGGCGCGCAGGGACGCTGGCCGCATGTCGGTCCAGACGCGTTCGACGTACTCCAGGCACTCGCGTCGGCTGCCGGCGGTGCCGACCTGCCGCCAGCCGGCCGGTGGCGGGGTTCCGTCCCGCCAGATGGAGAACTGCTCCTCGTCGTTGACCACCACGACGTAGCTGCCGATCTCGTCGTCCTCGTCGTACATCGCTTGCTCCGCCTCGAATCCGGGGGGGGTGAACGGGGCATGACCATCGGTACGGATCGCTGTGGCTGTGCACGCTTTCATCGCGACGGGAGGACTGTCAAGGGGTACCCGGCGGGTCGGAAGAACACCTGAGCGTGACCCCAACTGTTAGGACAGTTATCTCTACTGTTAGGACTAATTACGAATCGACAGGGTCCTCGTTACGGTGGGTGCCACGCGGGGGGTGGCAGACGACCGACACGTAGGTACGCAGACGAGAGGCCGCCATGCTGACCGACCCAGCGCGGACCGACGGAAGCCTGGTCGAGCCGGTTGGCCCGGACCACGACTGATGGGAATCGAACCCATGACCACGGTGCCGGCGCTGCTCGACGCCCGCGCCGCGACCGAGCCGGACCGGACCGCCCTGATCGTCGTCGGCCCCGGTGGAGGCGACGGCGCGGCGAACGAGTTGACCTTCGGCCAGTGGCGGGCGCGGGCCACCACGGTCGGGCACGGGCTGCTCGACCGTGGTGTCCGGCACGGTGACCGGATCGGCCTGCTCTTCGACGGCTCCGACTGGGTCGGCTTCGCGATCGCGTACGCCGCGGTGACCTCGATCGGCGCGGTCGCCGTGCCGCTACCCGACCGGGCCACCCCGACGCAGTCACACGACCTGCTCGACCGGTGCGCCGCCACCGGACTGATCCGCACCGCCGACGCCGAAGTGCCCACGCACCAGGGTTGGACGGCCACCCTGGAGGCGCTCCACCACCCGACGGCGGAGCCGGTCGACGTCCCGGTCGGACCGGACGACCTGGCGCAGATCATCTTCACCTCGGGCACCACCGGCCCACCGAAGGGGGTGGCCGCCAGCCACGCCAACCTGACCTTCGGCCTGCTCCCCCGGCCGCGTCACCGCCCACTGGCCCACTCGGCGCACTTTCTGCACGCCTTCCCGATCGGCACGAACGCCGCCCAGACGATGCTTCTGAACGCCCTCGTCGCCCGCCCGACAGCACTGACCCTGCCCCGGTTCGACCCGGAACGGTTCGCCGCGCTCGTCGAGGCGTACCGGGTGGGAACGCTCTTCGTCGTGCCGGCGATGGCGATCGAACTGCTCCACCGGGCGACCCTCGAACGGCACGACCTCTCCAGCGTGCTGCTGCTCGCCTCGACCGCCGCGCCGCTGCCGGTGCCGGTGGCCACCGCGTTGCGCGCCGCGCTGCCCGGCGCGACGATCGTCAACAACTACACCTCCACCGAGGCGGCGCCGGCCCACACCACCCTGGTCTTCGACCCGGAGCGTCCGGCGGCGCTCGGCCGACCGGCAGCCGGCGCGGAACTGATGATCAGTGACCCGGACGGGGTACGGCTGCCACCCGGCGTGGTCGGTGAGGTACGGCTCCGCTCGGGCACCCAGCCACGCAGCTACTACCGGGACCCGACGGCGAGCGCGGCGGTCTTCCAGGACGGCTGGGTACGAATGGGTGACCTCGGCTATCTCGACGCCGAGGGCTACCTGCACCTCGTCGACCGGGAAAGCGACGTGGTCAAGTCCGGCGCGTTCAAGGTCTCCACACCACACGTCGAGTCGACCCTGTACGAGCACCCGGCGGTCGCCGACGCCGCCGTCGTGGGCGTACCACACGCGACCATGGGCACCATGCTCGCGGCGGCCGTGGTCGCCCGGGGGCCGGTCGAACTCGCCGAACTGCGTGCCTTCCTGGCACAGCGGCTGGCCCCGCACGAACGGCCAACCCGACTGCTGCTGGTCGACGCGCTGCCCCGCAACGACGGGGGCAAGGTACGCAAGGCGGAACTGCGCACGCTCTTCACCACCCGCCCGGACCCGGCGGAACCCCCGTCCACACCGCCGGACTCACCGACCGAGATCGCGCTGGCCGCACTCTGGTCCGAGGTGCTCTCCGCCCCCCGGGTCGGCCGCGACGACGACTTCTTCGCTCTCGGCGGGGACTCGTTGCGGGCCACCCAGCTCGCCACCCTCGCCACCGCACGGTTCGGCGTCACGGTGCCGGCCTCGCTCCCCTTCGACGAACCCGTGCTCGGCGGGCAGGCACGCTGGCTGGCCGCCGTACCCGCACCCGATCCGGCGCCTGGGCCGGCACCGGTCGCGCCTTCGGCGGTCGCGCCGCCGGTGCCGCGACCCGGTGACGTGACGGTGCCGTTGAGCGCGCAGCAGGAAAACTTCTTCGGCTGGATGTACGCGACCGAGGAACCCCGCGACGTCGGCCCGGTCAGCGTGGCGATCCGGATCACCGACGAGTTCGACCCCGAGTTGCTGACCCGGAGCCTGCGGCTGCTGGTACGCCGACACGAGTCGCTGCGTACGGTCTTCGACAGCCGGGACGGCACGCACCGGGCGTACGTCCGGGCGGACTGCCCGCCCCGGGTGACGGTCACCCCCGCAGTCGGCCCGGACACCGATGCCCGGCACGCACACGCCGCCACGGTTGTCCGTACCGACCGGGAACACGGTTTCGACCTGGCCAGCGGCCCGCTGGTCCGGGCGGTGGTGGTCCGGCTCGGCGCAGACGACCACGTGCTCGGTCTCGCCGTGCACCACCTCGTCTTCGACGGCTGGTCGATGGGGGTGTTCCTGCGTGAACTGGGGCTGGTCTACTCGGCGCTCCGCGCCGGCCGGCCCGTGGTGCTGCCGCCGCTGCCGGTGCCATACCCGGAGGCGGTCCGCTGGACCCGTGAGCAGTGGCCACGGACCCGCGACTTCTGGTCACGCCGGCTCGACGGGGCGCCAACCGGAATCGACCCGTTTCCGGGTAGGCGGCGGGCGGTCCGGCTGCGCAGCGACTCGCTGGAGTTCCGCCTCGACAAGACCGTCGCCGACCGGCTGCGCGGCTACGCCCGGGACCGGGGCGCCAGCACCTTCATGGTGATCGCGGCGGCCTGGGTGGCGGTGCTGGCCCGGTTCAGCGGTGCGCCCGAGATCGTGCTGATGTCACCGGTGCCGGGCAGGGCCCGACCGGAGTTCGAACCGCTGCTCGGGTGCCTGGTGCAGTCGCTGCTGCTGCGGGTGGACGCCGGTGCCGACCCCACCCTCGACGAGCTGCTGGACCGGGTACGCGGCACCGCGCTGAGCGCGATCGACCACCAGTACTACCCGTACGCCGAGTTCTACCCGCGCTTCCCGAACGCCGCCTGGCTGAGGTTCGAGAGCTGGGGCGGGGTGACCCACTTTCCCGGGCTGGTATCGGAGCCGTTCGAACTGCCGCGCGCCCTCGACGCGGACTGGCCGACCCCGAACGGCGAACCCGATCTGGGCGTACCCGAACTGGCCATGCTCGAACAGCCGGACGGCTCGATCTTCGGCTGGTTGCTGTGGAACTCGTACGCCTTCGACCGATCCACAATGGAGCATCTCGCTGCGATGCTGACCCGACTGGGCGCACAGGTACCGGACCGGGTTGACCGACCACTGTCCCAACTGACGGAGGCGATGTGACGACGGTCCAGTCCCCTCGGCGCAACCGGCACCCGGCCACCACGGCCCAGCACGGGATGTGGTTCACCGAGCAGCTCGGGGTGGCCGGCTCGGCCTACCACATGCCGGTGCCGATCCAGATCGACGGTGAGATCGACGCGCTGGCGCTGATCGACGCGTGCGCCGCGTTGGTGGTTCGGCATCCGGTGCTCGGTTGCGCCTTCGAGGAACACGAGGGTGAGCTTTTCGCGGTGACGGCACCGGTCGGTCCCCGGGTCACGCTCCGCACGGTGCCCGGGCCGGACACCGACGCCGAGGAACCCGATCCGGCGCAGGACCCGTTCGCGGAACTGGTCCGGTCGCAGACGCTGGAGCGGTTCGACCTACGACACGGGCCGCTGGTCCGGTTCACCCTGTTCACCCGTACGCCGGACCGGCACCTGCTGCTGGTCGTCGCCCACCATCTCGTCTTCGACGGCGAGTCGAAGGACATCCTCGTCCGTGACCTCGGTGAGCTGTACCGGGCCTTCGCCGAGGGTCGCACCCCGAACCTGCCGGCGCTGCCGACCTCGTACGCCGAACACGCCGACACGGAACCGGCTCGGCTCGCCGCCAACCTCGCCCCGGCCGCCGCCTTCTGGGCTACGCACTGGCGTGAGCCGGCCCCGGTGCTCCTGCCCGGCCTGCGCCGCCAGCAGGAGACGGCGGAGTCCGGTGCCACCGTCGACCACATCGCCGACCCGTGCCTACGTGCGGCACTCGCCGGCACGGCGGACGCACTCGGCGCGACCCGGTTCGAGGTGCTGCTCGCCGCGTTACGGGCGGTCCTGCACCGCTACGGCAACACCGATCCGACCGTCGCGGTCGACCTCGGCACCCGTACCCCCTCCACCCGCGACTGCATCGGGCTCTTCGTCAACGAGGTGCCACTGCGTGGTACCTCCCGTCCGGGGCAGACGTTCCGTGAGCTGGTCGCCGACACCCGGGCCGACCTGCGCGCCCGGTACCCGTTCCGCGCGGTCCCGGTCGCCCACGCCGTCGCCCGGAACCAGCCCGGTGGGTCGGGGTTCCGGCCGCGCATCGCCCTGGCACCGGTGTCGGTCAGCTACCGCCGCCGGGCGAGCCGACCGCCGTTGGGTGGGCTCACCGCCGACGTGGAATGGATGGCGTTCAACCACACCGCCCGCAACGCGCTGCACCTGCAGGTGCTGGAGAGTCCCGAACAGCTCGCGCTGCGGTTCCAGTACAGCCCGCGCACCCTGGACCCGGCCGATGTACGGCGGATCGCCGCGCACTTCACCACGCTGCTCGCCGCCGCGACCGCCGACCCGCAGGCCACCCTCGCCGATCTGGAGCTGCTCGACCAGAGCGAACGGCAACGAGTGCTGGTCGACTGGGCGCACCCCACGGTGGCGACCGAGCCGCCGACGGCCACCCTGCCCGAATTCTTCGCCGTTGGCGCGGCAACCACACCGGACGCCCCGGCGGTCGTCTTCGGTGATCAAACCTGGTCGTACGGCCGACTGGCGGCGGCGGTGGACCGGCTCGCGGGGCGGTTACGCCGGCACGGCGTCGGCCCCGGCACCCGGGTCGCCGTCCTGGTACGCCGCTCCCCCGAACTGCTGCTCGGTCTGCTCGGTGTGCTCCGGGCCGGCGCCGCGTACGTGCCGCTGGACCCGGACCACCCGGAGGCACGACTGACGGCGATCCTGGCCGACGCGGCTGCGACGCTCCTGCTCACCGACGGCACACCGACCGTCCTGTCACCCACCTGTCCGACGGTCACGCTTACCGACGCGGAAACCGAAGCCGAAGCTGTCGGTGTCGGTGTCGGGGATATCCCCTGGCCCCAGGCCGACGACCTGGCGTACCTGATCTACACGTCCGGCTCCACCGGGCAGCCGAAAGGGGTGCAGATCGCGCACGGGGGCCTGGCGTACCTCCTGGTCGCGATGCGGGACCTGATCGGCACCGGACCCGGCGACGGCTGGTTGGCACTCGCCTCGGTCGCGTTCGACATGTCCAAGCCGGAACTCTTCCTCCCCCTGGTCACCGGCGGACGGGTGGTCCTGGCCGCCGAGTCGCAGACCCGCGACGGCGAGACGCTGTGCCGGCTCGTACGCCAGCACGCGGTGACCCATGTGCACGCGACCCCGTCGACGTGGCGGCTGCTGCTCGATGCCGGGTTCGACGAACCGGAGGTGGTCGGGCTCAGCGGCGCCGAGGCCCTGCCCGTCCCCCTCGCCCGGGAGCTGCGCGGACGCGTAGGCAGACTCTGGAACCTGTACGGGCCGACCGAGGCCACGGTCTGGGCAAGCGGACGGGAGCTGCCCGATCCGGTGGAGTTGACCGGGCTGGGCGAGCCGATCGGCGGCACCCGACGGTACCTGCTCGACGCCCGGCGCAACCCGGTCCCGATCGGTGTACCGGGCGAGCTGCACCTGGGCGGCCCCGGCCTGGCCCAGGGTTACCTGCACCGTCCCGGCCTGACCGCCGCGCACTTCGTGCCGGACCCGTACGGCCCGCCGGGCTCGCGCCTGTACCGCACAGGCGACCTGGCCCGTTACCGGGACGATGGCGAGATCGAGTTCCTCGGCCGGGTCGACAACCAGGTCAAGATCAGGGGGTACCGGGTCGAGTTGGGCGAGGTCGAGGCGCGCCTCGACGCGCACCCGGACGTCGCCGGCTGTGCCGTCGCCCTGCGGGCGGTGGCTGGTGGGGAACCGCGGCTGGTGGCGTACCTGGTCCGGCGGGTCGCGGGTGCCGGGGCCGGCCCGACCGAGCTGCGCCGCCACCTGGCCGGGACACTGCCGGCGTACCTGTTGCCGAACGCCTTCGTCGAACTCGACCGGCTGCCGACCAGCCCGAACGGCAAGCTGGACCGGGGCGCGCTACCCGAGCCGCCGGCCGCGGCACCGACCGGTCCGGACGACGGGCCCGAGGCCGGCGGGGCGTTCGGCCCGGTCGCGGGGTCCGAGTGCGGGCCGGCGGCCGAACACCACGGGCTGGCGCGGGAGATCTTCGAGATCTGGCGGCAGGTGCTGCGGATCGATCGGATCGGGCCGGACGACGACCTGTTCGACCTCGGCGGCCACTCGCTGACCGTCACCCAGATCGCCGCCCGGATGCGCCGGCAGCTCGGGATCGACCTGCCCCTGCACGTCTTCTTCGACACCCCGACCATCGCCGGGCTGGTGGCGGCGGCACAGGCCGACGGCGCGGTGTCCCCCCAACCGGATCCATCCACCATGATTGATCCTTGTGTCCACTGAGGAGGTACGCCGTGCCATCCACCGCCGACCCTGACGCCGGCACGCCGACCACGGCGCCCCCGCCTGACGTACGCGAGAGTGTGGTGGGGCTGTCGCCACAGCGACAGGCACTGCTGGCGCGCCGGCTCGCCCAGCGTGGGATGGCGTCGGCGACCGAGCCGGTCATCGCCCGGTTGCCCCGTACCGGCCCGGAGCAGCGGTTCACCTGTTCGTCAGGACAGCAGCGGATGTGGTTGGCCAACCAGTTCGACCCGGCGGACCCGTCGTTTCACGTGTCCATGTCGCAGCGGATGCGCGGCGACCTCGACGTCGGCGCGTTGCGTCAGGCACTCACCGACCTGGTGACCCGGCACGAGATCCTGCGCACCGTCTACGTCGGCGTCGACGGCACGCCACACCAGATCGTGCGACCACCGACGCCGATGCCGGTGACCGAGGTGGACCTACGGGAGCTGCCGGTCGCCGACCGCGAACCGCGGGCCAGGTCCCTGGCGAGGAACGCCTTCGCCGTACCGTTCGACCTGGCCACCGGGCCGGTGCTGCGGGCGGCGCTGTACCGGCTCGCGGACGACGACCACGTACTGCTGATGACCAGCCACCACATCGCCATCGACGGCTGGTCGATCGGGAACGCCCTGCGGGAGTTGGCCAGCCTCTACCGCTGGCGGCTCACCACCTCGGCCGGGCCGGTCGCCGCCGGGCCGCCGCTGCCCGAGTTGTCCATCCAGTACGTCGACTACGCGCACTGGCAACACGAGTCCCTGGCCGACGGTGAACTGGCCGACGGGCTGGACTTCTGGCGCCGGCAGCTCGCCACCCCACGGGCGAGCGCCGAGTTGCCGATCGCCCGCCGCCCCGAGCCCGACCTCGCCTCCCGCACCGGCACCGGTGGCAAGGTCGGCCTGATGATCGGCCCGGAGCTGCTCGACCGGCTCCGGACGGCAGCCGGCGCGACCCGGGGCACCACGCCGTTCGTCACCCTGCTCACCGGGTTCAAGGCGCTGCTGGCCCGCTACCTCGGGCAGCCCGACGTCACGGTGGGCACGCTCGTCGCCGCCCGGACACACATCGAGCTGGAGCCGCTGGTCGGCTACTTCGCGAACCCGGTGGCGTTGCGCACCCGGCTCGATCCGGAGCTGACCTTCGCCGAGGCGGTGTCCCGAGTACGTCGCACGGTGATCGACGGGTTCGCGTACCAGAGCGTGCCGTTCGACCGGGTGGTGCAGGCACTGGCGCCCCGACGGGAGGCCGGACGGCACCCGTTCTTCCAGGCCGCGCTGATCCTGCACAACTTCTCCACCGGCACACCCGCGGACTGGCCCGGCCTGGACGTGCGGTGGTGGAACAGCGAACTCGACGACATGCTCTTCGACCTGACCCTGGTGGCGGTACCGCAGCCGGACGGCGGGCTGGAGGCGACGTTCTCCTACCGGACCGACGTCTTCGACGCCGCCGACATCCGACGGCTCGCCGAGGGGTTCACCGAACTGCTGGCCGGGATCGCGGCGGATCCCGGCCAGCGCCTGGGCGACCTGCCGCTGCTCACCCCGGAACAGCGGCAGTGGCTGCTGGTCGACCGACAGGGGCCGGTCCGGGAGTCGACGCCGGCGACGGCGACCTTCCCGGCGCTCTGGGCCCGCTCCCGCGACCGCCACCGGGATGCGGTCGCGGTGGCGGCGGCCGACGACGAGCTGTCGTACGCGGAACTCGACCAGCAGGCCGATCTGCTCGCCCGACGGTTGCGGGCCAGTGGCGTCGGCACGGAGACACCGGTCGGCATCTGCCTGGACCGTACGTCGGCGATGCTGGTGGCGATGCTCGGCGTCTGGCGGGCCGGCGGCGCGTACGTCCCGCTCGACCCCGCCTTTCCCGCTGGCCGACTGCGGCTGATGCTCGACGACGCGGGCGTGCGGGTGCTGGTGACCCAGGAGTCGGTACGCGAGCGGATGCCCGACCTCTGCGCCTCGGTCCCCGAGCTGGTCAACCTGGACCGGGGCGAGGAACGGGGTTCGCCGCCCGGGCCGGTGACCGGCGAACTGCCCGACCCCGACCAGCTCGCGTACGTGATCTTCACGTCCGGCTCGACCGGACGTCCCAAGGGTGTGCAGGTCACCCACGGGGCGGTCGGAAACCTGCTGGTGGCATTCGGGGAGTCCCTGGCACTCACCCCGGCCGACCGGCTGCTCGCGGTCACCACCCTCTCGTTCGACATCTCCGTGCTGGAACTGCTGCTGCCGTTGGTACACGGCGCACGGGTGGTGGTCGCCGGCAACGCCGAGGTGGTCGACGGGGCCGCGTTGCAGGCCCGGCTGCGCGACAGCGGTGCGACCGTACTCCAGGGCACCCCGGCGACGTGGCGGATGCTGCTCGCGGCCGGCGAGCTGCCGGTGACCGTACGGCACCGGCTCTGCGGCGGCGAGGCGTTCTCCCGGGAACTCGCCGACCGGCTCGGTGGCGGGGCGCTGTGGAACGTGTACGGGCCGACCGAGACGACGGTCTGGTCCGCCGCCGGTCTGGTCGAACCGGTCTCCGCCCGACCGGTGGCGATCGGGCCACCGATCACGAACACCCGGATCTACCTGCTCGACCATCGGGGCCAGCCGGTGCCGGTCGGGGTTCCCGGCGAGCTGCACATCGGTGGATCCGGTCTGGCCCGTGGTTACCTCGACCGCCCCGGGCTGACCGCGCGGAAGTTCGTGCCGGACCCGTTCGGCAGCCCGCCGGGCGGTCGGCTCTACGCCACCGGCGACCAGGCCCGCTACCTGCCGGACGGGCGGATCGAGTTCCTCGGACGCGGCGACCAGCAGGTGAAGATCCGGGGCTTCCGGGTCGAACTCGGCGAGGTCGAGGCGGTGCTACGGGAGCAGGAGGAGGTACGCGACGCCGCGGTCGCGGCCTGGTCCGATGGGGGCGACGGCGACGCCCGCCTGGTCGCGTACGTGGTGCCCGCCGACGGTTCGGCGACGGACGCCGCACAGTTCTGGGCACTTCTCCAGCCCCGGCTGGCGCTGCGTCTGCCGGGTTACCTGATCCCGGCGACGCTGGTGCCACTCGACCGGCTGCCGCTGACCCCGAACGGCAAACTCGACCGGCCCGGGCTGCCCGCCCCGACCTGGGGCGCGACAGACGCCACCCCGTACGTCCCGGCCGGCGGCCCGGTCGAGGCGGCGATCGTACGGATCTGGGAGGAGGTGCTCGACGTACGACCGGTGGGGGTGGAGACGGACTTCTTCGCCCTCGGCGGGCACTCGCTCCTGGCCGAGCGGGTGCTGGCCCGGCTGCGCGCGTACTTCCAGTTGGCCGCGCCGACCCGGGTGCTCTTCGAGGCGCCGACCGTCGCCGGGCTGGCCGCCGCGTTGATCCGGCTGGAGCCGGTACCTGGACAGGTGACCGCGGTCGCCGAGGTACGGGCCGAGATCGAGGCGATGTCCCCGGAAGCCGTGGCCCGGCTCCTCGACGAGAGCGGGGAGAACGAGAACGGGGAAGACGAGAACGCAGGGCACGAGAGCGGGGACGAGATGGCGTCGGTGGAGGGTGGTGTCGGATGAGCGGGCGCGGTGACGAGCTGCTGGCCGTACTGATGGCCCGGAGGGGCATCACGCTCCACCCGGACCAGAGCGTCCGCCCCGGTCCCAGGGGAGCGGAGTTGCCGCTCTCCCCCGCCCAGCAGCGGATCTGGTTCCTGGACCAGCTCGCCGTGGGCGACTCGGCGTACCTGATGTCGGGCGCGTACCGGCTCGCCGGGGTGCCCGACGTGGCGGCCCTGACCGAGGCGTTGCGCCGGCTGGTCCGGCGACACGAGCCGCTGCGTACCGCGTTCGTCGACCGCGACGGGCGGCCGGCGCAGGTGATCCGGGACGCCGACGACCCACGGGTCGCGGTGGCGCTGCCGGTGCTCGACCTCGATGCGCTACCGGCCTCGGGGAGGGAACGGGGCCTGCTGCGCCTGGCCCGTCACGAGCTGGGCCGGCGCTTCGACCTCGGTCGTCCTCCCCTGGTCCGGGGCACCCTGGTCCGGCTCGCCGAGGACGACCACGTCCTCCTGCTCACGTTCCACCACATCGTCTGCGATGACGTGTCGATCGGGGTGCTCTTCGACGAGCTGGCCGCCACGTACAGCGCACTGGTCGAACGGCGGGAACCCTCGCCGGCACCGCTGCCGGTCCAGTTCGCCGACTACGTACGCTGGCTCGCCGACCGTGACCCGGAGGTGTCGCGGGGGCAGGAGAGCTACTGGCGAGACCATCTCGCCGGGGCGCCGACGCTGTTGGAGCTGCCGACCGACCGTCCCCGTCCGGCGACGGCCGACGCCCCCGGCGGCACGTACGAGTTCGCGTTGCCGGCGGAGTTGGCGGGCGCGGTCGAGCGGCTGCGGCAGGACGCGGACTGCACGCTGTTCATGGTGCTGCTGGCCGCCTTCACCGTCGTACTGGCCCGGCAGAGCGGCCAGTCGGACGTCGTGGTCGGGGTGCCGGCGGCGAACCGTTCGTTGCCCGAGTTGGAGACCATGGTCGGGATGTTCGTCAACACCCTGGCGTTGCGGACCGACCTCTCCGGCGATCCGACCCTGCGGCAGGTGCTGGAGCGCGTACGCCGTACCTGCTTCGGCGGGCTCGGGCACCGGGAGGTGCCGCTGGAGCGGGTCATCGAACTCGCCGCTCCGGACCGCAGCCCCGGACATCATCCCCTCTTCCAGGTCATGTTCGTCCTCCACACCGCCGACGGGGAGGACACCGCGCGGTCCGCACCGATGTCCGGGCTGACCGTGCGACCGGCCGGGATCGGCATCGGGACGGCCCGGTTCGACCTCACCCTGCTCGTCGTCGAGCGGAACGGTCGGCTGACGGGGCAGCTCGACTACCACAGTGGGCTCTTCGAGCGGGGCACCGTACGACGCCTCGCCGACCAGCTCCGGCAGGCCCTGGTGGCGATGACCAGCGAGCCGCAGCGACGGCTGTCGGAACTGACCCTGCTCAGTGAGGCGGAGCGGAATCTGCTGCTCGGCGGCCTGCATCCACCGTCCGGCGACTGCACGGGCGCACCAAACGGATCCGAGGTCGCGGACGAGGGCCTACGTCGCCGCGAGGTCGACCGACCCGGTTTCGCGGACGAACTGGTGGCGGCGCAGGCGGCCCGGACACCGGACGCGCCGGCCGTGTACGGCGACGGCACGGTGCTGACGTACCGGGAACTCGACCGGTGGGCCGACCGGATCGCCCGACAGTTACAGGTCGCCGGTGTCGGTCCGGAGCAGCCGGTCGGTCTGGCGCTGACGGCCGGCCCGGCGGGGATCGCCGGCCTGCTCGGCATCCTCCGGTCCGGCGGTGCCTACCTGCCGCTGGACCCGACCCATCCGCCGGACCGTCTGGCCGACCTGCTCGGTGACTCGGGTGCGACCGTGTTGTTGACCAGCTCTGCGTACGCGAACCAGGTGCCCGACTTCTCCGGCAGGGTGCTCCGGGTCGACCAGGCCGCGACCGAACCGGCCGACGCGCCCGTTGCGCCGGTACGGGCACCCGACCAGCTCGCGTACGTCATCTACACCTCCGGTTCGACCGGCCGACCGAAGGGGGTGATGGTCGGGCACGACACCCTGACCCGACTGGCGCTCTCCTTCCGGGACGTGCACGGTTTCGGCCCCGGGCAACGGATCCTGATGATCCCGCCGCTGACCTTCGACGCCTCGGTCGGCGACGTGTTCCCGGCACTGGTCAGCGGCGCGGCGCTGGTCGTCCACCCGGAACCGGCGGCACTCACCGGACCGGCCCTGCTGGACCTCTGCGTCGAGCAGGGGATCACCGCGGTCGACGCGCCGTCGGCGCTCTGGCAACGCTGGGTCGACGACCTCGCCGGGCACCGGCTCCCGGACGACCTGCCGCTGACCGTGATGATGGTCGGCGGTGAGCGGGTGCCGGCGGAGAAGCTCGCCGCCTGGAAGCACCTCACGGGTGGCCGGGTCGCCTTCTACAACCACTACGGTCCGACCGAGGCGACGGTCTGCGCCACCGTGCACCAGGTGGATCGACCGGACGGTGACGGGACGTCGTGGCCCCGGGGTGACGGTTCACCGCCGGGCGACGGGGGCTCACTGCCGATCGGCCGGCCGCTGCCGCACGTACGGGCATACGTGCTGGACCCGGGTGGTCGGCTCCGCCCGGTCGGCGCCCCCGGCGAGCTTCACCTCGGCGGCGACTGCCTGGCCCGGGGTTATCTCGGGCGACCGGACCTGACCGCGCGGGCGTTCGTGCCCGACCCGTTCTCCCCGGTCCCCGGCGCCCGGCTCTACCGCACCGGCGACCTGGCCCGGGTACGTGGCGACGGAGAACTGGAGTTCCTCGGCCGGGTCGACCGCCAGTTGAAGATTCGCGGACACCGGGTGGAGCCGGCCGAGATCGAGGCCCAACTCGGCCAGCATCCGCTGGTCGGCGAGACCGTGGTGGTCGCCCGCGACCAGCAACTAGTCGGCTACGTCGTGCCCCGTTCGGGTTCTGCCGCGCCCGATCCGGACGAGTTGCGCTCCTTCCTGCGCGGCCGCCTGCCGGATTACCTGGTGCCGGCGGTGTTCGTACCGCTGGAACGGTTGCCGTTGACCGCGCACGGCAAGGTCGACCAGAGTCGGCTGCCGGCGACGGTGACCGCGTCGGTGCACCCGTTCGTGCCGCCGACCACGCCGACCGAGCGACGCCTCGCCGTCATCTGGGCCGAGGCGCTGGGCCGGGACCGGGTAGGTGCCCGGGACGGTTTCTTCGACCTCGGCGGGCATTCGCTGCTCGCCGCCCCACTGCTGGCGCGGATCAACCGCGAATTCGGGGTACGGCTGCCGCTGCGTACCCTCTTCGAGTCCCCGCGCCTGGACGCCTTCGCCACCCTGCTCGACGCCGGTGCACCGGGCGGCGACGCGCGGGCGGTCGGTGACGCCGGGCGGCGGCCGTCGGCCGCTCGTCGGGTAGATCTGCGGGCCGAGGCGGTGTTGCCGGACGACGTCTGTGCCGGGCCGGACTTCCGTCCACCGGCCGACACGGATCCGGGCGCGCCGGCGCACGTGCTGCTCACCGGTGCCACCGGCTTCCTCGGCGCCTTCCTCCTCGACGACCTGCTCCGGCACACCAGCGCCGAGCTGCACTGCCTGGTCCGGGCGGCGTCTGAGCAGGCTGCGGTGGCCCGGGTCGAGCAGAACCTGCGTCGGTACGGGCTGTGGCGACCGGAGTACGCCGCCCGGATCGCGCCGGTCCTGGGTGACCTGACACAGCCGAGGCTGGGGCTTGGCGGGCGGGAGTTCGACGCGCTCGCCGATCAGCTCGACGTGATCTACCACAACGGTGGCGCGGTGCATTTTGTGCATCCGTACGCCCGGTTGAAGCCGGCGAACGTGGACGGCACCGTGGAGGTGCTGCGGCTGGCCGGGCGGGGGCGGGTCAGTGCCGTACACCATGTTTCGACCCTCGGTGTGTATCTCGGCCCGGTGCCGGGGTCACGGACGGTCACCGAGGCCGATCCGCCGTCGCTGCCGGACCGGCTCTGGGGTGGTTACAACGAGAGCAAGTGGGTGGCGGACCGCCTGGTCGACGCGGCGCGGGAGCGGGGGCTGCCGGTGTCGATCCACCGCCCGGCCCGGGTGGCCGGGCACAGCGGCACCGGGGCCGGCAACACCGACGACTACCTGAGCCGGTTGTTGAAGACGTTCACGCAGGTGGGCGCGGTGCCGGCGCTCGCTCACGGGGAGGATCTTGCGCCGGTCGACTACGTCGCCGCCGGCATCGGCCACCTCTCCCGTCGCGCCGGCACGACCGGCCACGACTTCCACTACTACAACCCACGGACCATCGGGTACGACGAGATCGCCGAGGTGCTGCGCGAGCGGGGTTACCCGGTGCGGTTGGTGCCGTACGAGCGGTGGCACGCCATGGTGGTCGAGGCGTCGGAGGGGCCGGGCGGTACGGCGCTCGGGCCGTTCGCGGCGACGTTGCCGCCGACGATGGGTCCACGGGACCATCCGATCTTCGACTGCACCGGCACCCAGGCGGCGGTGGCGACGGGCGGGATCCACTGCCCGGCGGGCGACGCCACGCTGCTGCGCCGGTACGTGGACTTCTTCGTCCGTACCGGGTTCCTGCCGGAGCCCGGCTGACGGGTTCTCGTCGGCGGGTCGGCGCGACCGTGGACCGGGTTCGTGAGGACTTGCACCTGACGTCACGGCAGGTCCTAGCGTTGCGGGCGTGATCGGGAAAGACAGTGCCACGCGTCGGTGGAGCATCGGTGAGGTGGCTCGGGCGAGCCGGATGACCGTGCGCACCCTGCACCACTACGACGAGATCGGTTTGCTGCGCCCGAGCGAGCGCACCGCCTCCGGGCACCGCCGTTACACCGGGGATGACGTACGGCGGCTCTACCGGGTGCGGGCGCTGCGGACGCTCGGGCTGTCGTTGGAGGAGATCGCGGGCGTGCTCGCCGATTCCGGCGGCGACCTGGCGGCGATGCGCGAGTTGTTGACGACCCAGTTGCACGGGTTGGAGGCGCACGCGGCGCAGGTCCAGCGGCTCACCCAGCAGCTACGCGGCTTGCTGGGGCAGCTCGACGACGCGGCGATGCCCGATCCGGACCAGTTCATGACGACCCTGGAGATGATCTCTGTGTTCGAGACCTCGTTCAGCACCGAAGAGCGCGAAGAGCTGGCCCGGCGCCGCGCCGACCTCGGCCCGGCGGCCGTCGAGGCAGCCAAGACCGAATGGGCGGGGCTGGTGGAGCGTCTGCTCCGGCACGTCCAGGACGGCACGCCCGTCAACGACCCGCAGGTACGCGACCTGGTCGGTCGGTGGGACGCGCTGGCGAACCGGTTCCACGCGGACGGCGCGGCGGGTGAGCGGACGAAGGCGACCGCACAACGGGTCTGGGGGGCCAACAGCGAGGAGATCGGCCAGAGCCTGCCGTGGCCGGTGGAGCGGATGCGCGAATTGGTCGACTACCTGGCAAGGGTCCGGCAGGCGGGCTGATCCCTGCCGGCAACCTGCGAACGGGCGGCGGCGTGCGACCCCGGGTCGGTTCACCCGTGGTCGCACGCCGCGCGTACTCGTCCGCGTCAGCGGACCACCCCGATACCGGTGAACGACCGGTCGTACTCGGTGAACGACTGGTTGTTGTACGGCGCGTAGATCCAGGTACGCAGCGAGTTGGCCGCCGTGTCGATCTCCACCAGGCGTACCGGGTTGGTGGTGTTGGAATGGAACGTCTGGAGGAACGTGTAGATCTTGTTGCCGTTGACACCGGTGTCTACCCGGTTGCCGGCGACACCGACGTGACCGGAGAAGACGAACCGGATGTTGGCGTACTGCTTGACCAGGTTGTCGAAAAGATACTGCGGGCTGGTCGCGCCGTACGACGCGCTCTGCTCGATGTTGCCGTTGCCGTCGATGTAGTCGTGCGTGACGACGATGACGTTGTGCCGGGGGTGGGCGGCGACGACGTTCTTGGCCCAGGTGACGGCCTCGACCCGGGGCCAGAGTTCGAGGGTCAGCACCATCCACTGCACGCCGCCGGCCTCGAAGGTCGAGTACGAGTTGTCGACCTTGCCGGTCTCGAACTGTCCCCTGACCGCGCCGTACTGGCTGACGGTGAAGTACTGGTTGAACACGGTGGTGTCGCGGACGAGTTCCCGGGTGCGGGCGGGGTCGCGGGCCGAACCGCCGACGCCGGTCGCCTGGGTGTCGTGGTTGCCGATCGCCAGCGCGTACGGGATGCCGGCGGTCTCGATCGGGCGCATCGCGTTGCGGGCGATCACGTACTGGGAGTGGTCGGGGGTGTCCCAGTTGACCACGTCACCGGAGGAGGTCACGAAGCGCAGGTCCAACGCGGACCGGTTCTGCACCAACCAGTCCGTGCGGTTGCGGAACCGCGCGTCGGTGCCGCTCAACACCTCCTGCTGGGTGTCCGGCATGACGGCGAAGCTGAACCTGGTGTCGGTGGTGCCGGGAGTCTCCATCCGCGCGTACGCGATGTGGACGTTGCGGTCGCAGGGCTCGGCGCGGAAGTCGTTGACGAACTGGATCTTCACGTTGTGCTGGCCGGCGCCGACCGCCGTCCCGACCGGGTAGGTGCCGTAGCTGGCGGCGCTGACGATGGTGGTCTGGCCGACGCTGACGCCGTCGACGGTCACCTTCACGGTCGGCCAACCCTGGCAGTTCTCGCCGATGGCGCCGATCAGCACCCGGCCGGAGCCGGTGATGCTGGTGGTGGCGTAACTGGAGTTGCCCCAGAGCGAGGCGTGGGTGCCGGAGGCCGGTACGGGAGTGCCGGTCGCCGTACGGATCGCGCCCTCCACGACGGTGAACTGGGAGGGCTCGGCGGCGTTCGCCGTACCAGTGACGATCACTCCCCCGGCGACCGCGACCACCGTCGCCGCAGCAAGCGCGACGAGCGCGGATCTGGATTTCCTGATACGCACCGCAATACCCTCCCTTGACGGCATACGCCCATGACCTGGGCATATGCAGCGTAAGGAAGCTCAGTACGACATATGTAAATCCCTCAAGGACACTTCGGGTACCCGAGCTGTACTCCACATTTCGGATACCCGCCCGTCGATGCGGCCCCGTCGAAGCACACGTGCCGCTGCCCGTCGAACCAGACGGTCTCAGTCGAAGGAGATGTGGGCGAAGGCAAAACCATCCGCCAGCTCGTCCTGACGGGCGCGGAGCGCGGCGAGGTCACGGCCGAGCTGGTCTCGGGCGTACAGCACCGGTTCCGCGTCACCGAGGCGCTTGAGTTGTTCACCGACCGCCGCCACCGCCAGATCCTCGACGAGCCGGCCTGGATCGACTCCACAGGAGAACCCCTGCTCCCACAGCCGGACCCGCTCGAAGAAGAAGTGCCCGGCCCGGACCTCCAGCCACGCCCAGCCCTCGGCCGGCCCGTCGGCCCAGCTCACATAGAGGCTACGGATGATCGGGTCGGCGAGCTGGCGGCTCGCGTACGCGTCGACCGCGGCGGCTCGGGCGACCGCGCCGAGGTCGTTGACGTAACCGCTGCGCCCGTCCGGAAGCCGGCCGACGATGTCCCGGTAGCTCAACGGTGCCGCACCGGACGAATCGGCCTCGTCGACCTCGGCCGTGTCCCGGAAGGCGCGGGCGTCGAGCACGTAGTCGACGATCCGTCGACCGTTGCCGCCGCCACGTAGCGTCGCCGACTCGACCCGCATCAGTTGCAGCCCGACGGCGGCGCAGACCGCGTTGGTCATCCGGTCGTCCCGGTTGACCTCCGGACCACGGCCGACCTTGTCGGTCACTTCGACGGCGAAGGTCGGCGCGAAGCTGTACGGGTCGCCGACGACAAAGGCAAGCTGGGTCCGGATCGCGGAACTCCACTGGTGCGCGGTGATCCCCGGTGGACGGCGTCGGGTGATCTGGCTGAGCTTCCAGTCCGGCTGCACCACGCAGCCGCCGCGCTCGAACACCTCACCACGGGCGAGCCGGGCCGGGTGCTCAGACGGTGTGGAAATCGGTCGCAGCCACAGATCGGCGCCGATGCCGGTGTCTACCATGAATGTCGATCCCCAGTGTCGCGGCCCAGACGCCGCCCACCACGGTTCGGATGGACAGCCTGTAACCATGCTAGAAACGCGTACGCGGACGGCCGGCGGCAGGATCCGATCCCGACGCGTCCGGTTACCTAACCCGGGGTGAGCAGCTTCTTCGCGACCTTGCCCATGGCGTTGCGGGGCAGCCGGTCCACCAGATGCACCTGACGTGGCCGCTTGTGCACGGAGAGCCGCTCCGCCACGAAGTCGATCAATTGCTGGCCACTCACCCCGTCCGCCACCACGTACGCGGTCACCTGTTCTCCCAGGTCGTCGTGGGGGGTGCCGACCACCGCCGCCTCGGCCACCGAGGGGTGCGCGAGCAGGGCGTCCTCCACCTCACCGGCCCCGATCCGGTAACCGCCGCTCTTGATCAGATCGGTGGAGGCCCGGCCGACGATCCGGTGCCAGCCGTCCGGCCCGATCACCGCCACGTCCCCGGTGGCGAACCACCCGTCGTCGGTCTCCCGGGAGGCGTGACCGTCGCCCGCACCGCCTCGACCCAGGTAACCGCCACGACCCAGGTAACCGTCGAAGAGCGTCGCCCCGGCGACCTGCAACTCCCCGATGGACTCACCGTCATTCGGCACGATCCCGCCGTGCTCGTCGACCAGTCGGGTCCGTACCCCGGCGACTGGCAGCCCGACGTGACCGGGACGCCGCTCCCCGTCGGCCCGACCACTGACCGTGATCAGGGTTTCGGTCATGCCGTACCGCTCCAGGGGCGCCTGGCCAGCCAGGGCGGCCAGCTGGTGGAAGACCGGCACCGGCAGGGCGGCGCTGCCAGAGACGAGCAGTCGCGCCGAGCGGAGCGCACGGGCCGCCGAGGAGTCGGCGCCGATCCGGGACCAGACGGTCGGCACCCCGAAGTAGAGGGTGCCACCGGCGGCGGCGTACGCCTGCGGGGTGGGTCGGCCGGTGTGGATCAGCCGGGAGCCGACTCGCAACGGTCCGAGCACTCCGAGAACCAGCCCGTGTACGTGGAAGAGCGGCAACCCGTGCACCAACGTGTCGTCCGGTGTCCACTGCCAGGCGTCGGCGAGCGCGTCCAGGTCTGCGGCGATGGCGGCCCGACTGATCAGAGCGCCCTTCGGCGGACCGGTGGTGCCGCTGGTGTAGAGGATCAACGCGGGCCGCTCGGCGGGCGGCTCGGGGTAGTACGTGTTCGACCGGCGGGTCCGGCCGCCTTCCTGGCCGATCGGCAGCACCGCCGGACGTGGCGCCCCGGCCGGCAGCGCGTCGAGCAGTTCCGGCCCCTCGGCGAGGACCAGTTCGGCTCCCGAGTCCCGGAGCAGGTGGGCGAGTTCGGCCGGCCCGGAGTCGGGCGGCAGCGGCACGACCGGTACGCCGCTGAGCAGCCCGGCGAGCACCCCGACAACGGTTTCGACGGTCGGGGTGGCGTGCACCGCCACGACCCCCGCCCCCTGGATCTCGTCGGCGACCGCGGTGGCCCAGCCGATCAGCTCGTGCCGTGACAACGTACGCCCAGCCACCACCACCGCACCCGGGTCATCGGACCTCTCCCCCAACAACACCCGCACCCACTCTCGTAAGGAAGGGCCCCTTGTTATCGGTTTTTGTAGAGGAAGGGGCCCCTCCAAACCACCGAACCGGAAAGCTCAGGGTAGGTGGGGTAGGAGGGTGAGGGCCACGTCGAGGGCCCGCCCGGGGGAGGTGGCGCCGCCCTCGACGTCCCACACCTCGGAGAGCATGCAGAGCGCGAACCCCCAGGCGACGACCCGTTCCGGCGGCAGGCGCAGGCCGTCGGCAACCTGTTCGAGCCGGGCCGGTACGAGCGCGAGCAGGTTGTCGTCACGCCGCGACGGGTCTGGGTTGTAGAGCATCGGGCCGACTTCGGCGCCCGGGTCACCGACCACGCCGTGCGGGTCGATGGCGAGCCACGGTTCCCGTTCGGCTCGCAGGATGTTGTCGTGGTGCAGGTCCCCGTGCAGGACGACCCGGTCGGTGGCGGTGGCGCAGAGTTCGTCGAAGAGCCGGCCGGCTCGTTCGACCAGGAGCCGGGGCAGCAGCCGGTCGTCCGGGTGGGTGCGCAGGTGAGCCGAGAACGCCTCACCTCGGGAGGCCAGCTCCGGCAGCGGGCAGCCGGGCGGCGGGGCGTGGTGCAGCCGTCGTGCGACCTCGATGAAGGCGGCGGTCGCCTGCTCGTCGTGGTCGGGGACGAGCGTGCTGGCCGGGGTGCCGGGTTCGCAGTGTTCCAGCAGCAGCGCGCCGCGCGCGTCGTCGCGGGCGAGCAGGCGGGCGGCGCCTCGGCCGGCGTAGCTTTCCAACGCCGCCGCCTCGTCGGCGAGGTGCCCGGATTCCGGTACGCCGAGCTTCAGCACCGCGGTCGTGCCGTCGGCGCGGCGGACCGGAGCGACCCAGTTGAAGCTGAGTGCGTACGGGGCGCCGAGCTCAAGGTCCCAGTCCCGGGTGACGGCGCCGATCACCGAGGGGAGTTCGGCGAGCCAGCGTTGCCCGTCCGCGCCCCAGTTCCCGACCACGTTGCGTTGGAAGACGGGCGGGATGGCGACATCACTGGACATGCTGCGGATTCTGCCAGCGGCACCGGTTCCTGAGGCGTTGTCCGGGGTGGTGTCGGGTGTGGACCTTACTGGTCAGGCGATCGCAGGTCTTGTTTCCTCGATGTTCAATCCGTAACCTGCCGATTAAACATCGGATGCCTCGCGGCATCGTACTGCCATTAGTCCGCTTTTAACCCTGCAAATCATGGTCGCCACCACCAGTACCTCGGATGATTCCGGAGGCCCCCTTGACCGCGCAACCCTCGCAACCACCCCAACCCTCGCAACCAGGACAACCGCGAGGAAGACGACTGCTGCCCCGTACCCTGCTCGCCGGGGTGTTGGCGGCGGCGGTCGCCGTACCCGTGCCCGCCTTTGCCGGGCCGACGCCGCTCGCAGCCCCAGAAACCGGCGCCGCTGTGGCCGGTGCCGACCCGCTGACCCTCTGGTACGACGAGCCGGCCACCGACTGGGAAACCCAGGCGCTGCCGATCGGCAACGGCGCGCTCGGCGGCATGATCTTCGGCCGGGTCGCGAACGAGACGGTGCAGTTCAACGAGAAGACGTTGTGGACCGGTGGGCCGGGCGCACCCGGTTACAACTTCGGCAACTGGACCTCGCCCCGCCCGAACGCGATCGCCGACGTCCAGGCGCTCATCGCGCAGAACGGCCGCATCTCCCCGCAGGAGGTGGCGAACCGGCTCGGTCAGCCGAAGAGCAGCTTCGGTTCCTACCAGAGCTTCGGTGACCTGTCGCTGCGGCTGACCGTGGACCCGGGCGCGGTGCAGGAATACCGCCGCGAGCTGAACATCGGCAACGCCGTCGCGAAGGTCTCCTACGTCGACGAGGGTGTCCGCTACACCCGCGAATATTTCGCCAGCAACCCGGACAACGTGCTGGTGGTGCGACTCAGCGCCGACCAGCCGGGCAAGGTCGGTTTCACCGCCGGCGTCAGCGCGGCGAACAACCGGTCGAAGTCGACCACCGCCACCGGCGGCCGGATCACCTTCGCCGGGGCGCTCAACGACAACAAGCTCAAGTACGAGTCGCAGATCCAGGTCAACAACGACGGCGGTACGCGTACCGATGGCACCGACGGCACGGTCACCGTGGCCGGCGCGAACTCCGCCACCCTGGTGCTGGCCGCCGGCACCGACTATGCCGGCCGTTACCCGACCTACCGGGGCACCGACCCGCACGCGGCGGTCACCGGTCGGGTCGACGCCGCGTCGGCGAAGTCGTTCGCGGACCTGCTCGCCACCCACCAGGCCGACTACCAGGCCCTGTTCGACCGGGTGAAGCTCGATCTCGGCCAGGTCATGCCGAACGTCCCCACCGACGACCTGCTGCGCAACTATGACAAGGGCAACGCGGCGGCGGACCGGGCGCTGGAGAGCCTGTTCTTCCAGTACGGGCGTTACCTGCTGGTCGCCTCGTCGCGGGCCGGGTCGCTGCCGGCGAACCTCCAGGGCGTGTGGAACAACTCGACGAACCCGCCGTGGGACGCCGACTACCACGTCAACATCAACCTCCAGATGAACTACTGGCCGGCCGAGGTCACGAACCTCTCCGAGACCACCGCCCCGCTCTTCGACTATGTCGACTCGATGGTGGCGCCGGGCCAGGTCACCGCCCAGCAGATCTACGGCAACCGGGGCTGGGTGGTCAACAACGAGACGAACCCGTGGGGCTTCACCGGCCTGCACAACTACCCGCAGTCGTTCTGGTTCCCGGAGGCGGGCGCCTGGCTGGCGCAGTCGTACTACCAGCACTACCAGTTCACCAAGGACGAAAAGTTCCTACGTGAACGGGCGTACCCGATGATGAAGGAACTGTCCAAGTTCTGGATGGACGAGCTGGTCGTCGACGGCCGGGACGGCAAACTGGTGGTCTCCCCCAGCTACTCGCCGGAAAACGGTGACTTCACCGCCGGTGCGTCGATGTCGCAGCAGATCGTCTGGGACCTGTTCACCAACACCATCGAGGCGGCCGGCATCGTCGGCGGCGACGGCACGTTCCGCAACGAGGTCAAGGCCACGCTGGCGAACCTCGACCCGGGCATCCGGGTCGGCTCCTGGGGTCAGCTCCAGGAGTGGAAACTCGACCTGGACAGCCCCACCGACACCCACCGGCACGTGTCGCACCTGTTCGCCCTGCACCCGGGCTCGCAGATCTCCCCGACGAAGAACCCGGAGATCGCCGAGGCCGCCAAGGTGTCGCTGACCGCCCGTGGCGACGGTGGCACCGGCTGGTCCAAGGCCTGGAAAATCAACTTCTGGGCCCGACTGCTCGACGGCGACCACTCGCACAAGATGCTGAGCGAGCAGCTCAAGGGCAGCACCCTGGCGAACCTGTGGGACACCCACCCGCCATTCCAGATCGACGGCAACTTCGGTGCCACCTCCGGCATGGCCGAGATGCTGCTCCAGAGCCAGACCGGTGAGATCCAGGTCCTGCCGGCGCTGCCGAGCAAGTGGGCCAACGGTTCCGTGACCGGCCTGAAGGCCCAGGGCGACAACACCGTGGACGTACGCTGGTCCAGCGGTGCCGCCGACGAGATCAAGGTGACCACCGGCCGCGCCGGCAAGGTCAGCCTGCGCAACTCGATGTTCACCGGCCCGTACACGCTCGTCGACGCGGCCAGCGGCCGGAAGATCACCACCACCGGTGGCGGCGAGAAGATCACCTTCGACGCCGTCAAGGGCCACACCTACGTCGCGACCGCCCAGGTGGACCTGGCGATCACCGCCCCGGCCACCCTGGAGGTCGGCCAGACCGCGCAGGTCACGGTCGTGGTCAAGGCATCGGGTACGACCACCGTCCCCGCCTCGACGGTCAAGCTCGCCGTTCCGGAAGGCTGGACCGTACGCCCCGGCCAGATCGCCACCCCGAAGCTGCGCCCGGGAGACTCCCAGGTGTACGCCTTCACGGTCGCCCCGACGCGGGAAGCCGAACCGGGTGCGTCGCGCCTGGAAGCACGACTGATCAACGACGACTGGCGGGCCACCGCCAGCACCTCGATCGCCCTGCCGATCCCGCCGCCGTGCGACGTGCCGAACCTGACCCGCCCGCTCGTCGCCTGGGACCCGACCTCGGGAGACACCATCGCGGACCGCTCCCCGAACGGGCGTACCGCGACCGTCCAGACCGGAGCCGCGTACGTCAACACCGGCCCCACCGGCAGCGCGCTGGCGCTGAACGGCACCCGTTACCTGCGTACGACCCCGACGACGCTCGGCTACCTGAACACGGCCACGTTCGCGGCCGAGGTGAAGGTGACGACGACTGGCAGCTACCGGCGGCTGTTCGACTTCCAGCCGGGCGGCAACCCCGGCACCGACGGGGTGCTGATCGACCTGACGCCGAGCAACCAGCTCCGCTTCATCGGCGCCGGCAACGGCGTGACCAGCACCGCGACCATCCCCACCAACCGGTTCATCGACCTGGTCATCACCATGGCCGACGACGGTGCCATCACCGTCTACGTTGACGGTCAGGTCGCCGGTACGGCGAAGGTGCCGGACGGCGGCATCATCGGCTGCGCCACCCGTGAACTGCGGTTCGCCGCAGACCAGGACGGCGGGCAGCGGCTGACCGGTGAACTCGACCGGGTCGCCATCTTCCCGACGGCGCTCCCCGCTGACCAGATCGCCGGCTGGCAAACCCGCGCCTTCGGCTAACCAACACCTGCCGTACGCACACAGGGCTCCTGCCGACTCCCGTACCGGGAGTCGGCAGGAGCCCTGCGCCATTCGAATATGCGGCTTCCCCGCCACCCGCTCGAATCAGCGGAATGTCCGTCCCTTTCCGAGGTAAATCTCCCATACCTGAACGACGACGCGACCTTGCCTGCCAAACGACTCTATCCGTTAGGTTGATGCCTCAAGAACCGGCCTTTCCCCGGGGAGAAGCGCAGGCAGCCCAGTCAGCAGAGCTAAGTGCGACTACGACGGCAACAAACGTGGTGGGCATGTCAGACCATCACGGTCTTCACATCAGAGCAGATTCCAGCAGACGAGACGCACTCCCGTGGCTCGCTACTTGCCCCTCACCGACGTAGACCCTGCCTCCGCCTCCAAGGCTAGCGAGGCGTTGAGGCGGGCAGCTATTGCGTCGGTCTGGTCGAGTGACAACTCTTCCACCTCTCCCCATTCCGTGCCGCCTTCAGGAAGGGTGCCCGCAACATGGAAGTGCACATGAGGGATGGTTTGGTTCGCAGGGACACCGTTGTTCTGCCACACGGCGATTCCTGGCCGCCGCTCCGTCAGGTCGATAGCGCGCGCCGCACGTCGAACGAGGTGCATGACCTCGGTTGCTTCGTGATCCTCAAGTTCAAGCAGGGTAGGGCAATGCCTCACAGGCACCACCAGAAGATGTGCCGATCCTCTCTGTTCTCTCGTCACCAAGACCGCAGCGAGGCTCAATCGACACATGATCGTGTAGGGCCGTCGGCCCGACAGGTAGTCACAGAAGGCGCAGTCGTCCGTCTCCGGAACCTCTATATTGGAGACGGTCATCACGTTTCCTTTAGGGAAGTGAGAAATGCCTGAAGCTCGAGCATGTCAAGCCGCTCCACATCCTGGGGGCGTACGACAATATCGAGTCGGTCACACACTCGTGTTTGACGAGACGCGAACATGAAGGACATGGCGATGAACCTGATGGAGTCCTGCGCAGGTAGAATCTGCGAGAGACGGGCCAAGCCACCACCAATGACCGGTATCGCTACTGGGTCGCCGTTCGTTCGGGCACGGACCTCCCGCCATAGGTTTTCGAGGCTGCGCCAGATGCCATCCATTGTTGCTTGAGCCTGATTCACCGAATTCATTTCACCGTATGCGACACAGAAGTAGTGCTTACGTGCCTGCCGGATTGCAACGACTGTCCCGATTGGGTAGCGCGTGGTCTTGCCAGGCTTCTGCACTTGGCTGGTCGGCGTCACGGAGATCAACCCTCGCGCAAGCTCGGCATCGAGCGCCGATACGTCATTGGCATAGACTACGGCAAGGAACTGCCCCTGAACGCTGCCAGGGTTGATGATGTGTGGTATTTGTGTGTCGAATGTATTGGTCATGCCCACCACTACATTATCGAGCTGGGCAAACAAGTCACCCTCTACGATCCGGATCGTCGTGTTGGGTTTAGAGTAGGTTTCCTCGATCGATCTCGGATACGAGCGGATACTCGCATATATCACTGCGATAAACACGATAGCCACAGCAAGAGGGAAGTGGATTTTAGAAATAATGTTAGGACGAAGTACGTCATAAAGCCCGAAGAGGAATGCGACCACACCAAGACAAGCGAAGACGTGATTCGTGAACGACCGCCAAAAGCGCAGACGCTTGACATCCCGGAAAGCGCGAAATGTCATTCGAGTCCCAGTCGCTCATAAACCTCGGGCTTGTAGAAATATGGCCCCGATTTCCGCTCCTTCGCAAAATCTGACGCATAGTTATCAAGTGCATATTGAATGATTGCAGACTGGAAGGAGACCGAAATAGTGTGGTAGTCGACATCAAGGAAGGGCTTCGGGATGAAGTTCCTATCAACCTTACGATCACCATCAAGATTGGCGACAACGACCGGCAGACCAAGTCGAATAATCGCTCCCACCTCGTAGGCAAGGAAGGAGACACCATCCCCACCCTTCCTCTTACCAGCAGCCGACCCCAGCAGAACGACCTGCTTCGCTTTTTCAGCCTTTCCCCGAGGCGCGCCTTAATCGATTCCGGCTTGCTTGAGTCGCGCGCGACATACAAGTCGTGCGCATCAAAAAAGTTGAAGTCGATGTGCTTATTGTCGCGCCAGGCTTCCATGAGTCGGTAAAACTTAATGTCCTCACTAGCAAACGCGACGTAAGTCTTGTTTCTATAAGACACGATAGCCTCTAACCACTGGTAGATGATCCAAGAGGGGCATTAGTTCAACGCGAGGAAGTATAGCGGAACCGGACGAGACTAGCGGGGATACCAGGTCAGGCTAGGAGGCAAGCGTCGACTCGCCAGTTATGCAGCAATTGCACCATTGGCGCGAAAGGTTAATATCCTTGGAATAAGTCCCCGAACCCTGCACCAGATAGGGGATACACCGAAATAGGCTGAGATCGACTTTGTCGCCCCACTTACGCCGTCCTCCATCGATCGTCGTACGGCAACAGTGCTTCACCCACTGCAATATCCGCGGAGCAGGTGGCCGAGAAACGATCTCCGGTTCGCGAGCACCGACAACGGTGTACCCGGCACGCAATTCCGCACACTGGCCGATTTGGCCTGGAGCATAGCGGCGTCGCCTCAGCCACAAACCGCCCGACTCTTTCGCAAAACGTCGTTGCACGAGCATCTACGAGGGCTGATTCAGCCACCTACACAGACGGTGATGACAGCAGTGTAAGACAATGGCCACCGCATATTCATGCTGGCCGGTCAAGGACAGCCGGATTGCCGCTCGGATCAAGCCCAGGGAAGTTTGAAGCGTCTAACCAGTCACCTCCAGTTTCATCAACACAACACCCCGCATCCTTAAGTCGTTGTGCTAGCCGCCGAAGAGGGCTGGCTGTGCCGTCGAACCGGACAAGGTTCCGGCCTTCCAAGTCACTGATAGGTCGGACACGACCAACCTGAACTAGGATTGTCCTGGAAGGATGCAACCCGAAAGCCATGCCAGCCTCGAATAAGACGTTCGGTCGCGGCTGACCAGTCAACTCCGTCTCATGCACAGGCTCCTCTGACGCGCGGCACTCAAGACGCAAATAGGCCAGGTCATCGGGTGTAAACAATACGATGACAGCTCGCACCTGACGGAATATCTGTTCGACAACGTGCCCAACATAAGGTGTTGATGACCCGGTCTTGGAAACAAGATGATCCCACTCTAATGGCTTCAAGTCGAGACTCCGAAGGAATGCGAACAGCGCCTTATTCGCCTTGACATTTCGACCATACACGACTCCAACAACCCGATCGTCGGGTTTGCTTTCAATCTCGTTACCCGACGGCGAATATGCCGTCCTCGACTTACCCCCAAAACTTCCTTCCGAAGAGGGATAAACACCAGGGGGAGCCTTGATAAACTCATCTGTGACATTTTGACCATCTTGCAGAATCCGGAGCCAGGCCGCACTCCCAAACCCCGCCTCACTTAAATTGATCTCGGGACCCATGAAGATCGAGACGTCTACCCGATCCGCAAGATTGAAGACCTTTCCTCCGACGACTATCGATCCACGGACCCACCAAGGCTCCAAGATCCGGTCCGTGAGATCATCGGAGCTGAGGTTATGCAGGACGGCACTTCGCGTCAGACCGCTACTCACCTGAACGTGGTATGGCATGGTCGGAGGGTACGGCACCGCGATCCATTGTTCATCAGCTCGTCAGGAATTTTTTCCGTACCACTGTCACCGCTTCGGCCGCTGCGGCAAGTGCCCTCCGTGTGGGAGCATCTACGCTGCTGCGCGGGCCGACATGATCGGAGGTAGGTTGTGCCCTATGTCAATGTGCGCGTGACCTACGAGGGTCGGGAATATGACGTAGAGTTAGACAACTCTGTCGACCCGGTCACTCTCGCAACGAATTTAGCCGAGGATCTGAAACTAAGTGTATCCGGCAAACAATATCGACTGGGCCTACTCAAAGGTTCAGGGATAATGGAAGGTGCAGTACTTGAATTGCTCGAGACGAATCCGTCTCGTGGCGTCCGAATCAAGAGTCGACCTTTAGATGACTGAGAAATCCACCGGGGTAAGACACCTACGCGAAAGGGTCGACGAGCTGCGCGACGAGGGCCAGGAATTGGTCAATCACACAGCGAAGCCAGCAGCGCACGATGAGCACCCTGAGCAGCGATCGGTAAAGATTCGAAACAATCTTCCGCAGCCAATTTTCCGCGTCTTTGGCTGGGATGACGACGCCTTACGGCAGCTGGCCATTCGAGCAGTAGCCGATACCCCATCGTACACAAATAATATGGGTTTAAGGGAAACAGCATTCCCAACCCGGGTTGTCGATCAGACTACCGAGACCACGCCTAGCGGAAACTACGTGCTGAGCCATGAATTTTCAGCAACCTTCGGTAACGATCACCTGCGGCGTCAGCTTGTTCAGATGACTTTTAGGCTGGTCGCTCGAATGAGCCCAGAGCAAGTAACCAAGAAGCCAACGCAAACCACAAGCCCCATCTATCCCCAAATGCCGTTAGCGATATTCGGTCATTTAGGAGCGACCGGTAATACATTCTTCATACGAGGAGGTAGGTGGCAAGTCGACTTGACAGGAACCTTCCTGTCCAATCTTCTACCTTGGATTCCAAGGTTACGAACGCAAAACGTCTTTGCGCTTGGAATCCTGACTGAATGTGAGCCAATGACCTTAAGGGTAGCAGCACTCACCCTATAGCAAGAAGCGGGACTGGAGCAGAATAGCAGCGGTAGCCGCACTTATAAATGTCCGAAGTTGCCGCCCCGGACGCCCGCAACAAAATAACGCCAGCTAGATCGATCGAAGGTCAATATTGGACCGACAGGGTCCTTACTATCCCGTACCCGCACTGCGTTCGGCAGCTCATCCGCCATTTCGACACAATCACCCGACGATCCCGATCGAGTGCTTTTACGCCATACCGTCATGCCGGCCCCCTACATCGCCAACTCCTCGGCGATCTTACGCAGGGCTTCGCGGCTGGCGACAGCACCCAGCGCTTGGGCCTGGAGCTGTTCATGTGCTGCCCGGTACGCCGAGACCTCGCGGTCGTGGTCCATGTACAGCGCACCGGTGAGAGTGTCGACGTACACCATGCTGTCGTCGGTCGCATCGGGGTACGGAGCGGGCAAGGCCGGGAAGTCCAGGATGACGAAGCTGCCGTCGTACCCGACGCCTGCCGAGTAGGGCAGTAGCTGGATCTGGATATTGCTCCTGCGGCTCATCTCCAGCAGATGGGCGATCTGGCGCCGGATCACCTCAGCGCCGCCCACGAGCCGACGCACCGCTGCCTCGTCAACGACCATCCTCAGCTTCGGCGGCGTGTCACCCTCCAGGATCGCTTGGCGGTCCATCCGCAGCGACACCTGACGTTCGACCTCTTCCTCCCGCATCGGAACAGGCGCACCCTGAAACGCCGCGCGGGCGTAGTCCTCGGTCTGGAGCAGTCCTGGAACCATCTGGCACTGGTACGAGCGGATCACCGATGCCTCGGACTCCATGCCGACGTACGACGCGAACCAGTCAGGCACGGCGTCGCCGTACCGCTGCCACCAGCCGCGTTGCTTCGCCTGCCGAGCTACCGAGATGACCGCTTCGGCCTGCTCGCCAGTGACGCCGTATAGGTCGAGCAGTGCCCGCACGTCGTTCGGATGCGGACGGACCTCGGCGTTCTCGATCCGCGACAGCCAGCTTGAGTCGTGGTCCACCCGCCGCGCAGCGTCCGATGCGGACAGCTCGGCTCGACCTCGGAGCTGACGCAGGGTCAGAGCGAGTCGGCGGCGCTTGACGGTTGGGCTTTGACGTTGGGCCACGGTGCCCATCATGCCCTGCGAGCACCCGCGATGTTGCCCGCAAGGGGCGTGTCGCCTCACTGTAATCCGCATATTGCGGATTTCATTTTGTCGTGGGACGGTAACTCTACGGGTGCGGCGGTCGGATGACCGGACCGAAGGCCCGGCCGCCGCGCTCCTTCGAGGGAGGCCCGATGAACAGGCGAGTCACCTACGACCAGTACCTCTCCGCCGTCGCGATGACGTTGGCTCGCCGGCACCGTCCGGTGTGGTCGTGGGCCAGGTGGCGCCGGATCTGCCGGTGCGGATCGGAGCTTCCCTGCCGTACGAGACACAAGATCCCGATCAATCGGGGCCACTGGCCGACCGAGGAGGAGCAGGGGTGAGTACGCATAACCCGATGGCGCGTACCTGGGTGTGCTCGGGGTGCGGCGGGGACTGGCCGTGTCTGACGCGGCGGCGGGAGCTGCGGGCCGAGTTCGATGGCAGTCGGGTGTCGCTCGGGCTCTACCTGGCACAGTTCTTCGTCGTCGCCGCGCAGGACCTGCCGCACGTGCCGAGCGGCTGGCTGCACAACCGCTTCGTCGGCTGGATCCGCAACGACGAGCGGGCGTCCCCGTACACCTCGGTTGATGTTCTCGTCAGCTCCTATGAGCTGGCCTTGGCCCACTCCCCCGACCCCGGCGGACGCTGCCCCACCTGCGGCGAACACACCGACTGCTGGGTCCGCATCTCCCCCGAACCACCCGGCTTCCTCATCCCCCTCCCCTGATGTTCGGCCCCCTGCCCAAGCCCGGCGACGTTCTCGTGATCGACGAGCGGGCCAGCGTCCAATTCGCCGGCGACCGCGCACTGATCGTCCGACTGATCACCCGTGCCCGCGAACCCAGCTGCGACGGCTGGATCTGGCTCACCGGCTACGTCCTCGACCAACAAGGACAAGCAACCGAAAAACGCGAACTGTACGTCCAGGTCGCCGGCCTCCGACCCGCACCAAGCCGACCGACGCGACTCCCCCGATATGCCCCCGGATACGGCTGAGCCAGCGTGAGTGCCGGCCCCATGTTCTCGGCGACCGCCCTCCGACGGAGGAGCAGGCGGTCGCTCAGGCGCTGACGATTGACCCGTCGGGCAGCACCGGTACGGCCGGCTCGCCACTACCGATGACGGCAAGCCGACCGTGCATCGTGGTGTCTGTATCAGTTCTCCTTGGCGACGCGGCCGAGGCGGAGCGCCGAGACAAGGAAGAAGATGCCGCCGGGGATGGCGTAGCCGGCCACGTTCGTCAGCGTTGCGCCGTCTGCTCCGGCCGTCACGATGAACGAGGTGCCGGCAAGCACGGAGATGCCACCGCTGATGATCATTGGCCACTGGCCGCCCATCTTGCGACGGTTGGCGGCCACGATGAGCTGTACCACCCCGGCCACGATTGCCCAGGCGCCCCAGACCCGCAGGACCGCTGGGATGCCGGATACGCCGGCAATGGCCACGCCTATAGCGGTGAGCAGGCTGACGGCGACGTTCACGTGAAGGCCGAGCACCGATCCGGTGGCACGTGACGAACGAGCGTCGACGAGCGCGGCGAACACGTCGAACAGCGGATACAGCACGAGCAGCGTGACGGCGAGCGGACCGAGGTGCGACGCGGTCGTGAACATCACGCCGGCCCAGACGACGGCGAACACGAAGCGGACGATGTACAGGCGCCGCAGTGCGGACGCCGCTACCGGGATGACGGGTGCAGCGATGGAGGTCACGGTGATCCTTTTCGATGTCCGAGTGGCTTCATGGACCGAAGGCGGCTCGCCGATGGATGGGCACCACGTGATCATCCACCAGCAAGAACGAACGTTCTGTCTCGGGCAACGATGACACGGTGACGGAGAACGTCAAGACCGAACGTTCTATCCGCTAACATGGGTGTCATGGTGCGTGGAGAACCCCAGGGCCGGCCGTCCGAAGCGCGGTCCCGGCTGCTCAACACGGCAACAAGGGTCTTTTATGCGGAGGGCATCCACTCGGTCGGCATCGACCGCATCGTCGCCGAAGCGCAGGTGACACGAGCCACTCTCTATCGACACTTTCCCGGCAAGGAAGATCTCGTCCTGGCCTACCTCAACCAGGTCGACGAGGCCATGCGCGCTCAGGCGGACCGGGCTGCCGACGGCGGGCTATCGGCGGCCGACACCATCCGGGCTCTCAGCGAGTCGATCGCCCAGGGCATCCAGTCCTCCGGTTTCCGCGGCTGCGCCTTCCTCAACGCCGCTGCCGAGTACCCCGATCCCGATCACCCGGTGCACCTGGCCGTGCTCGCCCACCGCCAGTGGTTCCTGGACACCGTCACGGAACTGATGGCGCGCGTTCAGGAAGCGCCCGCCGAGGCCGCCGCCCGGCACTTCGTCATGCTGCGCGACGGCGCCATGGCTGCCGGTTGCCTGTTCGATCCGACGCTGGTCTGCGACACCTTCCTGCGCGGCGTCGAGGGACTGCTACGAGTTCATGCTGCGTCCGATCCTGCCGATTCGGCGGTCGCCTGATCCGATCACGCCTCGGACCCGTGAGTGCCTGGCGTCCCCCGCCCGATCGGCGAGGCGGAGTCCTCCATCGGCCGCTGCCGACCCCGCACCGCGTCGAGCAGCGCGACAAGGGCCAGCACTCCGGCCACCACGCTCAGTCCGACCATCGGCGACCAGCGGGCCAACACTGGCGTGGCCAGCAACAGGACCACCAAGCCGATCATCCGCGACCAGGAGATCCGGCCGAAGACCTGGTACTCCAGCCACACCCTGGCGGCGAGGAAGAGCACCGGACCGCCCACCACGAACAGAAGCCACGTCGGCCGCAGCGACCCGTACGGATCGGTGATCACCAGTTCGTAGCTGGCCGCGGTGACGAGCACGCTGAGCACGATCAACGCATGCGTCCGTACCGACGCCGCACCCAACTGGCCGGGCATACGCGCCCGACTCAACACCTCGGCCAGCAACCGACCAGCGCGGTAGAAGTAGAGCCGCCACAGCAGCACGCTGATGATGAACGCGACCGTGAAGGCGGCAGCCCGCACCGACGAGTAGCTCGTGCCACTGAAAACGGCGGCGATGACAATGATCGTCTCGCCGAGCGCGATGAGGAACATCTGCTGGTGACGTTCGGCCAGATGCTCCCCGGCGATCCGCCAGCGACCCACCGCCGCAGCCCCCAGCCACGGCAGCGGCCAACCCAGAGCCCAGGCGACGTAGTCCACGGCGAGCGCGGCAGCCCACAGCGGCAGGCGAAGCTGGTCCGGGCCCAACGCGCCGACCAGCCAGAACGGCGCGGCCACCACGGCCCATGCGGCGAGCCGGAACGGCACCAGTCGTCGTGGATGACCACGCAGCGCGGCAGCGACCGCCAGCGGTCGCACCACCATCACCAGCAGGTACGCGACCGCGAACGGCAACGCCCGTTCCTCCATCGCACGCGGCAGCGTCACCGCCATCACCAGGGCGGCGAACATGGTGCCGACCACGACCGCCTGAATGATGGACCGCTCGGGCTCGTAGCGACTGGTGATCCAGGTAGTGTGCGACCAGATCAACCAGAGCGCCAGGAACAGCAGCAGGGTACGACCGAGCCCGGCGACGAGCGTCCAGCCGGTGTCACTGCCGAGGTCGGCGAACCGTTGCGAGACCCGGGTGAGGGCGACAACGAAGGCCAGATCGAAGAAGAGTTCCAGGAACGTGGCACGCCCCGAACTCGTCCCAGAGCGCAGCAGCTCGGCACCGCGTCCCGCCACCATCGACCGCCCCTACCCGCCCCTGTCCGCCCCCGTGGCACCAACGAGTCGGCCGCCGACAGGGTTGCGTGGGCCGCTCCCCTGATATTCGGCCCGAAACGCGCGAACTGTACGACCAGGTCGCCGGCCCTCGACCCGCCCCCGTCAGCCGCCAACAGCGGTAGGGCGGCAGCTCGGCACTCGGATTCAGCCGCCGCCGAGGGTGCGGGAGGACGACTCCTGGACCGGCAGGACGATCCCGTGGGGCAGGTTGCGGACCCTGTCGTTGCCCAGGCTGCTGATGTCCGCGCCGCGCAGGTCAACGCCATCGAGCTTGGCGCCGCTGACGTCCGCACCGCTCATGTCGGCGTCACGCAGGTCGGCGCCCTTCAGATCGGCGTCGCGCAGTTCGCTGACCCACATCCGCGCACCGCGAAGGTCTGCACCCTCCAGCCGGGCCGAGTTCAGCTCCGTTCCGTACAGGTTGGACGACCGCAGAACGCTGCCGTACAGATCGGCGCCGTCCATGTATGCGACCCGCAGGTACGCGTCGGTCAGATTGGCGTGAGACCCGGACCTTGACCGGCGGCAACGGGAGGCCGCACGTGAGCGACAACGGATACGCCGGGGCTGATGGACACGATCGGTGGGCGCCTCGCCCGGCCCGAACCGGTCGGCTGAACGCGACCGCAGACCGCCCCCGAGGACCGGACAGCGGACCGCGCCGCACCCCGAACACCATCGATCGACATCTGTCGTTGTAAGTCATCGACAATCGCGATCTAATGACTGCGGAATCCAGCGCGAGTGTCGTACGGACGAGGGAGTGCACGATGACCCGCAACGGCAACGGACCGTTCAGCAGGTGGCGGTTGGGATCCGGCCGTGCCGCGGTCGCCCGAGTCGCCCTGCTCACCCTCGTGGCCGCCGCGACGCTGATACTGCCAGGCAGCCCGGCCTCGGCCTACTACCCGGACCCGTACGCCTACGTCCCCAACTGCACCAACAACGGCGTGTCGGTGGTGTCACTCGCCACGAACCAGGTCGTGAAGACGCTGGCGGTGCCCTCGACGCCGCTCGGAGTGGGGATCAACCCGGGAGGCACCCGCGCCTACGTCAGTGTGCAGAACGCGGTCATGGTGTACGACACCCTTCAGGACACGCTGTTGACGGTCGTCCCCAACGCGGGCCCGCGTCCCGGCCCGATCGCGGTCGATCCGACCGGCACGTTCGCCTACGTCACCAATCCCAGCTACGGCGGTCCGGGCCCGCTGACCGTGATCTCCGTCGAGACGAACACCATCGTGGCCCGCATTCCCTCCATCGACGGCAGCGCGGGATTCCTGGCGTTCAATCCGGCGGGCACCCGCCTGTACGTCACCGACTACTGGGGCATCGTGTACGTGGTGGACGTCGCCACGCACAGCATGATCGGCACGATCCCGGTCGGCAACCACCCGACGGGAGTGGCCGTCAACCCGTCCGGCACCCGGCTCTACGTCGCGAACGGGTGGGACAACACCGTGTCGGTCATCGACCTCGCGACGCACGCCACTATCGCCACGATCCCGGTCGGCTCACAACCTGAGGGAGTGGCGCTCAACCCGTCCGGCACCCGCCTCTACGTCGCGAACAACTACAGCGGCACGATCTCCGTCATCGACACCGCCACCAACACCGTGGTGACCAACTTCAGCGCGGGATACGGCGTACAGGCGATCGCGTTCAACCCGGACAACCCGGCGGTCGGATACTTCGTCCGGTTCGCCTCCGGCAACGCCCTGCTCCGCTTCAGCACGACGTCGAACACCACGATCGGGTTCGTCGGCGTCGGCAGTAACCCCTGCGACCTGGCTGTCAGCCGGGGGTACGGCGCCTAACGGAGTTGCCCGCAAAGACGCCGTTACCCCCGGCCACCTCGTCGATTCTCGGCCACGCCTTCCGACGGGGCCACGCAATCGCTCAGGCGCTGGCGACGGGCATGCCGGGCATGACCGGGACGGCCGGCGCGTTGCGCCCGATCCGGGTCTGCTGAGCGGTCGACACCCGCAGGATCAGCAGGATCAGGGCCGCGCCGGCCACCGCGCCGAGCAGCGCCACCAGCAGGTTCGGACCCAGCGCGGCGGAGTAGTAGTCGACGTACAACTGGTAGTCGCTCGCGTCGGCGAGCGTGGATGGCAGTGCCCTCCAGTTCTGGGTGTCGGAGATCGTCACTCTTTGGCCGATGAACAGGTAGAGGAGCCAACCGCCGAACCAGATCCGTACCAGGGCGGGCGTGGTCGACCGCCAGAGACTGTCCCGGGCGATGCCCGCCATCATGCGTACGGGAATGAAAAGGTTCGCGAACGGCACCAGCCAGCCGGCGATCGCCCAGCCCTTGCTCAGCGTCGTCGTGGCGCCCGGGAAGGCGTCGAGATTGGCCCGTGCCCGGTAACACCAGACGATGACCAGCACCACCGCGGCGACGAACGGAACGAGGTACGCCACCTGGGCGAGGGCTTCGACGAGCGATGCGGCGTTGAGCACGTCGGGGTCGAGCTCACGCATCGCGCGCTTGGCCATGGCGCCGCCGACGAGCGGCCAGAAGGCGAGCAGCACATCGAGCAGCACGACGAGACCGACCAGGACCGAGGCTGCGATCCCGACGCCGCGCACGGCGTACGTTCGCGCCCCGGGGACGATCGCCGGCGCGCCTGTCGGGGTGGCACAGACACCGCACTCCAGGCTCGTCGGTGTCGTTTCGGCGTGGCAGGTCTGACAGCGCATGCAGTTTCCTCCGTGTAGTTGGCCGCGTCAGAGTACGGATCCGCGTACGGCACCGCGACCCCATTCCGCGCGAGCCCGGCACCATTCGCCGTTGGGCCTTCACATCGGTCGATGCCGGGTCAGCCGCGCATTCGGGGAGGTTCGTCGCTCGCCACCGCAGCGGTCGAACAGACCCGTTGGGATGCTCCGCGCGGCACGCCACGTCACGCCGTCGACGCGGGCCCTCAGTCGTCGTCGACCTGGACGAGGACGACCTTGTCGGAGACGTAGTCCGGGACAGAGAGGATGAACGTGGCGACGTCGTCCACCGCGTCCGGATCCGGAACGCTGTAAACGGAGTACGACTGGGGTGTGCTCCAGTTCGTCGGCGTGAAGACCAGGCTCACCGGAGGGCTGGCCCAGATGCCGGTGCCTCGGATCGCGATACCGAGGAACACCGTTCTGGCCGGTGCCTGGCTCAACCGTACGGTGAACGACGCGCTCGTACCCTCGGGCACCGCGATCGTGTCCGGCTCGGCGATGACCGAGGGCGGTTCTTCGAGGGTCGCACACCGCACCTGGCCCGAGCCCTGGGCGGCAACCCCGCAGACCGCCGACGCCGCCGCCGGCACGACCGCCGCTACCACGGCCAGGGGGAACGCGCCGAGCATCGTGGACCACGCACGCGCAAGCCTTGTCATCATCGACCTCCGTCAATATAGTCCATCAATTGACAGTATTCCATCGCTGATGGTTGATCGGAATAGAAGGCCCAGCTCGGCCAGATCGCCCGGCACCAGCCATTCCAATGCGACGCACTGTCACCGTCAGACCACGACGCCCGCCCCGATCAGCGACCAATCACAGAGTGTGACGGCGCCGGTAGGCTAGACGAGTAAGTCCTAACGACCCCGGGGTGTGGGCATAGGCGAAGGGTGTTGAAGATCCGTTTGTGACGACAGACCTCAACACCCTTCTGAC
>NZ_JBITIH010000032.1:0-41298 GCF_044458865.1 Micromonospora sp. NPDC050417
GACAGGTCGACGCACGCGGCCAGTCGCTGCCGCTGTTCCAGATCGAGCGGTGCCCGGTCCAGGCAGTCCTTCCACCGGCCGGGGTCGATCGCCGGGTTTAGCACCTTGACCCGGATACACATCCGTTCCGTCTTGAAGCCGGTCAGCGCCTGGCCACCCTTCTGCTTCGCACGCGCGGCGGCGGCGAGCAGTACGTCCAGATCCAGGCCATAGCCGACCCGCGGGTTCGCCATGAGTAGCGAGTCGACATCGTCCGGTTCGGCGTCCTCCGGTGCGCTGTACTCCTGCAGCCCCAGCCGAGGATCGCCCACGCCGGTCGCGATGAACTCGCGCGCCGCGTCCTGCAAGTCGTTGAGTACCACGCTCTTGTCGCTGCCCGCGTTGCTCAGGCACCAGATCTGCGCGTCCTCCGGCGAGCAGGCCGGCTCGAACGCCTCCCACGCTTCGTACGTGTGGTGCTGCCGCAGCTCGTCGGCGATTCCCCGGTCGATGGTCAGCGACCGGCCGCCCTCCGCGTTCGAAGCCGCGATCTTGTACCGCGCATCCGCGAGCGACCACGACTCGGTTTCGCCGTTCGTCCGCCGGTACCACTTCCGCCCCGGCTCGTGCAGGTGGTCGAGCGCTGGAGTCCTCTGCACCAACTTCAGCGTGGCTTGCCACGTTTCCTTCGCGTAGGTGAGCTGCGTGCTCGTGCCCAGAATCAGCGGTACTGACTTCCGGAACTGCCACCAGGCGCACATCACCTTCGGCAGCGTGGTCTTGCCGTTCTGGCGGGCGACCAGCAGCAGCACGATCCGGAACCTTGGGCGCCCATCCGGCAGCAGCTCCAGGCCGTGGATCGCGGACCAACGCTGGAACGGCAACAGCGGATGGTCGATCTCCTCGGCGAACGCCACCAGCTCGAACCCATCGCTTGTCTCCGGCGTCAGCGCGCACCCGCACCCGCACGGACCCGGCGGACCGGTCACCAGCGGCGGTGTCCACAACCGGGGCAGCGTCGAGCCAACAAGTGGGCGATCAAGCGTGGTCATATCGGTCCAAGTTCGGGCATCGGGGAGAGGGAAAATGGACAGAGCGGGCTGTCCGCGGGGTCCCCCTTGGGGAAAAACCGCAGGTCAGAGCGTTGCGACTCATCGCCCGACCGTGACCACGTCAATGCCGAGTGCCCGCAGTTGGGCAACGCGGGCTGCGGTCAGGGGTTCCTGTCGCCAGGCCGGGTCAAGTACGCAGTGGTGCTGCTCGTGTGACCAGGCGTACGCGCAGTGCCTGCTGTGTTCGGGGCACACCACGTCGCAGGGCTGCGGTTCGCCTGGCTCGCTGGTCACCATGGGGTTACCGCCTTGTTCGGTGGGTCGGCGTGCTCGGTCGGGTCGCCGATGTACAGGTTGCAGGGCCCGCAGGCGGCGACGATGTAGCGCGGGTCGTCGCCGGTGGTTCCTCTGCCGAGGGTGTGGTGGGCGTGGCCTGCGGACGGTCCACTGAGTGCGGCGATGTCGGTGCAGGTGTGCTGCTTGTGCCCTGGGATTTTGGCGCACCAGCCGTCGCGGTGGGCTCGGCACCGGTAGCCGTCGCGGGCGAGGACCTGGGCGCGGATGCGTCGCCATTGGCGGGTGCTTCCGCCGGCCCATGCCTTGCTCACGACGGCCGTCTGGTCGGGTACGGCTGGATGTCCGGTTGGTGGGTGACGCTGTTGCAAGATCCGTCCACACTGGCCAAGTGATTACTGGTGTGGGGAATGTAAGTACGGACCGTAATGGCCGTGGGGTACGACGTTGGGTTGTGCCAGTGGTGGTTGGTGCCGTGGTGCTGGCTGTGGCGGCTGGTGGTGCCGCGTACGTGGTTGGCCGTGGTGATGGGCTGGATGACCCGGGCCGGGCTGCGTGCGACGCGCTGAGGCTCGGATACGGGCCGGCGCACGTGTCCGACGCCCAGGGCGAACGAACGCAGTTGGCGACTCGGATAGCTGAGAACGCGGATCGGTCCCGGACGCGCGGCCTGGCGGACGCTGCGGGTGTCCTGAGTCGTGGTGCGGCGGGTACGACTGAGCAGTGGCAGACCGGGGCGGCTGCGGTGCAGCAGGCGTGCCTGGATGCCGGGTACCCGCTGGGTGGATTCGGCGACCGGTAGTCGGGTCATGATGCGGCTCGCGGCCGGAGCTGGGTGACGGTCGCGAGTCCGTCCCGGGTGGCGGGGTCGACGGCGGCAATGGTGTGGTCAGGCATCGGTGTTCTCCTGACGGGGTGGCTGGGTGACGGGGTGTTCGTGCGTGCACTGCTCCGTCCATCCCCGGCTGCCGGTGGCGAGGCTCTGGATGGTGTGCACGGTCAGGTGTCCGGTGCAGCGGTGGCAGGCGCCCACGAGGCACATGGGGCACGACCAGCCGCGGTTCATCGGGGCGTTCCCGGGGTGGGGATGTAGCCGGCGGCGGCGAGGAGCTGGACGAGCTGCTCACCGGTCATGAGTACGTAGGCGTCGCCGGGGCTGCCCTTGCCTCGGCGCTTGATCCAGGCGACGCCAACCGCGGCCTGGTCGTTGCGGCGTTCGGTTTCGGTTTCGTCGGCGTACTCGGCGAGGGTGATGGCGCGTTCGTTCTTGCATTCGATGACGACGCCAGGAATACCGGCTACGTCGCCGCGATCCTTGGCGCCGTTGAGGGTGCGGCGTTCGGCATAGGGGACACCGTTGGCTCGCAGGTAGTCGACCACGGCGGTTTCCCAGCCGGTGCCTTTTCGTTTGCTGGCGCTCATTTCGCCTGTCCGATCATTTCGTCAATGGTGAGCTGGTGGGCTTTGGTGGTGCATTGGTGTTCGGCGTGGATGGTGCCGGGAATGGTGTTGCCGGCGATGCGTCCGGCGTCCCGGTGGATCAGGTAGCCCCGGGGCGTGAGTACGAAGGTGTGGCGGCCGTCGAGGAGCGCGGTGATCTCGGCTGCGGGGGTGGTGAGGGGCGCCCGGTCGACCCGGCACGGGATGCCCTCCTCGATGGCGCTGAGGGTCTGCCGGCGGCACCGGGGGCAGGTGGTCTCGGCGGCGGTCTTGGAGATGAGGTAGCTCATCGGACGGACACCCACCGGCGGTGGTCGTAGTGCCGTGCCAGGGTTCGTAGTGCCGTACCAGGGTCCGCAACGCCCCACCCGGAGACGTATTTCCACTGGTCACCAGGGGTGTATCGACGTCCTGAGCCAGGGTGCCAGGGTCGATTCCCTATCTTGGCGGCAGTAACTACTACTCCAAGAATTTTGTTAGGCCAACCTAAGCGGCTTTCTACTTGCTGACTCTCTACGCGGAAGATGGGGTACAAGAACCCTGGCACCCTGGCACGCCGCAGGTCAGACCGTGTTTCGACCCTGGATTGACCCTGGTACGACCCTGGTACGGCGGTCCCGGACCCTGGCACGGGGCCCCGCCCGGTGAGGTCGCTCATCGGGTCGCCGCCAGCGCGAGCTGCTCGGCGCTCGACTCCGTTCGGTCAACGGGCTCGGTGTGGTTCACGATCCCGGCGAGCCACCGGTTCCGCGGCTTGAACCCGTTCGGCTCCTGGGGCGCCAGCCCGTACACCCGCTGCGCGCGTACTCCGTCAATCTGCTCGCGTCGTACCTGGATCGACCCGTTGCCGACCGAGCGCAGATCCCGCGCGAAGATGGCCTTCGTGCTGACCCGATCGCGCCCCTCCTCTTCGGCGCACCAGTCCCGGTAGACGGTGAACAGGTCGTCCAGGAGCACAGCTTCGGCTTCGGGTGTCTCGATGGCCCGGTCCTCGATGAACCCGTACACCGGGCTGGTGAGGCGCATGATTTCCCGCTCGGAATCGCGGCTGCTGGCCGGCGGGGTAAAGTGCCCGCGCTTGGTCAGCCGGTCGAGTCCGTCGAGTGCCCAGTTGAGGATGCCGGGTAGCTCCTCCATCAGCCGATCGGTGAGGCCGGGATCTTCCTTGCCGTAGAAGCTGACGCCGAATTTGACGTGGATCATCCGGCCGGCGAGTGCCCCGGATGCGTCGGTGAATTTCGGCATGTCGTTGCCGAGGAACATGAACCGCACACCCAGTTTCCCGTGCCATGCTTCCCGGTTCTTCCGGTGCACATCGCGGGAATCCTCACCGCTGATTTTCTTGACGATTTCGACGGCTTCCCCGATGTCGCGGATTCCCCAGTTCACATCGGACAGCACGGCGAGCGACTTGCCGATGAGGGGTTGTTCGCCGAAGGTGCCGAGCAGGGACGTGAGGCTGGGCGCGGCGGTCGCTTCGGGGCCGAGGAGGGCTTCCAGGATGCGGGCGATCGTGCCCTTCCCGGACCGGCGGGCACCGAACAGGGAGGCGATCTTCTGAAGATCGGTGCGGCCGGAGACGACGTACCCGAACCACTCCCCGAGGAACTCCTGGGCTTCCTGGTCGTCGGGGAGCACCTGGTTGAGGAACTTCTCCCATCCAGTGCAGGTGGCGTCCGGGTCGTAGGCGAACGGCAGGGACGTGAGGTTGAACCGCTTCGGGGTGTGCGGGGCCAGGTGCCGCTGTTCCAACTTGAGGACGCCGTTCGTAACGACGATGCCCCGGTCGTCGTCCTCGTCCCACGGGCGGGCGAGGATGGCGGACCCGAGGGCATCGCGCAGGTTCGCAATCTTCCCGATGTTCGGCTGCCACCGCTTCACTTCGTCGCCAGCGTCGTAGCGGGCGTTCTCGGTGTGGAGGTACAGCCACCGGTTGATCGCGGCGTCCTTCTGGGCTACCCAGTGGGCGGTGTTCCACTCGTAGAAGTCGCCACGCCACCAGATGAGGTGTGGGACGCCGTCGGTGGCGGGGAGCCGGGTGACGAGGACGCGGGCGACGGCCATCGGGTCGCTGGGGCTGGGCATCAGGGCACCTGCTTGTTCGGCGGCGGCGAGCTGGTCGGCCAGCTCCTGTTGACGGCGCTGCCGGGCGGCTTCCTTCGCGGCGTGGGCCTGGGCGCGGCGCTCTTCGCGGACGATCACCTCGAAGTCACCGCGGCTGATCGCGGGCACGACCTGGCGGATGGCGTCACGCCAGTCCTGCCGGGTCGTGGCGTCCAGGGCTGCGACCCGGCGGATCAGCTCACGGGCGACGGCGGCCTGCTGTTCGGCCGGTGCGTCGGCGATGGCCGCGATCTCGGTGTAGAGGTCACCGGGCGGCGGCGGGCCGGGCCGTGAGGCGACCACCGGTAGCTGCGACAAGTCGACGCCGAGGATGTCGGCGATCAGTTGGGCCTGGTCGTGGCCGGGCTCGGGTAGCGGTGTGCCGTAGCCCTGCTGGCCGAGGGCTCGCGCAGCGGCGGAGTGGTCGCCGCCGTGGTTCAGCACCGCGTAGGCGCCGAACTTGCTGTACGACTCTCCGCCTTCGAGGTGCGCAGCGGAGGTGGTGAAGATGTGGAGTCGGTCGGTGCCGAGGGCGTTGGTACTGGCGGAGGTGCCGGTGGGCTTGCCGGGTCGGGTCCAGTAGGTGACGTCGTCGGACCGGTAGTGCTCGCGCCATCCGGCCGGTTCGAGGATGTGCGGCCAGGTGGCGCGAGCGTTGAAGTCTGCGCCGGGGGCGAGGTCGCCAGCGGGCCGGGTAACCGAGGTGGTCGACGGGCCGGTGGTGACGGCCGGTTCGGGCGGGGCGATCCGGGCGGTGGCGATGTCCAGGGCGGCCTGGAGCTGCTGCACGGTGTACCGGTTCGGGGCGGCACCGATGATCCGGCACGGCCGGGCCAGACCCTCTTTGCGGTTGGTGGTGCCCGGGATCCGGAGCACCCGGGCGAGGTCGCCGACACCCCGCCCGTACCGCCACCCGAGCGACGCGGCGGCGTGCTCGATCACGGCCTGCCAGCCCTTGGCGAGGGCCTTCGCGGCGTCGAGGTTGCTCGCGTCGAGGGCCCACGGCTGGTCGAGCAACCAGATTGGGTACAGCCCACCGCCGGAGTGGATCCAGATGGTGGGTTCGGGTAGGCCGGTGGCGGCGATGACGGCGCGGCCGGCGGCCTCGTCGGGTGGCAGGTCCTGCTCGGCGTGGCCGGGGCCGGCGATGTCGAGGTCGGCCCAGAGCGCGGGGAGCGCGGCGGACTGGTCGGCACCGGCGCGGCGGCCGGGCTCTGGTGGGCGGGTCAGGCTGGTGACGCGGAGGTAGATGCCCTCGCGTCCGGCGGCGTCGAGTTGGGCGACGTACGCGGCGGCCTGGTCGAGCTGCCCGGCGGGGAACGTCTGGCCGGCCCAGTCGTCGGTGCTGACGATGCTGACGTGTCCGGGCGAGTCCCCGTGGAGGAGGCGGAGCCAGGACATGACGGCGGCACCGTCGTGTCCGATCGGTGCTGCGGTGGTCACGCGGAACGCCCCCTGGTTGATCACGGTGCTGGTTGGTCTGGGGTGCCGGCCCCACCTCGGCATGGGAGGTGGGGCCGGCGGGGGTGGATCAGAAGTTGGGCTGGCCCATGGCGGCCCGTACCGCCGCGCGCTGCTCGGCCGGCAGGGCGGCCCACTTCGCGGGGTCGATGCCGGGCGGCGGGGTGTCGTCAACCGGGGCGGCCGGCGAGGTGAGGCCGAGGGACTGAGCGGCGGCCGACACCGGGGCGGCGGCGGCCGGCTGGGTGGTCGTGCCGCCGAGGAGGCTTCCCGGGTCGACGGCCGGCGGGGCGTACTCGGCGGCGAACTCGAACGGGCTGCCCTTCAACCCGGTGCCGCCGGTGCGGCGGACGGCGAGCTGCCCGCCGATGGCCAGACCGGTAGCGCCGGCCCGCAGGATGGCCTCCCGGACCGGGGTCATCATGCGCGGCGGGATGTGCAGCCGACGCTGACCGTCGTCGTGCGGGTTCGCCGGGTCGCGCATCGTGGTCTGGAGCGTCGTGATGATCTGCATCTTCGGGTCGCCCGACGGCCAGAAGTCCAGCTCGTCCGAGTCGTGCTTCTTCATCTGCTCGACCTTGGGCTGGTCCACGATCGTGCCGACGACGGTGTAGCCGACCGGGTTCTCCTGCCAACCGATGGACTTGACGCCACGGCTCATGAGCAGGCTGTTGGCGTCCAGGGGCTGAGTCATGGTGCTGTGTCTCCTTTGTGGATGGTCAGGCGATGAGGCCCGAAACCTGCTTGTCGATCTTGGTTTGGGTGTTGCCGGGGCAGCCGGTCTGATCGGCCGGGCCGCCGACGCGACGGAACGGGCACCAGTCGCAGGACTTCCCCGGCTCGGCCGGGACGCCGGACCACATGCCCGGGTTGTTGGCCACGTCCAGGGCCGTGAGGAGGTCGATCGTGCCGTAGTAGCGGGCAATGGCCTCGTAGGCGATGTCCGGGTTGTACCGCTCAGTCCACTCGGTGGAGTCGGAGTAGTCGTGGCTGCGGGCGAGGAAGACGAGCCGTACCCAGTCGACGTCACGGCCGGCGCGTTCGTGTCCGAGGCCGTACAGGTGTGCCTGGATCCGGTACTCGGGCTTGACGAGCTGCTCGTTGGGGATGGTCTTCCGCTTGACCTGGCGGAGGGTCGTCACGCCAACGTGTTTCCAGTCCACGACGGTCGCGTAATCGGTATCGAACGCGTCACCGTGGCCGCGGATCGGGTCGACACCGGGTAGCCCGGGATCCACCACCAGTTCCTCTTCGATAAGCCACCGTTCGCGGCCCAACTGCTGGTTGTGGAACCGCAGGGCTTCCTCCATGAGCCCGTGTACGGCGGTGCCCTGCATCGGGGCCCACGGTGGCCGCTTGTCCTCCGGCTGACGCGGGATCCCGGCGAGCTTCATTGCGATCTGCCGTTGGCACGGGGTACCCAGCTCGGACGGGCCGAGGGCGGTTTGCCGGGAGCGCGGTCGGCTGGCGTCGAGGTTGGCGAGGACGTCACGCATCTCGGCGACGGTCGACGGCGGCAGCACCGGGACGGCGGCCGGGGCCGAACTGCTCCGCCCGGTGGTCAACCCGCCGGTGAGGGAGTGTTCGGTGGCAGCCCACCCGCACCCACCCGGCCCGCAGAACGGGTCATCGCACGGACGGTCGGCCCGGGAGGGTGCGGCAGGTTCCGCCGGCGTGACGCGGAGGCTGTCGATGAGCGCGGCCAGGGCGGTATCGGACACGGACGCGGTCATGCCGTCACCAGCCCGTTGAGACTTGGCACGATGACGACCCGTTCGGCGGCCCGGGTGACGGCCGTGTACAACCACCTGCGCCCGTTGATGTGGCCTTCGGTCCGGGCGACTTCGGGGCCGGCCTCCTGGTGCTCGCGCTGCGCCGCGCCGTAGAACACGCTGGACTCGTCCACGACCAGGACCCGGTTCCACTGGGAGCCCTGCGACTTGTGGGTGGTGATGGCCTGCGCGTAGGTGGCGGCGATGACGCTGCCCCTGCCGTCGCGCTTGGCCTGCTTCTCGCCTTCGAGGTCGCGGAAGCCGGCGGCCCAGACGGTGAGGTTGCGTTCCAGCCCTTCGTCGTCGCGGAGGATGAGCTGGTGCCGGTCGGGCCGGTCGCTGGCGAGTTGCTCCAGGACGTCGAACTGCTGCCCGTTGAAGACCTCACACTCGCCGGAGTTCGACAGGGCGATGATGCGGTCGCCGGGCTGCGGCGGGCCGACCAGTCCGCGGAGTGCCCGGAGGAGGTGGACGGCTTGCCACCTGGTCGCGTTGCGGCCGACCAACACCTGGTCGAAGGCAAGCAGGTCGGCGACGGTCAGCCGCTCCAGGCGCCCGGACGTGCCGTCGACTCCGGTCACCCCGTAGTCCCGGCGGCCGGGCTCGCTGTTGCGGATGGCGGTGGCCATGCGGGTGATCGGGGAGTCGAGCGCGGACCGGTGAATCTCGGTCAGCAGGTGGTCGGCGGGCGCGTTGATGAACCATCCGCCGCCGTCGACCGGGGGGAGTTGGGCGGGGTCGCCGAGGCACAGGATCCGGCACCCGAAGCTGAGCAGGTCCCGGGCCATGCGCTCGCCGACCATGGACACCTCGTCCAGGACCAGCAGCGGGGAGTTGTCCAGCTCGGTCTCTTCGCGGAGGATCCAGTCCGGCGAGTCGACCTTGGCCTGCTCGGTGGCGATCTCCAGCATGAGCTGGGTGCGTTCGGCCGGGTCGGTGGTCACCTTCAGCCGCGAACGGAGCTGCTCCAGGTGTTTCTTGACCTTCTCCACAGGCTGGTAGATCAGGCTGTGGACGGTCCTCGCGTCGTCGCAGCCCTTGAGCCGCAAGACGTAGGCGGCCTTCCCGGTGAACGCGGCGAACAGTGCCCTGACGCCGAGCTGGTCAACGATGTGGCGCGCCAACGTGGTTTTGCCGGTGCCCGCGTAGCCGAACAGCCGGAACACCTGCGGGCCGTCGGCGTCCTGGAACCAGTTGACGATCTTGTTGATGGCCTCCACCTGTTGCGCCGAGAATTCGCCGGTGGTCGGCGCGGCCAGGGTGGCGACCGGGGCGAGGTTCGGGGCGGGTTCGCCGTAGTCGGCGGTGAAGTCGAAATCAAGATTGATGGTCATCGCATCCTCTGTGGGCTTGCTGCGGAGGTTGGCCGGGGTGTGGGCGGTGCAGCGGTTACCGGGGAGGAAGTGGCGCACCCGATCGGCGGAGTGGCAGTAGCTGCGCCGCTGGCCGTCCCAGTAGGTGCACCGCCGCACCGCCGTGATCACTGGGTGACCGCCCGGTAGGTGGCCCGGTGCCGCTCGACCGTGCGCACCGTGACGCCGATCCGGCCTGCGATCTGCGACGCGGGCAGGCCCTGGTCGTGCAGAGCGCGGATCGCGGCAGCCTGCTCGGAGCGGTGGACGATGGCGGGCCGGCGGCCGGTGCGGAGGAGGTCAACGGCGACCGGGTCAGCCTGGATCGCGCGGCTGGGTCGCCGCCGCCACACGGGCCGCATGACCTGCCGCGCTTCGGGGCAGCGGCACCGGTACCGCTCGTACGCGTTCCGGGTGCCGTGCTTCTGGGCGGTGCAGGCGGTGCTCACCGGCCCACCTCGTCGTTCGTCACGGCGTCCATCGGCTGCGTGTCGGTCAACAGGGCGATCCGGCGACGGCCGATCGGCGGGCGCCAGTCGGCGGTGACGATCTCGACGGTGTCCTCGCCGTGCCGACCCACGTACCCGGCGGGCGCCGTGCCGTCGGCCGTGGAGCGGAACCGGGCGAGCAGGTCGACCAGCCAGCCGACCAGGGCGGCGATCAGGTGCATCACCGACACACTCCGATCAGCGAGATGACGCCCCACCCGGCGGCGATCAGGACGGCCCAGCAGGCGATGAGCAGGCCGAGGGCGGCGGCGAGGATGAGGTAGGTCTTCACGCGACGCTCCGGAGCAGGGCGGCCCAGTCGACACCGGTGTCGACCGGTCGGGTCGGCATGTGGGACGGCAGGTGCACCGGGGTGCACGCGTCGGCCTGGGGTGTCCAGCCGGAGCTGGTCGACGGGGTCGGCGCGGCGGCCTGGTCCTGGCGGAGCGGGGCCGCGACCGCGAACACGTCCGTCGTCATTGGGCACCGTCCTGGTGCGTCTCGCGCGCCTCCAGCTCGGGCAGCGCGGTGAAGACGTTGACGTTCATGTCGTGTCGCGCGCGCAGAACCTCGTACGGCGTGGAGTGGTGGTAGATCCCGGTGTTTAGTTCGCCCGGTCGGCCGATCAACGCCCGGTTCAGGACGTTGGTGGTGGCGACGCGAGCCATCTCGTCCGGGTTGCCGTGGACCACGACCTGGAGGTTCAGGCCGATCTGAATCGGCGACAGTTCGACGTTGCCGAGGGCGGCGATGGCGTCGGCGGCGCGGCGGAGAGCGGCGGCGATGTGCGCCGTGCTGGTCGCGTACTGCGGGGCGTCCGGCGCCGCGATCGCCGTAGTGGCGAGGTTCGCGCCGATGCTGTCGAGCGTGGCCGTCACCTGCTGCGGGGACAGTGACCGTAGCTCGATGTCGGTCCTTCCGTCGACGTTCGTGAGGACGGTGAGGTCCGGTACGGTGGTTGGTGTAGGCATGTGCGCCTCCTGGTCGGCTGGCTGGTCGGGGGTGTGCTGCCGGAGCCCTCGCCGTGTCCGCGGTGAGGGCTCACGTCTGTCAGGTGTTGCGCGTCGCAGTCCGCGCGGCGGGGCCGAACTCGTCGGAGGAGTCGGCCGACTCGTCGGAGGAGTTGTTGGTCCAGGGGCCGAACTCGTCGGAGGAGTCCGGCAACTCGCCGTACGAGCCGCCCGACTGCACGTCGGAGTCGGTCCACTCGTACGGCGTGTAGACGCCCTCGGGCAGCGGTAGCGGCCGGCGGCACTGCATCACTCCGCCGAGCCAGTGCACGCGGAGATCCGCCCACGAGTTGTCCGTCGCGACGCGGACGACTTCGACCAGCATCGGCGGCGGGTTCGGCGGCAGCTCGATGATGAGTCGGTCGTTACGGCGGACCGCAGCACCACCAGGGGCGATGTGTTGCTGAGACACGGTTCTCCTCAAAGGTCGGCCCGCCAGTGGAACCGGCGGGCCGACCTGGTCGAGTTACTTGCCGGGGGCCGGAACCGGGTGCGGCAGCTTCGGCTGTCCGTCCGGGGGTGTGGCCATCGCGCGGTTGAGCTTGTGGTTGATCCGGCGGCGCTGTCGCGGGGTCAAGTCCTTGCCGGTCTGGCGGCGGTAGTTGTCCATCCGAGCCGCGAGGCTGAGTGGGGTTCCGGGGATCCGGCCGGGGCCGGTGCCGCTGCCTCCGGCTGGGCCAGTGCCGCCGGAGCCGCCTCCTGGGTGCGTCATGCTGCCTGCTCCTCGCCGTTGGGGAGGCTGGAGATGAAGTCCGCGAGGGCGTCGGCGGGGATGAGCCGGCGGCCGTCGAGGCGCTTGGTGTCGATGCGTCCTTCCTTGATGAGGGCCCAGACCTTCCTGGGCGTCACACCGAGCCGGTAAGCCGCGTCGTTGACGGGGTAGAGGTCGCGGGCGGAGACGGTCTCTGCCTCGTTGATCACGTTCCCGATGTCAGGAATCATTTGGAAATCCTTCCCGTGTTCGGGAAGACCATACCTCGATCTGACACCTTCCCGACAACGGGAAGGCTTCATACTTTCGGCTAGTTCTTAACGATCTTGCGGCGATCTATGGTGAAGCCATGCAGAGTAGTTCCACGCTGTTCAGAGCACGGGTGCCGATACACCCCAGACGGCGCCGAGATCGGGAATACCGCCGCGACTCCGACGAGCGTCCCGATCACGGGAAATACCGTCTGCGCATGGCCAAATCTCACGCATCTCACGCCGTCCGCGCAGCCAAGTTCGGCCGCCTCGTCGCCCGGATCCTCACCGACGCCAAGCAGCGCGGCATGACCATCCCTGACATCGAGCGCGCTACCGGTGTCGGCAAGAGCACCATCTACCGGTGGCGCGACGGTGAGTGGTCCAAGGACCCACGAGCGACCCAGGTGCGCGCGTTCTGTGATGGCCTCGGTGTCCCTTACCAGCAGGCGTACCGACTGCTGGGCTGGGCGGAGAACGGCGAGCCTCAGGCCGAGCCGCTCGGGCTCGATCCGGACATGCAGGAGGTTGCGCGCCGACTGCGCGACCCGAACACATCGGAGGCGGAAAGGGCGGAGATCCGCTCGATGATCCGCTATCTCGCGCGCCGCCGCGGCGACGACGACGGAGAGACAGAGGCGGTGTGATGGAGCTGGAGCTGCCGCACTGGAAGGACGTGCCCGTAACCCTGGGCTCCGATGGCCTGTACCACGCCAAGGTGACTGTGGGGCGGAAGCCAAACGGTGATCTGGACCGTCGCCACCGATCGGGCAAGAGTGAGGCCGTCGTGCGGCGCAAGATCCGCGAGCTGCTGAGGAAGGTCACAGCCGGCCAGAAGCCCCGGGTCGGCCGGGTGCCGACCGTCGAGCAGTGGTTCAGGATCTGGTTGACCGACATCGCCCCGTACGGTGCCCGACCCCTCGCCCGACGCAGTCTCGATGACTACTGGTCCCGCTGCCACAACTGGATCTTCCCCCACCTCGGCGGGTTGTTGATCGACGCATTGGAGGCCGAAGACCTTGACCGGCTCTACAAGGCGATGTTTTCGAAGAAACCAAAACCATGTTCAGAGGGGCACGTACTCAAAACCCATGCGGTTATCCGGCGCGGGCTGGAAATCGCGCTCCGCCGGGAGCGTGTCACCCGAAACGTAGCGAAGTTGATGGACCCGCCTGGTGCGCCGAGGGTGGCCCGGGAGTCCTTGTCCGCCGACGAGTCCCGAGCCGTGCTGGAGGTGGCGAGCCGGCGGCGTAACGGCGCACGGTGGTACGTCGGACTGGCCATCGGTCCCCGCCAGGGCGAGACTCTCGGGCTCCGCTGGTCAGATCTGGACCTGGACAACGAGATTGTGACGATTCAGTGGCAGCTACAGCGACTCGGGTGGCGGCACGGCTGCGACGATCCGAGCGCCTGCGGCGCTCGACCCCGGGCAAAGAACAGGAATGGGCTACACCGTTTCGAGCCTTGCCCGAAGGATTGCAAACGGCATAAGGGGACACGCGGCTGCCCTCCGCCTTGTAAACGCGATTGCGAAGAACATGCTTCAACGTGCCCTAAGAAACAGGATGGTGGATTGGTGCTTACCCGCCCGAAAGGCTGGCGACGTCGCCCGCACCCCCGCGTTGTCGCCTTGCCGCCAGGGGTGGCGCGGTTGCTGCGAGAGCACAAGGAGACACAGAAGGCGGAAATGCGCGAGGTAGGCACATACTGGCACGCGAATGATTATGTCTTTTGCCACCGTGACGGCCGCCCCATGGATCCACGCGTCGACTGGGCCGACTGGAAAGATCTACTGAGAGAAGCTGGCGTGCCGGACGCGCGAGTGCATGTGATGCGGCACTCAACGGCGACCGCGCTCCTGGAGCTGGGTGTCGACCTGTCGATCGTCCAGGAGGTGCTGGGGCACTCCGATCTCCGGACGACCCGGGGCTACCAAGACGTCGGGGTGGAGCTGACCCGGCGGGCGGCGGCGGCGATGGAGACGCGGATGGCAGCGCCGTCCCAGCGCCCCGCAGAGCGGCTCCAGATGGCATCTGTCACTGATCTTGTCACCGAGCGCCTGCGACGGCGATCTTCCTGATAGCCAATTACCGATCTCTCCAACGGCGAAGGCCCTGGTCACTCCGGTGACCAGGGCCTTCGCCGTACCGAGCCGCCTGACGGAATCGAACCGTCGACCTACGCATTACGAGTGCGTCGCTCTAGCCGACTGAGCTAAGGCGGCAACGCCCGTCGAGTGTACGGCACGCGCCGCCGAGCCTCCGCATCGGTTTCCTCGCCTCAACACCCGATGTTTGCTATGTCGCTAACTTAGCAACAAACGGGGGTAGAATGTCGCTATGATAGAGACATCTGAACATCGTGATCTACGCTAACCCGGCGCTGACCGCCGAGGATCAGACGGTTCTCGCCGAGGTCCATGAGATGCGAAGACATCTCGCCAGCGCCCTGCGCGCTCCACGACGCTGGCAGGGGGGTCTGCGCCGAACGATGCTCGCCCGCGCGATCCGCGGGTCCAACAGCATCGAAGGCTACGTCGTCGCGGAGGACGACGCCGCCGCGGCACTGGACGACGAGGAACCGTTGGGCGCCGACGAGAGGACATGGGCGGAAATCCGCGGCTACCGCCAGGCTCTCGGTTACGTCCTACAGATGGCCGGCGATCCGCACTTCGCGCCCGACACCTCTGCGGTCCGCAGCATGCACTACATGATGCTGGCCCATGACCTGAGCAAGAGCCCTGGCCAGTACAGGATGGGTCCGATCTTCGTACACGACGAGAAGCGTGACGTTGTCGTGTATGAAGGGCCGGAAGCAGGCAGGGTGCCCGAACTCATGGAGGAACTGGCAGCCAGCCTCCGCTCGGACACGGACATGGATCCGCTCGTTCGGGGCGCCATGGCTCACTTGAACCTAGTCATGATCCATCCGTTCCGGGACGGCAACGGGCGTATGGCGCGGGCACTCCAGACCTTGACCATCTCCCGTCAAACGATCATCGAGCCGGCATTCTCCAGCGTGGAGGAATGGCTCGGCCACAACACCGACGACTACTACCAGGTGCTCGCGATCACCGGCCAGGGCACCTGGCGCCCACGCCCCGACGCGCAGCTGTGGGCGGCCTTCAACATCCGAGCGCACCACATGCAAGCGCAGACGGTCGCGCGTCGAGTAGTCGAGGCATCGGAGATCTGGGCTGAGCTGGACAATCTGGTCGGGGCCCACAAACTGCCCGAGCGCATCGCGGGCATCCTCTACGAGGCGGTGCTCGGCTACCGCGTACGCCGCTCCGGCTACATGAAAATGACCGGCATCGAGAAACACACCGCAACTCGCGACCTGGGACGACTCGCCGACCTGGGACTGCTGCGACCTCAGGGCGAAACCCGTGGGCGCCACTACACGGCAGGTGAACGGCTGATCGAGTTGCGCGAGGAGTGCCGAAGGCGACGCCCGCCACTGACAGATCCCTATCCCTGGATGCGGACACGGCTGGCGCAGGGCAATGAGGTGCCCCTGACTCGGCCAGAGAAAGCATCAACATAAATACTCAGCGCACAGCTTGGCCGCCCCGACGCTCCTCAAGGGAGCATCGGGGCGGTGGCTCTTTGCTGGCATTCGGCGCGACTCATCCCAAACGTCCGCCATTGGACAGCGCTCGGTACGGGCGACGACTAGGCTCCGGTCGCGTGAGCGACGAACAGCCCGCAGGACCGGGAGCGAGCGCGAAGGAGATCGGGGCCCCCGACGTACGACCCGCCCCGCTGCCCCGACCACGCAGCCTCGATCCACAGGAACTCGGCTTCACCCCGGCTGCGCCCGTGCCGTGGCTGGCGCCGCTACTGCTGATCAGCACCGGTGTGCGTACGCTGCTGGCCCTGCTCTTCGGCGCCTACCTGGACAAACGCGAGTTGCAGAACGCGCTCCCGGGCGGGGTCTACGAGGAGCCGGGCACCGATGGCGAGCTGTGGATGGACTTCGTGGCCGACCTGGGCGACGGGTTCAACGCCACATACTCCGTGGCGTACCTGCTGGCGCAGCCGGAACTCGTGCTGGCCGACCGTCGGCTGCCCCGGGGGCAGATGCTGATGATGGGCGGTGACCAGGTCTATCCGACGGCGAGCAGCGGGGCGTACGAGAACCGGTTCAAGGGCCCGTACCAGGCGGCTCTGCCCTGCCCGCCCGCTGACGGTCCCGCCCCGACGCTCTACGCCATTCCCGGCAACCACGACTGGTACGACGGCCTGACCGCGTTCCTGCGCCTGTTTGCCCGTTCTCGCGACAGCGACATCGGCGGGTGGCGTACGCCGCAGTCCCGCTCCTACTTCGCGGTGCGGCTGCCGTCGGACTGGTGGCTCTTCGCCCTGGACGAGCAGTCCGGGACGTACCTGGACGATCCGCAGTTGCGCTATTTCGAGGAGGCCGCCGCCCAGCTCGGCCCCGAGTCCAAGGTGATCCTCTCGGTGCCGGCGCCGACCTGGGTCAAGGCGGTGGACGACCCCAAGGCGTACGAGTCCGTCGACTACTTCGTCCGTACCGTGCTCGCCCCCACTGGTGCCCGGGTTCCGCTGATCCTCTCCGGCGACCTGCACCACTACGCCCGCTACGCCAACCCGGAACGGCAGCTCATCCACTGTGGAGGAGGAGGCGCGTACCTCTACCCCACGCACCACCTGCCGGAGCGGATCGAGGTGCCGCCCCGGGACAGCGTCGCCCGCCGGGCCAGCGAGACCCGGGAGTACGACCTCGTCGGTCGTTATCCCGAGCCTGCCCGCTCCCGGCGCTACGGCTGGGGCATCTTCGGGCGGCTGCCGTTCCGCAATCCGGGTTTCGTGACCCTGCTCGGCGCCCTGCACGTCCTGCTGATGCTCCCCATCGCCGGGGTGGCGACCCAACGCGCCAGCTCCACCGACCAGGGCCTGTTCAGCATCCCGCTGGTCATCATGCTCGCCGTCGTGCTGGTCGGCGCGGCGTTCTTCGCCAAGCCGCCGACGGCGAGCGGTAAACGGCAGATCCGGCACTACCTGCTCGGGGTCTTCCACGGTGTCGGGCACATCGCCCTCGGAGCGGGCGGCGCTTGGGTGTGGCTCCAGCTTCCGTTCCAGGACTGGCCGTGGCCGCTGCCCGGGGCTGCCGCCGCGTTGCTCTACGGACCGGTCGCCGGGTTGGTCGCGAGCCAGCTCACCGCCGCGTACCTGCTGGTCGCGGGTGCGTTCGGGGTGAACGTCAACGAGCTTTTCGCCGGGCAGGGGATCGAGGACGCGAAGAGTTTCCTGCGCCTACACTTCGCCGCCGACGGCACGTTGACGATCTACCCGGTCGCGGTGGACACGGTGTCGCGCCAGTGGCGGGTCGGACCGGACGACCGACCGGACAGTTCGTGGCTGGTCCCGGGGCAGCCGCTGCGCGCCCGGCTCGCCGAGCCACCGATCACCCTGCGGTGAGCAACTGACGATCAAAGAACAGAGCCCCGACCATCCGGTCGGGGCACTGTGTGGTTCGAGGGGTGTGTCGCGACGAGCTATCCGCGCTTCGCCAGGTTGACGAAGTCGCGCCACGCCTCTGGCCCGAAGGTCAGCGTCGGGCCGGACTGGTCCTTGCTGTCGCGGACGAGGACACGACCGGGGAGATTGTCGGCCACCTCCACGCAGTCCCCGCCGTTCTGGCCACTACGACTGGACTTGCGCCAGGTCGGCCACTGAGTCGTCATGATCATTCACCAACCTCAGGATAAGGTCTCTTGACTGGCCACACGGTAGCGCGACCGCCGCTATAGCCTGCCACGTCCGGTCCAGACCGGTCACGAGGGCCGGCGCCGGCACCACTCGATCTTCGTAGAAGTCCCCCAACAGACCGACCATTTTCCCGCCCTCGATGGTTGCCAGCGAGAACGAGCCACTGCGGCCCGCGTGCAGCCCGGCGGAGTCGGGGACGACGTGCACAAAGATGTTCGGCCGGGCACCGATGTCCGACAATTGCAGCAGTTGCTCCTTGGCGATCTTGGAAGGCCCACACCGGAGGGTGGCGGCATCAAGGAAGAAGACGCAGGTGGGGCGGTCCCTCCGGTCGAGGATCGCGAGTTGCCGTTCCATCCGGAGGGCGACCCGACTCTCCACCTCCTCCTCGGAGTGCAGTCCCGTGCTCGCGAACACGGCTCGGGCGTACGCCTCCGTCTGCAACAGGCCGGGAATCAGGGTCGCCTGGAAATAGCGCAGGGTTGCCGCCGTTTCCTCCGCGCCCTGCCAGGGAAGGAACCAACTCGGTGGCGCCGATCGCCGGTTCTTCCGCGCCTCGACCGACGCCTTCTGGATCTCGTTGCCGGTGCCGAAGTGATCGTCCAATGCCTTGGCGGTGTCGGGCTGCGGGACCAGCCGGTTCGTCTCGAACGCCGCGATCAAGGAATTGCTGACCTGGATCGCCTCGGCCACCTGGTCCTGGGTGACGACACGCTCGGCGCGTAGCTGCTTGAGTCGTGCCGGAAGGTTATTCACCCTTATTTCCTCCTTATAAGTGGCCACGCCCCGCATAAGGAAACGCGTCCGAGGATGTGTGTCCTTAGTGTTCGGTGAACATATTCCGTTAATCGACGTCAATAGTCCGGGGTGGAGGAGAAGCGCTCCCGCTCGAATCCACCGGCAAGGACGGGCGGGAGTTGCGCGGGGCCGTCCCGCCTTCCCGAACGGGACGGCCCCGCATTCCAACAACCGAAGGAATGCGATGTTCGTCGTCCAATTCTGGTGGGACCTCATCCTGCGACTGCTCAGGCCGAGTCCGACCCTGCCGCCCCCGACACCGCCGCCGCCGACTCCCCCGCCCTGGGCGAACGAGCCGACCGCCGTACACCGGCAGCACGTCATCACGTTCGGCCAGCGACTCGGCTACGACGTCGCCCGACGAAACGGATACCGAGGATGACCGGGCGACCGTTGGTGAGTCCGGGCGAGATCGTCTGATGGAGCCGAAGCCGGTCGCGAGCCGACACCTTCACCTACCGTTGCGCCCGGTCTGGTGCTGCCGGGTCTGCGCCCAACCCTGGCCCTGCGCCGACGCCCGACTCGACCTGACCGTCAGCTTCCGCCACCAACGGATCGCACTGATGCTCTACCTCGGCACCCAGTTCGTCGACGCCATCTCCGACCTACACGTCTACGACTCCGCCCTCGGACGACCACCGGACGTACGCGCCATCTTCGACCGCATCATGTGCTGGATGCCACCCGACCGTCCGCCGACGTGAGCCACCCGGCGAGGGGCGCTGCTACGCGTAGCGCTCCTCGTGGGCCTGGCGAGAACCGCAGACCGAGGCCCGGCTGCACGACGTACGCGAACCGTCGGCGTCCATCCGCACCACCACCGAGTCGCGCGGCACGCTGTGCGCCACCACCCGTCCGGCTCCGTCGGGGGTCTCGACCCGTGCCCCGACCGCCGGAGCGGTGGCCTGGAACTGCTGGTACAGCGGGTGTTCGTACTTCAGGCAACACATCAGCCGGCCGCAGGCGCCGGAGATGCGCAGCGGATTGAGCGGCAGGTCCTGGTCCTTGGCCATCCGGATGGTGACCGGTTCGAAGTCGGTCAGGAAGGTGGCACAGCAGAGGTCACGCCCGCAGGAACCGATGCCGCCCTGGACCCGGGCCGAGTCGCGGGCGGAGAGCTGACGCAGCTCCACCCGGCAGTGCAGGGTAGCGCCGAGGTCACGGACCAGCGCCCGGAAGTCCACCCGGTGCGGTGCGGTGAAGTAGACGGTCGTACGCGACCCGGAGGAAGCACCGCTCGGCGCCTCCAGCACGTGGTCGACGGCGATCACCTTCATCGGTAGGCCGTGTTCGCGGATCAGACGTTTGGCGGCGACCTTCGCCTCCGCCTTGCGCTTGCGCTGGAGTTCGTCGCGGCGCAGCTCCGACTCGCCGGCGAGGCCGGCCAGACGGGGGAATCCGCTGGTGTCCTCACTGACCCACTGCGCCGCCCAGACACACTCGGCGACCTCGGGCCCGTCGTCGGTAGGGACCAGCACCCGGTCTCCGACGGCGGGACGGAACTCGCCCGGATCCAGGTAGTACAGGCGCCCGTACCGGGTGAAGCTCACCGCACACAGCATCCCCATCCGCCCACCCTACGTCCAAACCACCGCAGACTCCCCTACCCGTTTTCCGGCAACGAACTCCGGCAGCACCGAAGGGGCGAGCGAGAGTCAGCGGCCAACCCAGGTGGTGGCGTCGAAGCGGCCCGTACCGGCCTCGGTCGGGGCGCGGTAAGGCAACTCGGCGAGCGCCTCCGACCACTGGTGCAGCAGGGCCCGCGCCTGTTCCTCCGCCTCGGCCGCGGTCGCCAGCACCCGGGCGCCGATCTCGGCAGCCGCCGGTCCGGCCACACCCGGGTCGCCGCCACGGCCGGCGGTCACCACCGCCACCGCCTCCGCCGAGCCGAGCACCTCGGCGAGGGTGCGGGCCAGCGCGTAGCGGGTGCGGACCATCCAGTCGGCGACCGCGTCCGCGTAACTCACGGTCGCGTCGAGCCGCCCGGTCAGACTCTCCGACCGGTCCCCGTCAAGGTACGCGGCCAGCGCGTCCCGGTGCGCCGCGTACGCCCGTGCCCCGGCACCCTGCCACGGGTCGTCGCCGGTCAGGTACTGCCGCGCGTGGACGTACTCCTCGATCTGGGCGCGTACGGCGTGCCCGGCGGCGGTGAGCGGCGCCGGCCGGAGAGCGAGCACCTCGCCGAGTACGGCCCCGGGCAGGGCGCGCAACCGGCGCAGCAGTGGCCAGATCCGGTGGTCGTCCGGCGCCCCCGCAGCCGCGAGCAGGTCGTCGACCCGGCCGAGCAGGTCGGCGGCGGATCCGGCGAGGTGGTCCAGGGGATCCATCACCACTCCTGCGCGTGCCGGCGGCGGACGGCGTCGTCGGTGTCGGCGTAGCCCTCGGCGACCAGGCGCAGGTTGGCGGCGAGGCCGGCGATCCGGTCGGCGGCGGTGACCGCTTCGTGGGCACGGCACTCGGTGGCAGCCGACCACTGCCCGGTCAGTGCCCGGGTGGTCTCGGTGAGGCGGCCCGTGCCGGCTCCGTCCGGCACCGGGTCCGACCGACCGGCGGCGGTCAGGTCACGGCCGGCGCCGGTGAGCGTGGCAGCCGCTTCGTCCAGCCGGTCGGCGAGTTCACGCAGACTCTCCACTCAGACCTCCGTCAGCCGCCGGTACGCGCCGAACGTCTCGGTGTGCAACTTCTCCCGGGCCCACCCGGCTGCGTCGGCAGCGGCGGTCACCGCTGCCCGCACCGACCGGGCCAGGTCGGCGTTGCCCCGTTGCTGCACCGGGGCCAGGAAACGTACGTCGGTGATCGTGCCGTCGGCCGTCACCACCACCTCGACCAGCCCGTCCGGTGACCGGACACTGACCTCGACCGCCCGCACCGCCTGGTCAAACTCGGCCTGCAACGACTCGATCCGTCGGTAGCGTTCGACCGCCTCCTCGATCCAGACCTCGTCGATCTCCCGCGACATCGGTGGGCTCCTCCCGGCATCCATTCACCGAATGTGCCGTTCCTGTTGCACTAGGTACCGCACCGTACCGGTTGGTCAATGGAAACGGAACCCCGCACGGAGACACCGGAACGGGCTGGGAGGTCCGGTCAGCCGCGCCAGAGCGCAAGCATCATCGCCTCGACGGCGATGCGGGGCTTGACGTTCGTCTCGATCGCGGTACGGCAGGCGAGCACCGCCTCCAGCCGGCGCAGCGCCGCCTCCGGTGCCCACTTCGCCGCCGCCGCCTCGGCCAGTGGCGCCGTGTCGGTGTGCACCGGCGTGACCGGGGCGCGCAGCGTCACCGCGAGAACGTCCCGGTAGAAGCCGGCCAGGTCGACCAGGGCCCGGTCCAGCGCGTCCCGCTGCGCCCGGGTCGCCCGCGACTTCTGCCGACGTTCGAGGTCCTTGATCTGCCCGGCGGAACCCCGGGCGGCGCCAGCGGCCCCCTTGCCGGTGCCACCGGCGCCGAGCGCGGTCTGCAACGCGGCCCGCTCGCTCGCGTCCACGTCGGCCACCGCCGCCTCAGCCTCCGCCTCGGCGGACTCGATCAGCGTGGCAGCGGCGTCGAAGCAGGCCCCGACCCCGGTCAGTCGCCGGGGCACGGCCAGTACGGCATCCCGCCGCTTACGTGCCTCCGGGTCGCGGGCCAACCGCCGGGCCCGGCCGACGTGTCCCTGTGCCGCCGAGGCCGCCCAGCCCGCCAGGTCCGGGGCGATCCCGTCCCGTTCGGTGAGCACGGCCGCCACCGCGTCGGCGGCGGGCTGGCGCAACGGCACCAGGCGGCACCGGGACCGGATGGTCACCGAGATGTCGTCCGGGTGGGTGGACGGGGTGCAGAGCAGGAAGACCGTCCGGGGTGGGGGTTCCTCGATCGCCTTGAGCAGGGCGTTGCCGGCGGCCTCGGTGAGCCGGTCGGCGTCGGAGATCACCAGCACCTGCCAGCGGCCACCGGACGGGGTGCTCGCCGCCCGGAGCACCAGGGCGCGCATCTCGCCGACGCCGATGGAGAGTCCCTCGGGAACCACGAACCGTACGTCGGCGTTGGTGCCGGCGAGGGTGGTGTGGCAGCCGGCGCACTCGCCGCAGCCGGTGCCGTACTCGCACTGCAACGCGGCGGCGAAGGCGCGGGCGGCGACGGACCGGCCGGAGCCGGGCGGGCCGGTGAAGATCCAGGCGTGGGTCATCGCGCTGCCGGTGACGTCGCCGGGTTCCGTACCGGCCTCGGCGTTGCGGACCAGTTGTGCCGCCGAGGCGGCGGCTTGGCGCAGGGTCTCGGTCGCCTCGGCCTGGCCGACCAGGTCGGCGAAGACGCTCGTCATCAGGACCGCCGTTCCAGTTCGAGGCCGCCCGAGTCGTCACCGGCGGTGGTCTTCGGCTGCGCCGAGAGATCGATCGGTTTCGCCGGTCCAGGGTGGACGATGGTGTCCGGTTCGCCGAGCATGCCGCCGACCCGGGCGGCGATCGCGGCGGCGATCTGGTCGATCGGCCCGGAACCGTCGAGCACCAGGTAGCGCTTCGGGTCGGCCGCCGCGAGGTCGAGGAAGGCGTCCCGGACCCGGTCGTGGAAGTCGAGCGATTCGGCCTCCAGCCGGTCCTTGCCCACTCCCCGGGCGGTGACCCGGAGCAGTCCGGCCCGTGGGTCGACGTCGAGGAGCACCACCAGGTCGGGTTTAAGGCCGCCGGTGGCCCAGGAGGAGAGCCAGGAGACCTCGTCGACCGGAAGCGTACGACCGGCGCCCTGGTAGGCCAGGGACGAGTCGACGTACCGGTCGCTGATCACCACTGCGCCCCGGGCGAGTGCCGGCCGAACCACGGTGGCGACGTGATGCGCCCGGTCGGCGGCGTAGAGCAGGGCCTCGGCGCGGGGCGAGAGCGGGGCCGTACCGACGGTGGTGCTCTCCAGGACCAGGGAGCGGATCCGTACGCCCACGTCGGTGGCGCCCGGCTCCCGGGTCACCACCACCTCCCTGCCTTCCCCGCGCAGGGTTTCGGCGAGCGTGGCGAGCTGGGTGGACTTGCCGGCCCCCTCGCCGCCTTCGAAGACCACGAACGCCCCGGTCGAGGCGAACGGTTCGGCCGGGGAGAGCGGGCGTCCCCGGATCGAGCCCCAGAGATCCGGCAGGACCGGTACGCCGGGCTTGTCGTCCATCTGGCGGAACGCATTGATGCCGGCGAGGATCCCGGCGATCCCGGCGACGAGCAGCAGCAGTCGGGTGGAGGAGACGGAGATGCCGAGGTCGGCGATCCGCAGTTCGCGGGAGCCACCGACGCCGACCAGCAGGCTGCTGACCGAGATGGCCAGGATCAGCACCAGCCGGGTGCCGGTCTGGACGACCGCGAAGACCCGGCCGCGTACCTCGTCGGCGACCTCGCCGCCGAGCAGCGTGGTGCCGGAGAGGAAGGCCATCCCGGCACCGGCACCGACCAGCACCGCGCCGAGGATCGCCATCGACAGGTGGATGGAGCCGGCCAGGACCAGCACCGAGGCGCTGGCCAGGACGATGCTCATGCCGAACCAGCGCCGCCGGGACATCTCCCGGACGATCATCGGCCCGAGCCCGATGCCGACCGAGAGGCCGATGAAGATCGAGCCGAAGAGCAGGTAGAACGCGGCCTCACCGGCGCTGAGTGACTTGGTGAAGAAGTTCGCCGTGCCGATCACGACGCCGCCGCCGGCGAACGCGCCGAAGATGCCGAGGACCAGGCCCCGGATCAGCGGGGTCTTGCCGATGAACCGCCAGCCCTCGACGAACTGCCGAAGCATGCTCTGCCGCTCGCCCTGCTCCCCCTCCTCGCGCCCGAAGCTTCGCCCGCTGATCTCCCGGATGCCGAAGAAGACCACCAGCGCGGTGGCGAGCCGGCTCAGTGAGTTGAAGTAGAGCGCCAACTGCGTCGGGTCGTTCCAGCCCTGCGGCGGCCCACCGGAGACGGCGCGCACGCTGCGGTCCAGAACCGCGATGCTGATCGCGGCGAGCACCGGGGTCACCCCGTAGGTGGTGATCAGGGTGAGCTGGTTCGCCACCTCCAGCCGGGTACGCGGGATCAGGTTCGGGACCGCCGCCTCCTTGGCCGGGATCCAGATCAGCGTGATCGCCTCGATCAGGAAGGTGGCCACCGCCGCCCAGCCGACCACCAGTCCGCCGCCGATGTTGAGCAGCGCGGCGAGCGGGATCGAGGCGAAGAGCACGAAGCGCAGCAGGTCGCAGACGACCATGGTGAGGCGCCGGTCGAACCGGTCCGCCAGCACCCCGGCCACCGGGCCGAGCAGCAGTGCCGGCAGCAACCGCACCGCGATCACACCACCGAACGCCAGGCCCTTCGCGGTGTCCCCGCTGACCTGGGTCGCGGCGAAGATCGACGTGGCGAGCAGGCCGAGCCAGTCACCGAACGAGGCGGCGCCGAGGACCAGCCACAGCCGACGGAAGGGCCGGATCCGCAGCACCGAGCGCAGGGCCTGGTAGCCCGTGCGGTCGACCTGGGCGGTGGAGGTCGCGCCCGGCTCGGCGGTCGCTTCCGGGTCGGATGCCGCTCCCGGCTCGCCGCCGCGGTTGGTGTCGATGGCCGTACCTCCCCGTGCCGGCCCAACGCTGGGCTCCCCCGGGACACACTCTAATCGCGGCGCTCACCACCCCCACCCCGACATTCCCCTGATCCCAGCGTCGGGACGGTCGGGACGACCGGACACGAACCACCAATACGCGAGGGTGTTTCGCATTGACGAAGGGCCAGTTAGCGTACACATGTGCACACCGACGTACCAATCGACCGAGACGCCCTGCGCGACCGCCTGGACCGGGCGACCGCGCACCTCGATCCGCCCTTCGCGGCGATCGACCTGACCGCGTTCGACGCGAACGCCGACGCGCTCTCCACGCGGGCGGCGGGCAAGCCGGTCCGGGTGGCGAGCAAGTCGGTCCGCTGCCGCGACCTGCTCACCCGGGCGCTGGCCCGCCCCGGCTGGCAGGGAGTGATGGCGTACACCGTGCGCGAGGCGAACTGGCTGGTCCGCACGGGTGTCAGCGACGACGTGCTGGTGGCGTACCCGAGCGCGGACCGGGCCGGACTGGCGGCAATCGCCGCCGACGCCGAACTGGCGACCTCGGTGACCCTGATGGTGGACAGCCCGGACCAGCTCGACCTGATCGACACGGTCGCCGCACCGGACCGGCGCGCACCGATCCGGGTCTGTCTGGACCTCGACGCCTCCTGGCGACCGGCCCGGGGTCGGTTGCACATCGGGGTACGCCGCTCGCCGGTGCACTCGGCCGCCGACGCCGGCGCGCTCGCCGCCCGGGTCGCCGCCCGACGCGGGTTCCGGCTGGTCGGACTCATGTCGTACGAGGCGCAGATCGCCGGGCTCGGTGACGCCCCACCGGGGCAGGCGCTGCGGGGCGTGGCGATCCGGGCACTCCAGCGCCGGTCGTACCCGGAGTTGACGGCACGCCGTGGTGCGGCGGTGGCCGCGGTACGCGAACACGCCGAACTCGACTTCGTCAACGGAGGCGGCACCGGCAGTGTGGCCGCGACCAGCGCGGATCCGGCCGTGACCGAGGTCACCGCCGGCTCCGGCCTGTACGGGCCCACCCTCTTCGACGCCTACCGCACGTGGCGCCCGGTCCCGGCCGCCTTCTTCGCCCTCGCCGTGGTCCGGCGCCCGGCGCCGGGTCTGGCGACCGTGCTCGGCGGCGGTTGGATCGCCTCCGGGCCGGCCGAACCGAGCCGGCTACCGGAACCCTGGCTGCCACCGGGGCTGAAGCTGCTCGGGTCGGAGGGGGCCGGCGAGGTGCAGACCCCGCTGGCCGGTACGGCGGCGCACGCGCTGACCGTCGGCGACCGGGTCTGGTTCCGGCACGCCAAGGCCGGCGAGCTGAGCGAGCACGTCAACGAACTGCACCTGATCGAGGGGGATCAGGTGGTGGCGACGGTGCCGAGCTACCGGGGCGAGGGTCAGGCGTTCCTCTGACCTCGCCGGACCGGGCCGACCGGACGGCTCAGCTCGCGGCGCTGTGTGCCGGGTCGCCCACCGTCGCGGCGGTGGCCGAAGCGTCCGCGACAACCTCGGCGACCGGCGGCTCGGCGCCACCGGCGACGGGGCCGACCTGCCGGTGCAGGTATTCGCGGATCAGCGCCTTCGCCTCGACCAGCACCCGCTCGTCGCCGTCCTGGTCCCGCCGGAAGGCGAGCTTGATCAGCGCGTCGGCGGCCTCGACCGCGATCTCCAGCGCGAAGCGCAGCGGCGGTCCGTCGGCGATCCCGAACTGTTCGACCAGCACCCGGGCGAGCTGTTCGGCGATCACCCCGTTGTTGTCCCGCTGGTCGTCGAGCAGGTGTACGTCGACCACGTCGCCGAAGTGCAGCGTACGGAAGCCGGGTACCAACCGGTGCATGGCGATGTACTCGTCGATCCCGGCGTCGACCCCGTCCCACCAGTGGGCGAGGTCGCCCTGGGAGAACCGGTCGGCAAGGCGTTCGAGATACGCCTCCATGTTGCGGAGCGTGAGCGCCTGGACGATCGCCCGCTTGTCCGGAAAGAACTGGTAGACCGAGCCGATCGCCACCTCGGCCCGCTCGGCGAGCAGGGTCGTGGTCAGACCCTCGTAGCCGACCTCGTCGACCAGTTCGGCACAGGCGTCAAGCATGCGCTGGACCCTGGCAACACTACGACCCTGCACCGGGACGCGGCGTAGTGGACCACTCGTGGCGGTTGATGTGGACACGCGTCGCCACTCCCCCTTCGACGGATGAGATGTGTCTGCACGTCGCGAGTTCGAAACGTTACCTGGATTAACGATCGGACCTGGTGTGCGATGTTTACTCATCGCATCGAAGCCTGATATGAATGCTACTCATATTCGGCACTGGAGGCTGCATGGCCAGCACCCCATCGCCGTACGGCGCGGTGTCGCCGCCCGGCGCGACGCCCCCGTCCGCCACGCCCACCGCCGGTTGGACGAACTGGGCCGGCAACCAGCGCGCCACCGCCACCACCGTGCTGCGACCGTCGACCGTGGAACACCTGGCCGACGCCGTACGGGCCGCGGCCACGGCCGGACGCCGGATCAAGGTGGTCGGCAGTGGGCACTCCTTCACCGACATCGCCGCCGCCACCGACCTACGGATCGAACTGTCCAACCTGGGCGGCCCGATCAGGGTCGACCGGGAGCAGCGCCTGGCCACCGTACCGGCTGGACTCGAACTGCGTACCGTGAACGCACTGCTGGCCAGCCATGGCCTGGCCATGCCGAACCTCGGCGACATCGACGCCCAGACCGTCGCCGGCGCCCTCTCCACCGGCACTCACGGCACCGGCGCCAGCTACGGCTGCCTCTCCACCTTCGTCGAGGCCCTGACCCTGGTCACCGGCAACGGCGAGACACGGCACTGCTCCGCCACGACCGACCCCGAACTGTTCGCCGCCGCCCGGGTCGGGCTGGGCGCGCTCGGAATCATCACCGAGGTCACCCTCCGGTGCGTCGACGCCTTCGTGCTCCGGGCCGACGAACGGCCGGCGCCGCTGGCCACGGTCCTCGCCGACCTGCCCAACCTGATCGAGGAGAACGACCACTTCGAGTTCTACTGGTTCCCGTACACCGACCGGGTGCAGGTCAAGACGAACAACCGGGTGCCACTCGACGACCGGCCACTGCCCCGGTTCCGGGGATGGCTGGACGACGAGTTCCTGGCCAACACCGTCTTCGCCGGGGCCTGCCGGCTCGGGCGGGCCGTGCCGGGCCTGGTCCGGCCGATCAACGCGATCTCCGCCCGCGCGCTCACCGCCCGGAGCTACACCGGCCGCTCGGATCAGGTCTTCTGCACCCCGCGCCGGGTCCGGTTCACCGAGATGGAGTACGGGCTGCCCCGCGCCGCCCTACCCGAGGCACTGACCGCGCTGCGCCGGGTGGTCGACGGGCTGCCGTTCAAGGTCCAGTTCCCGGTCGAGGTGCGGTTCACCGCACCGGACGACATCTGGCTCTCCCACGGTCACCAACGGGAGTCCGCGTACCTGGCGATCCACCAGTACGTCGGCGCCCCGTACGAGCCGTACTTCCGGGCGTTCGAGCGGGAGGCGATCGAACTGGACGGTCGCCCGCACTGGGGCAAGCTCCACTACCGGGACGCGGCGTCGCTGCGTACGGTCTACCCGAGGTTCGACGACTTCGTGGCCGTACGGGACCGCCTCGATCCGGGGAGGGTCTTCGCCAACGCCTACACCGAGCGGGTCCTCGGCGCCTGAGGTTGCCCTGGAAGCGGCGCTCAGCCGGTCGGGGCGAGCACCTTCAAACCGTCCTGGTCGGCACCCCGGGCGGTCAGATAGCCGGTGATCCGCTGGTAGGCCCCCTGGTAGACCTTCCGCTGGTCTGCCGCCAGAGCCGGATCAGCGAGAGCGGTGGCGAGGTCCACCAGTCGGATATTCGGACTTATATCGGTCCAGATGGGGATCGCGGCGGCCTCGGTGATTTTCCACTCTTTCGGGGCCATTTCCGTGAAGGTGATTCTGGCCATCACACCCTCACGATTATCATTGACCGGATCGGCATGTCGGGCAATCTGGTTACCCATGCCGTAAACGACCCATTTATCGTTGAATTCCTCGAACGGCTGCACCACGTGCGCATGGTGTCCGAGGATCAGGTTGATATCGGGCGACTCGATCAGCGGTTTGACCCAGTCCAGTTGGTCGGCGTCCGGCAGGTGCTGGTATTCCGTACCCCAGTGCAGGCTGAGCACGACGATCTCGGCACCGGCCGCACGCAGCCTCTTCGCCGCGTCCAGGATCTTCGCCGGCTCGATCAGGTTGGCCATCCAGAGCTTGCCGGCCGGTCGCTCCAGCCCGTTGAAGTTCAACGTGTACGACAGGTGCCCGACCTTCACCCCGGCCGCCTCGTAGATCCTCGGCGTGTTCGCCTCGGCCGCGTCACGGGCGCTGCCCGCGTGACCGAGCCCGGCCGCGTCGAGCGCGTCCAGGGTGCGCTTCACCCCCTGCGCGCCCTGGTCCAGGGTGTGGTTCGAAGCGGTGGAGCAGGCGTCGAAACCCGCGCGGCGCAACCCGTCGACCACCTGCGGCGGCGCGCTGAAGCTGGGATAGCCCTGGAACGGGCCGGCCGCCGGCGCCAGCGGCGTCTCCAGGTGACAGATGGCCAGGTCGGCACCGCTGATCGCTGGCGCCACCCGCTCGAACATCGGGAAGAAGTCGTAGCCCCCGGCCTGACCGGCATCCCGTTTCGCCTGCGCTGTCACCTCGGGGTGGATGAGCACGTCGCCCGCGCCCAGCACGGTGAGGAGCCGGCGCCCCTGGGCGTCGAGTCGCGCCCCCGGCGGCGCCCCGGCAGTGCCACCACCCGGCGGCTGGCTCCCGTTCGACTGACCACCCGACGGTTCCACCCAGGAGGACCCTCCAGGGGAATCGCCCCACCAGTCCGCCCGGTAACCAATTCCGCTGACAACAATCAGCGCCCCCGCCAGTACGACCGAAAACAACAGCATTGTCTGGCGGTGGCCGCCCCGTATCCCCCGTCGCGCCACCGGTGGAGCCTAAGGCATAGCGCCGGATCGGAAAATCCGATCCGGCGCTCATTCCCCCGAACAGTTACTCGGAGCGCTCGGTCACCTTCGCCGGGGCGGCCTTTTTGGTCGCTTTGGTAGCGGTGGTGGATTTCACGGCGGTGGCTTTCTTCGGCGCAGCCTTGCGCGGAGCCGCCTTCTTCGCCGCCGCCTTCTTCGCCGCCGTCGGCTCCGCCGCCCCGGCCGCCTTCTTCGCCGGGGCCTTCTTCGCCGCCGCCTTCTTCTTCGGCGCCGGCCCCTTGGCCCGCTTCTCGGCGAGCATCTCGGATGCCTCTTCGAGGGTCAGCGCCTCCGGGGTCTGACCCCGTCGCAGCGACGCGTTGAACTCCCCGTCGGTCACGTACGGACCGAACCGGCCATCCTTGATCACCAATGGCTTCTCGGTCAGCGGATCGGCGCCCATCTCCCGCAACGGCGGCGCGGCGGCGCGACGCTGCCGGGTCTTCGGCGCCGCCAGCAGCGCCAACGCCTCCTCCAGCGTCACCGTGAAGATCTTGTCCTCGGAGTCAAGCGAACGGAACTCGTCGCCCTGCTTGACGTACGGGCCGTAGCGGCCGGCGGCGGCCAGCACCTCAGCGCCGTCCGGCGCGAGCCCGACCACACGCGGCAGGCTGAGCAGCCGAAGCGCCTCGGTGAGCGAGATGTCGTCCGGCGACTGCGATTTGAGCAGCGACGACTTCCGGTCACCACTGGAGACGTACGGGCCGAAGCGGCCGGACTTGAGCAGGATCGGCTCGCCCGTTTCCGGGTGCTCGCCGAGTTTGCGCTCGCCGCCACCACCGAGGAAGAACTCGTTGACCTTCTCCGGGGTCAGCTCGTCCGGCGCGACCCCCTCCGGAAGCGACACCCGGTCGCCGGCCGGACCGCCGTCCTCGGACGTACCGGCCTCGCCCTCGGCGGCGGGCGCGGTCGGCGCCTCCACCTCCGGACCGGGCAGGGTGCGCTGGAGGTACGGCCCGTAACGGCCGACCCGGACCACCACGTCGCGTCCCTCGTCGTCCCGGAACAGCGGGATCGAGTTGACGCTGCGGGCGTCGATCTCGCTCAGGTTCTCGGTGACCATCTTCTTCAGCCCACCGGAGCGGGCCACCGAGTCGTCACCGGCCACGTCGCTGCCAAAGTAGAACGAGGTGAGGAAGTCGACCGCCGCGTGGTCACCACCGGCGATCTCGTCCAGCTCGTTCTCCATCGCGGCGGTGAAGTTGTAGTCGACCAGGCGCGGGTAGTGCCCTTCGAGGAGCCCGACCACCGCGAACGCCAGGAAGGACGGGATCAGCGCCTGGCCGCGCTTGAAGACGTACCCCCGGTCCTGGATGGTCTGCATGATCGAGGCGTACGTCGAGGGCCGCCCGATGCCCAGCTCCTCCAGCGCCTTGACCAGCGACGCCTCGGTGTAACGGGCCGGCGGCTGGGTGGTGTGCCCGGTCGCGGCCAGTTCCTCGGCGGTCAGCGGCTGGTCCTTGACCAGGGTCGGCAGCCGACGCTCGGCATCCTCGGCCTCGGCGTTCTCGTCGTCGGAGGACTCGACGTACGCCCGCAGGAAGCCCGGGTCGGTGATGGTCTTGCCGGTGGCGCCGAAGTCGGCCTCCTCACCGGCCTCGGTGACCGCGCGGATGCGCACCGAGACACTGGAGCCCACCGCGTCGGTCATCTGCGAGGCGATGGTCCGGCGCCAGATCAGCTCGTAGAGCCGGAACTCCTCACCGGAGAGTTCGTTGGCCAGCTCACCCGGGGTGCGGAAGTGATCGCCAGCGGGGCGGATCGCCTCGTGCGCCTCCTGCGCGTTCTTCACCTTGCCGGTGTAGCGACGCGGCTCCGGCGGCACGTTCCGCTCGCCGTACAGCTCGGCGATCTGGCGGCGGGCCGCGGCGATGGCGGTCTCCGACAGGTTCACCGAGTCGGTACGCATATAGGTGATGTAGCCGTTCTCGTACAGCCGCTGCGCGGTGCGCATCGTCTGCTGGGACGAGAAGCGGAGCTTGCGTGCCGCCTCCTGCTGGAGGGTCGAGGTGATGAACGGCGCGTACGGGCGACGCCGGTAGGGCTTCTCCTCGACCCGGGTGACCGTGAACGGCCGCCCGTCGAGACGGGCGGCGAGCCCACGGGCACCGTCGCCGTCGAGGTGGGTCACGCCGGCGCCCGGCTTCACCTTGCCGGTGGTCGGTTCGAAGTCACGTCCGGTGGCGATTCGGTCGCCATTGAGCCCGATCAGGGTGGCGTGGAAGGTACGCGGTCCCTCACCGGCGTCGCGTACGGCGAGCGTGGCGAGGATGTCCCAGTACTCGGCGGTGCGGAACGCCATCCGCTGCCGCTCACGTTCGACCACGATCCGGGTGGCCACCGACTGGACCCGGCCCGCCGAGAGCCTCGGCATGACCTTCTTCCAGAGCACCGGCGAGACCTCGTAGCCGTAGAGCCGGTCGAGGATGCGGCGGGCCTCCTGGGCGTCCACCAGGTCGCGGTCGATTTCCCGGGGGTTGGCCACCGCCGCCTGGATCGCCGGCTTGGTGATCTCGTGGAAGACCATCCGCTTGACCGGAACCCGGGGCTTGAGGGTCTCGACCAGGTGCCAGGCGATCGCCTCGCCCTCGCGGTCCTCATCGGTGGCCAGGTAGACCTCGTCCACCTCCTTGGCCAGCTTGGTCAACTTGGCGATCTGCTGTTTGCGGTCGGCGGAGACGACGTAGAGCGCGGTGAACCCGTGGTCGACGTCGACGCCGAGCCGGGCCCACGGTTCCTTCTTGTATTTGGCGGGCACGTCGGCGGCGTTGCGCGGCAGGTCACGGACGTGCCCCAGGCTGGCCTCGACGATGTAACCCGGGCCGAGATAGCCCGAGATCGTCTTGGCCTTCGCCGGTGACTCGACGATGACCAGACGGGTGCTCTTGGCGTTACTCGGCACGTCTCTCCCCGACCTCACTCACGACTGCTCGCCCTGCGGACCACCGTGGTCCGCCTTATCGCCAGGCCGCCGCCGGTGGTCGGCTCGCTGGACGTCCAACGTAACGCGCTGCGCGCCGCGAGGGTTGCGCGGCCCGTGAAGAGCCCTCTCACGCTGCGCGAACGCCGAGCCCGGAAGGCGCCTGGGTGGTGCATCCCGGACGGCGACACCGTACACCGAGGATGAATCGGTCTGGATCCATCGGCGGCGACGATCTTTCTCCCACGCCTCGCTGTGGGACGATTATCTCCCATATCTCCGGTTCCCTGTCCGCTATCGGACAGTCGACCGGATTGTGCCTGATTCAGGCTTGGAAATGGATGAAACGCATGAATTAGGAGCAAATGGGTTAACCACCCGAAATCGGCCAACTCGTTGCGGGGGCCGCCGCCGGCCGCTCACCCACCAGCTCCGTCAGCCGGGCCATCCGCCGCCGGCCGGTGATCCGGTACGCCGGGCCGCCCGCCCGTGGGGGCAACAGTACGGCCGGCAGCCCCAGCGCGGCGAGCGCGGCACCCACCGGCTCCCAACAGCTCTCCTCGGCGTCGCCGAGCCGGAACAGAAAACCGGCCGACTCCGGGCTGCCCGCGGCGGCCACCCAGAGCCGCAACCGTCGACCGTTCAGGTACAACCCGGCCGGCGGACGCTTCGCCCCACCACGCAACCAGCTCCGGCTGAGTGGGGCGAGCGTCGTCGCGTACGCCGTCCGCACCTCGTGCCGCTGGTCCTCGGTCCCCTCCCAACTCACCGGAAGACCACGTGCCGCGAGCTCCGCCACGAGTACGTGCACCCGCCACGCGGAGTCGACCACCACCGAGACCCTGGCCGTGCCACCCATGCGGACCACCTGCCCCGGCCCCACGAGCAGGCCGGTGAGGTCGGCCGGCGACGGCTCGGTCGCCTCCACCCCGAAGAGCGACAACTGCCGGACCGGGGCGACCCCGGCCGGCGGCACCGTCTCCCCCGTCTCCTCCGACCCGGTTGGCACCGGCCCCGTCTCCACAGGCTCCGTTGCCGGTGCCGCGAGTGGCGGCACCGGTGGCGGATCCGCCGAAGGCGTGGTCAGAGACACTCCGGGACCTCGTCGAAGGCCCGCTTCAACTCGGGCGAATTGAGCTTGCTGGTGTCCAGCTCGCTGGCGTCGTACTCCTTGTTCAGGGTGTCGACCGCAGCCTTGACCCCGTCGTAGAACGGCCCGGACTGGCCGGTGTCCAGGGCCTCGATCGACCGCTTGGCCCGGCCGTACGCGTCCCGGACCTGGGTCAACGACGTGACGAAGCCCTCCGAGACCACCTCACCGCTCGACACGTCGGGTACGCCCGCCTCGACCACCGCCTGCCGCGCCGCCTCGCTCGCCCGCTCCGCGCCGGCCATCATCCGGACCAGGTTCTCCTTCGCCTGCGCCGGCGTGGTCTGCGCCGTCATCTGCTGCTGCGCGCTGCTGGTCAACGTATCGATCTCGACGCGCCACGGGCCCAACGCGTCGCAGACCGAGGCGGCCCAGGCCGGCGCGGGCGGCCCCCCACCACATCCACCTACCACCATCACGAGGGTGCACAGGACCACGGGGAGAATCCCGGCGGCCGGCGCGCGGGGCGTACGCATGCGTTGCAGCGTACGGGTTGAGAGGGACAGCACGCTGGCACAGCCGTACCCCCGAAAGGAAGGGGCCCTTGTTAACGCATAGCGTTAACAAGGGCCCCTTCCTTTCCTTCGCGCGCAGGGGCGGTCAGGCGGTGATGCTCTCCGGGCGGGGCTCGGAGCTGGCACCGGGGCCGGAGTCGTCATCCGACATGGCGACCGGCTTGCGCTTGCTGTAGATCACCGCGGCCACCACGATCACAACGGCGACCAGCGCGACCGTGATCCGCAACGGGGTGTTCCGGTCACCACCCACGCTCCACGCGACCACAGCCGGTGCGATCAGCAGCGAGACCAGGTTCATCACCTTGATCAGCGGGTTGATCGCCGGACCCGCGGTGTCCTTGAACGGGTCACCGACGGTGTCACCGATGATGGTCGCCTCGTGCGCGCTGGAGCCCTTGCCGCCGTGCGCACCGTCCTCGACCAGCTTCTTGGCGTTGTCCCAGGCACCGCCGGAGTTGGCCAGGAAGACCGCCATCAGGGTACCGGCGCCGATCGCACCCGCCAGGTACGACGCCAACGCGCCCGGGCCGAGGCCGAAACCGACCGCGATCGGGGCCAGGACCGCCAGCAGGCCCGGAGTGACCAGCTCCCGCTGGGCGTCCCGGGTGCAGATGTCGACCACCTTGCCGTACTCGGGGCGCTGGGTCCGGTCCATGATGCCGGGCAGGTCGCGGAACTGGCGGCGTACCTCCAGCACCACCGCACCGGCCGAACGGGACACCGCGTTGATGGCCAGCCCGGAGAAGAGGAAGACCACCGCCGCACCGATGATCAGGCCCACCAGGTTGCGCGGGTTCGCCACGTTGAGCGCGGCAAGGATCTCGCCGGCCACGTCGCCCACCCCGGCGTCGGCGTACGCCGCCCGGAGCGTGTCGGTGTACGACCCGAAGAGCGCGGTCGCGGCGAGCACCGCCGTGGCGATCGCGATCCCCTTGGTGATCGCCTTGGTGGTGTTGCCGACCGCGTCCAACTCGGTGAGGGTACGGCCACCCTGCTCGTCGATGTCGCCGGACATCTCGGCGATCCCCTGGGCGTTGTCGGAGATCGGGCCGAAGGTGTCCATCGCCACGATCACGCCGACCGTGGTGAGCAGACCGGTACCGGCGAGCGCCACGGCGAACAGGGAGAGCGTGATCGAGGTGCCACCGAGCAGGAACGCGCCGAAGACCCCACCGGCGATGAGCAGCGCGGAGTAGACGGCCGACTCCAGCCCGATGCTGATGCCGGCGAGGACGACGGTCGCCGGTCCGGTCAGGGAGCTCTTGCCGATGTCCTGCACCGGCCGCTTGTTGGTCTCCGTGAAGTAGCCGGTCAGCGCCTGGATCGCGGCGGCGAGCACGATGCCGATGGCAACCGCGCCGATGGCGAACCACTGCGGCCCGAGCGGCAGGTCACCCTCCACACCGAGCCGCGTACGCCAGCCGTCGCCGAGCAGTTCGCTCCAGGTCGGCTTGAGGTACACGAAGGACATCGCCGCGACCAGGATGGCCGAGAGCACCGCCGAGGCGTAGAACGCACGGTTGATGGCGGTCAGCCCGGACCGGTCCGAGGCGCGGAGCCGGGTGATGAAGACCCCGACGATCGCCACGATGACCCCGATGGTGGAGACGATCAGTGGGAAGACCAGCCCGGTCTCACCGAACGCGGCCCGACCGAGGATCAGTGCGGCGACCAGCGTCACCGCGTACGACTCGAACAGGTCGGCGGCCATGCCCGCGCAGTCGCCGACGTTGTCCCCGACGTTGTCGGCGATGGTCGCCGCGTTACGCGGGTCATCCTCCGGGATGCCCTGCTCGACCTTGCCGACCAGGTCGGCGCCGACGTCGGCGGCCTTGGTGAAGATGCCGCCGCCGACCCGCATGAACATGGCCAGCAGGGCCGCGCCGAAGCCGAAGCCCTCCAGCACGGTCGGCGCGTCGGCCCGGAAGAGCACGACGACCATTGCCGCGCCGAACAGGCCGAGGCCGACGGTGAGGAACCCGACCACGCCACCGGTCCGGAAGGCGATCTGCATGGCCTTTTCCCGGCCGCCCTGATGTTCCCGGGCGGCGGCGGCCACCCGCAGGTTGGCGCGGGTGGCCAGCGCCATGCCGGCGCCACCGATGAACGCACTGAACACGGCGCCGACGACGAAGAAGGCCGAGCGGCCGATCTTCACCAGGGTCTCGCTGCCGTCGGTCTGGTGCACCGGCAGCAGGAAGAGCAGGACCACCGCGAGTACGACGAAGACGGCGAGGGTCCTGAACTGCCGGAAGAGGTACGCCGAGGCGCCCTCCTGGACCGCTGCCGCGATCTCCTGCATGTTTGGGGTGCCCCTACCGGTCGCCAGGACCGCTTTGGTCAAGGTGGCGGCAAAGCCGAGCGCCACCAACGCGATGACCGCGGCGATGATGACGTACGACAGGTTCGCACCGCTGAGGGACAACCCGCCGCTTTCGGCGGCGAAGGTCGTGGACATCTATGTCCTCCTGTACCCAACACTCGCGCCGGCCGGCGGACGAACCGGCACGGCGTCTCCACGCGTGGAGCGACGGTTCGCAAGCGTCTCCGCCGGGCCAAGGCTTCAGCTCAGCGGTGATCACCCGGTCACGCGAGCGCGAGACCAGGGCACTTGCTGATAACCCCGGGTACTCTAGCCGCCCACAGTGTCGGAGGTCACAGTTACAGCCCGCCGTGTCGCAATGATCTTCGTCGCTGTGTTACTGGAGTTGATCTGTTATGGAGGATCACAGCGGCCACGCGACGGTCAGCCGGACGCACGTCCGGCCGCACACGGACGGTCAGCCGGACGCACGTCCGGCCGCACACGGACGGTCAGCCGGACGCACGTCCGGCCGCACACGGACGGTCAGCGGCCGACGGGCCAGACCATGCGGACCTCGGTGCCGATTCCCTCGTCCACGGGACGCACCTGAAGATCTTCGACAAATCCGGCGAGCAGGGCGAAGCCCACGCCTACGGTGAGCGCCTCGTCGGTCAACGACTCGTCGGCCAACTCGTCCGGAGGGAGCGCAGCCAGGCCCAGCCCGGCCTCGATCGGCGCCCGGTCGGTCACCCGGACCGTGTAGGTGCCACCGTCGGACATCTCCACCTGCACCAGGTCGGTCAGGCCGTACTGACGGTGCAGGGCCACCGCCCGGGTGCACGCCTCACCGATGGCCAGCCGCACCTCGTCGAGCAACTCCTCGGCGACGCCGGCCCGCCGGGCCACGGCGACCCCGACCAGGCGCGCGGTGCGGACATGCACCGGCGCCGGGGAGAAGGACAACCGGACGGTCGACATCAGGCGCTGGGGTTCGCCGCGCCCGGCGCGGTCGCCGCTTCGATCGAGGGGTAGAGCGGGAACACCTGGTCGAGCGCGGTGATCCGGAAAATCTTGAGCAGTGGCTCCTTGTCACAGACCAGGCCGAAGGTGCCACCGATCACGCGCAGCCGCTTGTGCGCACCGACCAGCACACCGAGACCCGTGGAGTCGAGGAAGTCCACCCGGCCCAGATCCACCACGACCCGGCGGGCACCACCGTCGATCATCTCGACCAGCCGTTCGCGGAGCCGGGGGGCGGTGTAGACGTCCACCTCGCCACCGACCTCCAGCACCGCGTGCTCGGCGATGGTGCGGGTCGTCAGCGACAGCTCCATCGATCCTCCTCGACTACCTCTCCGGCTGATGCCGGCCCGACTGGAAAGTTCCCGCCAGGAATGCTCATGGGCATCTAACCATCGTCCGCCCGGCGCCGCACCGAGCCGAAGCGTCGCCTACCTGACCCGCGCCCTCCACCTGACCTGACCCGCGCCCTCCACCTGACCCGACTCCGGCTGCCGGGACCCCCGCTCCGGCGCCCCCGACTTTCCGATTTCGGCTGGTCGGTGCAAGAGTGCAGGGCGTGACCACCTCAGCCACAGTATCGGCCGAGGCCGAGCAGCCCGGACCCCTCGGTGGGCCGACGCCGACTCCGGCCGAGCTGCTGCACCGGCTGCGCGCCCGTACCCGGCACGACCCGGTCACCCATGTCGAACGGGTGCCGGCCAGTGCCGGGCAGGCGGTGCCGTGGCCCGGCTGGGTGCCCGAGCCACTGCGGGCGGCGCTCGTCGGGCGAGGCGTGGTCGCACCGTGGCAGCACCAGGCCGAGGCGGCTGACCTGGCGTACGGCGGCCAGCACGTGATCGTCGCTACCGGCACCGGGTCGGGCAAGTCGCTGGCGTACCAGTTGCCGGCGCTGGCCACCCTGCTCACCGACCCCCGCGCGACGGTGCTCTACCTGGCCCCGACCAAGGCGCTCGCCGCCGACCAGTTGCGCGCCGTCGCCGCCCTGGACCTCGACGGCGTACGCCCGGCCAGCTACGACGGCGACACCCCGCGCGCCGAACGGGAGTGGATCCGTAAGCACTCCCGGTTCGTCCTGACCAACCCGGACATGCTGCACCACGGCATCCTGCCCGGACACGCGAACTGGGCGACGTTCCTGCGCCGGCTCGCCTTCGTGGTGGTCGACGAGTGCCACACGTACCGGGGCGTCTTCGGCTCGCACGTGTCGCACGTACTGCGCCGACTGCGGCGGCAGACCGCCCGGTACGGCCGCACCGTCGCCGGGGTGCCGCAGTCGCCGGTGTTCGTCCTGGCCTCGGCGACCTCGGGAGACCCCGCGACCGCCGCCGAACGGCTGACCGGCTTGCCGGTGACGGCCGTCACCGAGGACACGTCGCCCCGAGGCGGGGTGACCTTCGCCCTCTGGGAGCCGCCGCTGCTCCCGCCACCGCCGGACGCGGTCGACGCCACCGAGGCGGAACCCGTCCGCCGCTCCGCACTACGGGAGACCGCCGACCTGCTCAGCGACACCGTCTCCGCCGGGGTGCGTACCCTCGCCTTCGTCCGTTCCCGGCGCGGCGCCGAGGTGGTGGCGAGCAGTGCCCGGCGGTCGCTGGACGAGGCCGTGCCCGGCCTCGGCAAGCGGGTCGCCGCCTACCGGGCCGGCTACCTGCGCGAGGACCGGCGCAAACTGGAACGTGCGCTGCTGCACGGGGATCTACTCGGACTCGCCTCGACCAACGCGCTGGAACTCGGGGTCGACCTGGTCGGGCTGGACGCGGTGCTGATCTGCGGCTGGCCGGGAACCCGGGCCTCGCTCTGGCAGCAGGCCGGGCGGGCGGGACGTTCCGGCGGCGAGGCGCTCGCCGTGCTGGTGGCCCGGGACGACCCGCTCGACACCTACCTGGTGCACCATCCGGAGGCGCTGTTCGGGCGGCCGGTCGAGGCGACCGTGCTCGACCCGGCCAACCCGTACGTGCTCGGCCCACAGTTGTGCTGTGCCGCCGCCGAGGCCCCGCTCACCGAGGCCGACCTGCCACTGTTCGGACGGGGTGCGGCGGAGGCGGTGGACGCCCTGGTCGAGGCGGGTGCGTTGCGGCGACGCCCGACGGGTTGGTACTGGCGGCACACCGGGCGGCCGGACGTCGACCTGCGCGGCACCGGCGGTACGCCGATCGCGGTGGTCGAGTCGGCCACCGGCCGGCTGCTCGGCACCGTCGACCCGGGCTCGTCCCACTTCATGCTGCACACCGGGGCGGTCTACCTGCACCAGGGCGTCTCGTACGTGGTCGACGACCTGGACCTGGCGGACGCCTGCGCGCTGGTGCACGCCGAGGAGCCGGACTGGTCCACCCACGCCCGTGACGTCACCTCGCTGGGGGTGGTGTCGGTCCGCTCCTATCGCGACGCCGGGCCGGTCGGGCTCTTCCTCGGTGAGGTCGACGTGACCAGCCAGGTGGTGTCGTACCAGCGGCGGCGTCTCGCCACCGGCGAGGTGATCGACACCCGGCCGCTGGATCTGCCGGCACGAGAGCTGCGTACGGTCGCGGTCTGGTTCACCGTGTCACTGAACGCGCTGGTGGGAGCCGGGGTGGAGGTGGCTGACGTACCTGGTGCCCTGCACGCGGCCGAGCACGCCGCGATCGGCCTGCTGCCACTGATCGCGACCTGTGACCGGTGGGACATCGGCGGGCTCTCGACCGGGATCCACCCGGACACCGGTGCACCGACGGTCTTCGTCTACGACGGGCATCCGGGCGGGGCGGGTTTCGCCGAGCGGGCCTATCACGCGGCCACCGAGTGGTTGCGGGCGACGCGGGACGCGATCAGCGAGTGCGGCTGCGAGTCCGGTTGCCCATCCTGTGTGCAGTCGCCGAAGTGCGGCAACGGCAACAACCCGCTGGCCAAGGCGGAGGCGGTGAAGGTGCTGGACGTGGTGCTGGCGAACCTCTCCAAGGAATCCGACTGATTCATTCACATGAATTCAGGCGCGCCTGGGTACGCTGATGGGAGCGCTTCCATAGCCGTCCGAGGAGAAGAAAGTGGCCGACACCATCGCCGAGACCGTCGACCTGCTCTACGGCGTCGACCAGGAGAACCTCACCGTGGAGCAGCAGATCTCGCTCGGTCAGGCGTACGCCGCCCTGGCCCAGGCCGAGCAACTGCACCGGCTCAACGAGCAACTGCACAGCATCCACCAGATCCTCAGCGCCTCGGCGCTGCGCGCCGCTGCCGACGGCTCCGGGCGCTGACCGTCCGAAGTCCGGACCTGTCGCCGGTCGCCGTCCCGACTTTCGACATGACTGTGGTCGTCTACTACCCCTGGAGGGGTAGTAGACGACCCCAGTGGGGTTGCGCCCCGGGGGGAGGCCCCACCGGGGGGGCGGGTCGGGTGGGGGCGGCGCGGGGGGGGTG
>NZ_JBITIH010000032.1:41308-57122 GCF_044458865.1 Micromonospora sp. NPDC050417
CGGGGCGGGCCGCCCGCCGCCGGCCGGCGCGGGGCCCCCCCCCCCCCCCGCCGCCCCGCCCCCCGCCCCCCCCCCCCCCCCCCCCCCGGCGGGCCCCCCCCCCCCCCCGGGGGGGGGGCCCCCCCCCCACCACAGTGGATTGACGACCGGTGGTCAGGCACGACCGGTGGTCAGGATCGGATGGGGCCGGCTCGGGCGGTTGCTCGGGCGACCCGGGTCAGTCCGGGTAGCGGGTGGACTGTCATCTCGACCACGAGTTGCAGGTCGAGGTCGTCCACCACGCACTCGACCATCCGGCCACCGTTGGCGGTAACCAGGTCGGCGGCGCGCACACAGGCCACGGCCGGGCCTTCGAGCGTACGGGCGGCGCCGGCCAGGGCGCCGAAGTCGGCCGCCGCCCTCGCCTGGCGCTTCGCCACCCGGGCCGCACCGACGGCCGCCCCCGCCATTCCGGCCATGACCAGCGTCAACCCGACCGCGAGCAGCCACAGCGACGCGCTCCCCCGGTCCCGTCCACCCGTCCTCGGCCCGGTCACCACACCGCCTCCGGCTGTCGTGGCCCCGCCCACGACAACGGCTCCGGTTCACCCGGTTCACCCGGTTCACCCGGTTCACCTGGTTCACCTGGTTCACCCGGTTCGACCGCTGCCACCGCTGTCGCGGTGACGGTCAGGCGGGGCAGTCGGGTGCCGAAGGCGCGGACCGGTGCGCGTACGGTCGCGACCGCCCGCTCACCCACGACGGTGACTGCGACGGTGGCGTCGGGTGGGGCGGACCGGAGGCCGGCCGGCACCCCGGGTTCACCCCGGGAGGCAGCGAGCGCCGCCTCCCGGGCCGCGTCCACACACTGCGCCTTCACGGTCACCGCGCCGACGGCGGTCAGCCCGACGAGAAGGAGCAGCACCAGCGCCGGCAGGCCGGCCGCCAACTCGGCGGTGAACGAGCCCCGGTCGTGGTCGGCCCACCGGCGCCGGATCACCTCGATGCCCTGTCGATGACAGTCGTCAGGCCGGGCGGACTCACTTCAGCGCCCGGTCGATGACGGCGGTCAGGGCCGACTGGACGTTGCCGGACGAAAGAACCTTCAGGAGGATGCCGGCGAACGCGACGGCGGCGAGGGTGCCGACGGCGTACTCGGCGGTGTTCATTCCGGCGTCGCCGCGCAGCCGGGCCCTCAGTTTGCGGATCACGGTGATTTCCCTTCCTCGTACGGATCTCAGAGCACGTCACCGAGTACGGCGACGATCACCGGCACCAGACCGGCGAGAATGAAGGCGGGCAGGAAGCAGAGCCCGAGTGGCAGCACGATCAGCACCCCGGCGCGGCGGGCCGCCGCCTCGACCGTGGTGGCCCGGTCGGCGCGCAGGTCGTCGGCGAGCCGGGTGAGAGCACCGGCGAGCGCGGCACCGCTGGTGGACGTACGGACGGCGGCGGCGGTGAGCCGGTCGGCACCGGTGACCGAGCCGAGGTGCGCCCACGCCTCCTCCGACTCACCGCCGAGTCGCAGCGTCCGTCCGACCCGGTGCAGCCGTTCGCCGAGCGGCCCGCCGAGCGCCTCGGCGACCGACAGCACCGCCCGGTCGACCGGCGCTCCGGCGCGCAGCGCCGCAGCCAGCAGATCCGCGCCGAGAGGCAGGTCGGCGACCTCCCGCAGTCGAAGGCGACGGGCCCGTGCCGGCTCGAAGCGTCGGAGCAGCCGGTCCAGCAGGACACCGGCAAGCACCCCGGCAAGCGGGCCGGTCCAGCCGCCGAACACCACCGCGACGGCCACTCCGCCGAGCAGGGCACCGGCCCGGATCGGATCGGGGCGCCACCGCGTACCAGCGGTGGTCGGGGCGGATCGGGCACCGGCGAGGCCCAGTCGGAGCAGTCGGTGTCGGGGGACCTGACCAGCGGGTCGGCCGATGGCGAGCGCCACGGCGGCCACGGTCAGGGCGAGCACGGTCAGGGTCTCCGACGACATCAGGTCGCCCGCCGCGCACTGGTGCTGAGTCGGTCCGCCCAGGCCAACCCCGCGAGTTGCAGCACGATGGCACCGATCGCGCAGGCCGCACCGATCGGCGTACGCAGCAGCACGGCGAGCGGGTCGACCCCGATGCCGTAGCCGAGCGCGATCCCGCCCAGGGGCAACCCGGCGAGCAGCATCGCGGTCGCCCGTGCCCCGGCGGCCTGCGCGGCGGCAGCGGCCAGACCACGGTCCATCGCCCTGGCATCGGCCTCGATCCGCTCCAACAGGTCCGCCAGGGGTGCACCGGTCTGCTCGGCGAGCCGCACCGCGGCCCGAACCAGCTCGTCGATCCGTTCCGCCGGACTGGCGACCTTCCCACGTGCAGGGCTCGTCGTCGGTGCACTGACGGGGGCGACTGGCAGCCCGGCCCGCAGGTCGGCGGCGAGTCCGACAAGGCTGTCCAGTTGCCGGCGGCGGCTCTGCTCGACGCTCCGGACGATCTGTCGACGCCACACCGCCCGCGCGACGAGCCCCCCGTACGCCAGTCCCGCTGCCGCCGCGACCGGCCCGCCGAGTACCGCGCCGACGGTCGCGACCAGCCCCGCCACGGCGAGGACGAACCGCCCGGGTCGGCGTTCGACCCATTGCCGGGACGACCCGCGCCACCCGGGCCCGACCTTCCGGCCGGTTCTGACCCACCGCCCGTTCCCCTCCCGCCGTCCGGCCTCCGCCGGGGCGCTGGCGAGTGCTCGCCACCTCGCCCGGTTGCCGGCCGGAGACCAGGCGGTCAACGCGGCGGCGCCGATCAGGCAGACGATGGCGAGCCACCCTTCGCCGGTCACGACGACCTGCCCCGCGTGGGCAGTGGCGCCGCAGGGGTGAGCGCCGCCGGCACCGGGACCGCCCGGTCGATGAGCACCGCCGGCACCGGCACTCCCCGGTCGGTGAGTAGCCGGGCCAGGGCAGCCGCCGCCGGTCCCGGACCGCCCGTACGACGCCAGGCGGGTACGACGGTGACCAGTCGTTCCGGACCACTCGGCAGCAGCAGGCAGACGGCTTCCAGCACCCGTCCCGTCCCGGTTCGGCGCACCTGGAGCAGGACCTGGAGTGCGGCGGTGACCTGCGCGTGCAGGGCCACCCGGGGCAGGCCGCCGAGCAGGCCGAGGGCCTCCAACCGGGCCGGTACGTCGGCCGGGGCGTTCGCGTGCAGGGTGCCCGCCCCGCCGTCGTGCCCGGTGTTCAGTGCCGCGAGCAGGTCGACCACTTCGGCGCCCCGGCACTCGCCGACCACGATCCGGTCCGGTCGCATCCGCAGTGCCTGGCGGACCAGGTCACTGAGGCCGACCGAGCCGGTTCCTTCCACGTTCGCCGTACGCGCCTGGAGGCCGACCACGTGCGGGTGCACCGGGCGTAGTTCGGCGGCGTCCTCGACCAGCACGATCCGTTCGGTCGACGGCACCAGCCCGAGCAGTGTGTTGAGCAGGGTGGTCTTGCCGGAACCGGTGCCGCCCACCACCAGGTACGCCAGGCGTGCGGCGACCACGGCGGCAAGCAGCGGTGCCGCCGGCCGGGGCACGGTGCCGTGCTGGACCAGTTCGTCCAGGGTGAACGGCCGTTGCCGGAAGGTACGCAGCGACAGGTACGGCCCGTCGGTCGCCACCGGTGGCAGGACGGCGTGCAGTCGGGTGCCGTCCGGCAGCCGCCCGTCGACGTACGGGCAGCCCTCGTCGAGCCGTCGACCACAACCGGCGGCGAGTCGCTGGGCGAGCCGGCGTACGTCGTCGGGGCTGCCAAGGGTGATCGTGGAACGTTGCAGGCCGTGTCCCCGGTCGACCCAGACCCGCGCCCCGTTGACCAGCACGTCGGTGACGTCGGTGTCGGCGAGCAGCGGCGCGAGCGGGCCGGCGCCGACGAGGTCGTCGTGCACCTGGCCGGCCATGCGCAGCACGGTGGTGTCGCCGAGGACGGCCGCTCTCGGCTCGTCGCGTACGGCTGCCACCACGGCGGCCGGGGTGATCGCCGTACCGTCGGTGGCGAATCGACGACGGACCTGTCCTGCCAGGTCGGCACCGCTCGCCCGGCCGGTCATGCCGCGCCCTGCGCCGACGCGCCGTCGAGGTCGGCGAGGAGGCGTTGGCAGAGGGTGGCGAGCGGGCCGCGTCCGGTCGCCGCCGGGGCCTCGCCCCGCTCCAGCCCCCGGCTGAGCCCCGGCTCCGGACGCAACGTTCCGGCCAGCGGCAGGTGCAGCGCCCCGGCAATCTCCCGTGCCTTCAGTCGGCCGGGCGCCGGACCGCGCACGATCACCGCGAGGTCGGCACAGTGTGGATCGACGGCGGCGACCACCCGCGCCGCCGCGGCGACCGCGCGCAACTCGGCGGGAACCACGACATACACCTGGTCGGCGGCCTGTAGCGCGATCACGGCCGGGTCGTCGAGTTGTCGGGGCAGGTCGACGACGACCAGGTCACGACCGCGTCGGGCGGCGTCCATGGTGGCCGCCATCGCCTCGGCCGGCAGGCTGAACAGGTCGCCCCGGTCCCAGGAGAGCATGACCAGGTCGCCTCGGCTCGGCAGGGCCCGGACCAGGGCGGGTGCGTCGACCCGGCCGTCGGCTTCGGTGAGCGAGGGCCAGCGCAGCCCTTCGAGCTGCTCCCAGCCGAGGACCAGGTCCAGGCCGCCGCCGAGCGGGTCGGCGTCGACCAGCAGGGTCCGCAGCCCGCCGCGTACGGCGGTGACGGCGAGTCCGCCGGCCAGCACGCTCGCCCCGGCGCCGCCCCGACCGCCGACCACGGCCACCACCCGTCCGACGACGCCGCCGGATGCTCCGGGTACGCCGTCGGCGAAGCGGTCCACCAGCCACGGTTCGGCGGCGGGCAGCATCGCGACGTGCTCGGCGCCGATCAGCTCGGCGATGTCCCAGCCGGGGTCGGCGGGTCCGGACCGGCCGACCAGCACCACCCGGGGGCGGCGCGGCAGCCGTGCCCGCAGACAGGACTGTGCCTGGTCGGTGCCGACCAGGATCAGGGGTGCGGCGCCCCACCGGGAGCGGGCGGCGGCCGGGTCGGCGGCCACCTCGACCTCGGTGCCGCCGGCTGCGGCAAGCCGGAGCAGGTCGTCGAGGAGGTCGCCGTCGGAGGTCAGCACGAGCGGTCGACGCGGTCCAGGGTGGACAGGGGTACGGGGTGGCATCGCGGTCTCCAGCGGCGGCGTCGGTACGGGGTGACCGACCCACCCTGGAACGGCCGGAACCTCACCTCCACCGCATCCCGCTCAGGCTGTGGATAACTCCGCAGCCTGTGGATAACCGGCGTAGCCGAACCAGATCTGCTATGCGAACTACACCAAAACGGGTGAAAGTGGGTGCTTCATTCGTGTCGGGCCATCGAACGGCTCGCGATATTCGCCCCCCGATTCGGGTAGCCACGAAGGAGAGCAGCCGCTACCGCAGCAGTGCCTGCTGTGTGAGGAGGAGCGACCATGGCTCAGGCAGTGAGTACGGTCGTGTTGGAGCCCGCCGCGCGGGAGTTGGCCAGGATGACGTCCCAGCCACCGTTCATGTACCAGATCCCGCCGCACGAGGGCCGGGCCAAGCTCACCGACCTGCAGTCGACCAACATCGCCAGGCCGGCGGCCGAGTCGGAGAACCTGATGGTTCCCGGCGGCCCCTCCGGCCAGGTCCCGGTACGGATCGTGCGTCCGGCCCGGAGCGGCGGACCGGACGGGAGCGGCGGGCTCGGCGACCGCGTACGGGGCATCGCCCAGGACATGATGCGGCCTCGGAGCAGCCAGCAGGGCATGCCGGTGGTGCTCTACATCCACGGCGGCGGTTGGGTCTTCGGTGACTCGTTCACCCACGACCGCCTGATCCGGGAGATCGCCACCCAGGCGGACGCGGCGGTGGTCTTCCCCGAATACAGCCGCTCCCCCGAGGCGAGGTTCCCGGTGGCCCTGGAGGAGTGTTACGCGGTCGCTCAGTGGATCACCGAGCAGGGGTCGGAGTTCGACCTCGACCCGTCCCGGATCGCCATCGCCGCCGACTCCGCCGGCGCCAACATCGCCGCGGTCGTCACGATGCTGGCGAAGCAGCGCGGCGGGCCACAGTTCCGCCACCAGGTGCTCTGGTACCCGGTGACAGACGCGAACTTCGACACCGACAGCTACCGGGAGTTCGCCAGCGGCTTCTACCTGAGCCGGGACGAGATGATGTGGTTCTGGGACCAGTACCTGCCGGACCGCGGCAAACGGAACGACCCGATGGCCGCACCACTGCGGGCCAGCATCGACCAACTCCACGGCCTGCCACCCGCACTGATCGTCACGGAGGAGGCGGACCCGCTGCGCGACGAGGGCGAGGCGTACGCGGCCAAGCTCCGCCAGGCCGGCGTACCGGTCGCCCAGGTCCGCTACCAGGGCATGATCCACGACTTCGTCATGCTCGACACGTTGGCCAAGACCAGCGCCGCCCGTGCCGCCACCGCCCAGGGCGCGCAGACGCTACGTACCGCCCTGCACGACGGCCCATAAACCGCTCGGATACGCAGGCGCCGCCCCGGTCCGCCGACGACCGGGGCGGCGCCCCGCGCTGTCAACTCAGCCATCTCGTCGCGTCACCAAAAGCCACGTCATCCCGACGGTCCGCCGTCCAGATCGGTCATCCGCACGGTAACCACCTGCGCTAAACTCCGCTCCGCTCGAGCCCTCCTCGAATGGAGCAAGATGGAACTAACGCTCGCCGATACCCGACCGACCGGGGCGAGCACGGTACGCCCAGACCGGACCCAAAAGGACAAATTCCGTCCAGATATCCAAGGACTCCGAGCCATCGCGGTCGGAGTAGTCGTTCTCTACCACCTGTGGCCACAACGCCTGAGTGGCGGCTACGTGGGCGTCGACGTTTTCTTCGTGATTTCCGGGTATCTGATCACAAGCCACCTGTGGCGCGAGACGAGAGACCACGGACGGATCGCCTTGCGGTCGTTCTACGCCCGTCGCGCACTACGTCTGCTCCCGGCGTCACTCCTAGTGCTCGCGTGTACGGCCCTAGCGTCGCTACTGATCCTGCCCGATGCACGGTGGGACAATACGTTCAAACAGATCGTGGCAAGCGCGGCGTATGTCGAGAACTGGCAACTGGCTCGGAACTCCACCAACTATCTCCTACAGGATGCTGCGGACAGTCCGGTTCAGCATTTCTGGTCGCTCTCGGTGGAGGAGCAGTTCTACGCCGCCTGGCCCCTGCTGATCATCGCAACAGTGTGGCTGGTCGCCCGTCTCCGGACCGCCGCCTCGGAGAATGTCCGCCGACGCTCCATCATGGCCGCACTGAGCCTTCTGCTCATCGCGTCGCTGGTCTATTCAGTGTACGCGACGGAAACCGCGCCGAACCTGGCGTACTTCATTACGCCCACCCGCGTATGGGAGTTCGCCCTCGGGGCGATGTGCGCGCTACTCGTTCTTCACAAGGCCAAGTGGCTCACGTTCCGCACCATCCTCGGGTGGCTAGGCCTGACCGCAATTCTTTTCTCCGCCTACTTCTACACGAAGAACACACCATTCCCGGGCTACACCGCCTTGCTGCCCACCCTCGGCGCGGCCGGACTCATCGTGGCCCCACAGCACCAATCGCCCACTTCGGTGTCGTGGTGGCTCTCACGGCGTCCGGCGACCTGGATCGGCGACATCTCGTACGCCGTCTACCTCTGGCATTGGCCCCTTCTCATTCTGGTGCCGATGGCACTTGACCAGGACCTGTCAATGATGCTGAGGCTGGCGATCCTGGCCGCGACGATCGTAATCTCCTGGCTGAGCACCTACCTGTTCGAGACGCCCGTACGCCAACACAACTTCCTCCGGTCCAGGCGTTGGCCTTCACTTGCCATCGCCACAGGAGGCGTCGCAGCCATGGTGGCAGTACTCCTGGTGTCCTCGATAATCTTCCAGGCGCGAATCAAGGCGGCCGAGGAAAGATTCACGAACGCGATTGGTGAGCCGTGCTTTGGTGCGGCTGTGTTCGACGAGGGGGCCTCGTGCTCCTCGATCTTCGGCGAGGGCCCCCTGATGTCCCCCTCACTCGCGGTCAAGGACCAGTCCAACCCCGAGTACAAGCGCTGCTCCGACTGGGTCGATACCAAGGCGATCGTCTCCTGCGAGTTCGGGCGACAGGATTCGCCGGTCAGGGTAGCCCTCGTCGGTGACTCCCACGCGCTGCAGTGGCTGGGCGCCGTCGAACGTTTGGCGGAACAAGGACGATGGCACATCACCACCTTTATCAAGACGTCCTGCGCCCTCGCCGACGGCGTACGAGATCTTCCGAGCCACCCGCTCGAGTATTGGCAGAACTGCGCGACATGGGGACAGGACGTCACGCAGCGCCTGGTCGCAGACGAACATCTCGACGCCGTGATCATCACGGCCAACACCAGCGAGTACAAGTTCCTACCAGTGAACAACGGACAGGACAGCAACGACCGCGCAAACGAGGCATTTCGGTCGGTGTTTCAGAAGATCACCTCCTCGGGCAAGAAGGTCGTGGTGATTCGGGATACACCCAACACCAATCTGGTCCCCATGCCGGAGTGTGTCGGTTCAAACCCGAACAATCTCTACGAGTGCACTCTGCCACGCGCGGAGGGGCTGCCACGCGACCCGCTTTCCGAGAGCACACTGAACACCGGTGACCCCAACCTGCACTTAATCGACCTCAGCGATGGGTTCTGCGATGACGAACGCTGCTACGGCGTCGCGGGCAACGTCATCGTCTATCGAGATACGAACCACCTGACCTGGCAGTACGCCCAGACGCTCGCACCGAGGCTGTGGACGGAGTTCAGCCAGGCGATCGGGGTCTCGTAGCGGTAACCGGGGAGCGCCCGGGATGCGGGGAAGCGGCGCGGTGGCGCAACTTCCCCGCATCCGCCGTCTTCGCGGGTCGGTCGACGCCGGCCATGGCGAGGCTGCCGGCACAGGGAGAGTCCCGGATAAGCGACGACCCCCGTCGGGGGGAGACGGGGGTCGTCTGGGGTTCGGCTCCGGGGGGGTCGAGCCGAACCCGCTCAGCGGTCACGGGGGGTGCAACCGCCGAGAGCTGCACTAGCACACGATATGAGAATGTGTCGTGAATACAAGCATGCCTGAGCAGACCGTATACGTCGAGTGGCGCACCCTCCACGCACCGCAAAGCGACGGCGCCCCGGCGTGATCACGATCACCGTCGGTGCCCCCGGAGGGCAGAGTGTCCGGGGCCACAACCAACCGGGTGACCCCGCGCACCCGCCGACCATAGACCATCCGGCTAGACTTGCGCGCCGTGGGCCGAAGTGCCGCTTTCTTCGATCTGGACAAGACCGTCATCGCGAAATCGAGCGCTCTGGCGTTCGGTAAGCCGTTCTACCGGGACGGGCTGATCTCGCGCAGAGACGTGGTCAAGTCCGCGTACGCGCAGCTCATGTTCCGGCTGGGCGGGATGAACGACCAGACGATGGCGCGTACCCGGGACTACCTGGCCGCCCTCTGCAAGGGCTGGCCGGTGGAACAGGTCCGCCAGATCGTCGCCGAGACACTGCATGAACTGATCAACCCCTACGTGTACGCCGAGGCCGCTGCCCTGATCGAGGAGCACCAGGCGGCCGGCCGGGACGTGGTGCTGGTCTCCGCCTCGGGCGAGGAGATGGTCCGCCCGATCGGCGAACTGCTCGGCGTGACCGACGTGATCGCCACCCGGATGAGCGTCCAGGACGGGCGCTACAGCGGCGAGGTGGAGTTCTACGCGGCCGGCCCGGCGAAGGTCGACGGCGTACGGGAGCTGGCGCAGGCGCGCGGTTACGACCTCGCCGAGTCGTATGCGTACTCCGACTCGATCAGCGACCGCCCGCTGCTGGAGTGCGTGGGGCACCCTACTGCGGTCAACCCGGACCGGGCGCTGCGCAAACTCGCCACCGAGAACGGCTGGCCGGTGCTGGAGTTCCGGCACCCGATCCCGCTCGGCCGGCGCCTGCGGGAACGCCCGGCGGTGCCGGTGGCCGCCGCCGCGCTCGGCGTCGGTGTCGGGGTCGCCATCGGCATCGCCTGGTACGGCCGCCACCGCCGGACCCGTACCCCGTCGGCACAGAAGAGCACCTGAACTCAGGCTGCGGCAAGCACCTCGTCGCCGACCACGGTGACCTGCTCGGCACCGACCTCCACCGCCGTCGCGTAGTGCCGCAACCAGGAACGGACACCGTCCGGGGTGCCGGTGGCGAAGGCGCCGGCGGCGCCGACGTACTCCGGGGACCGCTCCTCGTGGCCGACGTCGACCGCGACCAACCCGCGCGGGTCGAACCCGGTGGAGATCAGGGTGAGCCGGGCGGCGGCGCGGGCCACCACCCCGGACGGGCCGGCGAACGGCCGCAGGGCGAGCAGTTCGCCGTGCACCACGGCGGCGAGCACCAGCGGCGACACCTTCGTCCCGCCGGTCAGCAGCCCGGCCAGGCCGTCGAGCCGGGCACCGGTCGCCGGATCGGCCACCGGTCGGCCGAGTTCTCGCTCGGGCAGCGCCCCCCGGGCAGCGAGTACGTGCAGCTTGGCGAGGACCTGCCGGGGTGCCCGGGTCCAGAGGTCGGCAAGTCCCGGCAGCGCCCCGGCGACCCGAAGCGCGCCCTGTAGCACCGGGTCGGTGACGGTGCCGGCACGGACCGCTTCGCGCTCGTACTCGTACCCCTCCAGGGCGGCGCTGGCCACCGCGGACCGGAGGCTGATCTCGGCCGCGACCTGGCCACCGTGCCGGCGCAACGCGCGGTGCCGCAACGCCTGGTCGACCCGCTCGCGGGCCCGGTCGACGGCGGGCCCGACCTCGGCGAGGGCGAGCAGCGGGGCGAGCGGGTCAGTGGTCACGAGCCCCACGCTAGCGACCCCTACGACCACCGGTCGCGGCAGCCGGCCCGAACGCCCCGACGGGGGCGGACCGGCCGGCGCGCGGCGGCGTTCACTCGGCGCGCCGGAGCGGCCAACGACACGGCCAACGCTCGCACCACCGGTGACAGCGCCGTTAACCTCCTACCGAGACGCATCTCACGCGACCATGAGGAGCCCCACCGATGAGCGAGCAGATGAGCGAGCACCGCGCATGAGCGAGACTTTGGCGAACCTGTTGCAGGAGACGCGGGAGTTCCCGCCCCCGAAGGAGCTGGCCGCCGCCGCCAACGTCAGCGCCGACGCGTACGCCGAGGCCGCCGACGACCGTCTCGGTTTCTGGGCGGAGCAGGCCCGCCGGCTGGACTGGGCCAAGCCATGGGACCAGGTCCTGGACTGGTCGAACCCGCCGTTCGCCAAATGGTTTGTCGGCGGGGAACTCAACGTCGCCTACAACTGCCTCGACCGGCACGTGGCCGCCGGCCGGGGCGACAAGGTCGCCATCCACTGGGAGGGCGAACCCGGCGACACCCGCACCCTCACCTACTCGGACCTGCACAAACTGACCTGCCAGGCGGCGAACGCCCTGACCGACCTCGGCGTCACCGCCGGTGACCGGGTGGCGATCTACCTGCCGATGATCCCGGAGGCCGCGGCGGCAATGCTCGCCTGTGCCCGGATCGGTGCCACCCACAGCGTCGTCTTCGGCGGTTTCTCCGCGGACGCGCTGAGCAACCGGATCCAGGACGCCACCGCCAAGGTCGTGATCACCGCCGACGGCGGCTACCGGCGCGGCAAGCCGTCGGCGCTCAAGCCGACCGTGGACGAGGCGGTCGCCGCCTCGTCCATCGTCGAGCACGTGCTGGTGGTACGGCGAACCGGGCAGGAGGTGGCCTGGACCGACAAGGACCACTGGTGGCACGAGACCGTGGAGACCGCGTCGACCGAGCACACCGCCGCCGCCTTCGACGCCGAGCACCCGCTCTTCATCCTCTACACCAGCGGGACGACCGCCCGTCCGAAGGGGATCCTGCACACCACCGGCGGCTACCTGACCCAGGCGTCGTACACCCACCACGCGGTCTTCGACCTGAAGCCGGAGACGGACGTCTACTGGTGCACCGCCGACATCGGCTGGGTCACCGGGCACTCGTACATCGTGTACGGACCGCTCTCCAACGGCGCCACCCAGGTCATGTACGAGGGCACCCCGGACACCCCGCACCGGGGCCGGTTCTGGGAGATCGTCGACAAGTACAAGGTGAGCATCCTCTACACCGCACCGACCCTGATCCGCACCATGATGAAGTGGGGCGACGACATCCCGCAGGGCTACGACCTGTCGTCGCTGCGGGTGCTCGGCAGCGTCGGTGAGCCGATCAACCCCGAGGCCTGGATGTGGTACAGGGAGCACGTCGGCCGGAACAGCGCGCCGATCGTCGACACCTGGTGGCAGACCGAGACGGGCGCCATCATGATTTCGCCGTTGCCCGGGGTGACCGCCACCAAGCCGGGCAGCGCGATGTCGCCGCTCCCCGGGATCAGCGCCGACGTGGTCGACGACCAGGGTGAGTCGGTGCCGAACGGCGGCGGCGGTTACCTGGTGCTGCGCGAGCCGTGGCCGTCGATGCTGCGCACCATCTGGGGTGACGACGAGCGTTTCGTCGACACGTACTGGTCCCGGTTCGCCGGCATGTACTTCGCCGGGGACGGCGCGAAGAAGGACGCCGACGGGCACCTGTGGCTGCTGGGCCGGGTGGACGACGTCATGCTCGTCTCCGGGCACAACATCTCCACCACCGAGGTCGAGTCGGCGTTGGTCTCGCACCCGTCGGTCGCCGAGGCCGCGGTGGTCGGGGCGACCGATCCGACGACCGGGCAGGCGATCGTCGCGTTCACCATTCCCCGGGGTCACGTCGACACCTCCGGTGCGGCCGGCGAGGAACTCATCACCGAACTGCGTAACCACGTCGCCCGTACGCTCGGACCGATCGCCAAGCCCCGGCAGATCATGCTCGTGCCGGAGCTGCCGAAGACCCGCTCCGGGAAGATCATGCGGCGGTTGCTGCGGGACGTGGCCGAGAACCGCTCGCTCGGCGACGTCACCACGCTCCAGGACTCGTCGGTGATGGAGCTGATCTCCTCCGGGCTGCAGTCCGGCAAGTCCGACGAGGACTGACCAGCGGCGATACCACCCGAAGGGCGCGGCTCCACCCGGAGCCGCGCCCTTCGTCGTACGTCCAGAACCGGCACCACCGGGGATGGCCGCTGTCAAGTTCCTCGATTTCCGGAAGTGAACATTCCGACGACTTGCCACACCTGGTCCGAGTCCGGCTAAACACCGGCGACCCACTCCATCGTCGCTCGTGACATCGGTGCATTTATCTGCAAAGGTAGTGACGATCATGAGTGACAGGTGTGGCGCTCTGCGCCACGTTCCTGTCACATTCCACGAAGGGAGGAGGACCCTTTGAGGAGAGATGTCTCCGCAGGGATGGCGAGCGTCGCGGCCGTCGTACTGGCGGCTGGTTTCGTTTCCGTTCCGGCGTACGGCGCCCCCAAGCCGTCGCCCACGTCGTCCGCGCGGGTCGCCGGTGCCGACCAGGACCCCACCGCGGCACACCGCGAGGACAACCTGCCCCACCCGCTCGGCGACCAGCAGGACGCGCTACGCCGTGAGGCGATCGCCGACCTACTGTCCGGCAAGTCCGCACCACAGCAGCGCAACGGCTCCGAGGTGGTCCGGGTCAAGGGCAACCGCTGGGTCGAGGTGAAGAAGAAGCCGGCCAAGGTCGACCCGATCTTCTCCATCCTGGTCGAGTTCGGCGACCAGGTGAACCCCCAGTACGGCGGCGCCGCCGGCCCGAAGCACAACCGGATCGCCCAACCGGACCGGGTCCTGGACGGCAGCGCCACCGACGACAACTCCACCATCTGGCAGGCCGACTTCAACCGGCAGAGCTACCTGGACCTGATGTACTCCACCAAGAAGGAGTCGATGGCCTCCTTCTACCTGGACCAGTCCGGTGGCAAGTACACCGTCGGCGGCGACGTCAGCGACTGGGTCACGGTGCCGTACAACGAGGCCCGCTACGGCAGCAACAACGTCGTCGAGACCGAGGGCGAGACCTACTGGCCCTTCGTCGAGGACACCGCCCAGGCGTGGTACGCCGCGCAACTCGCCGCCGGCAAGACCAAGGCCCAGATCACCCAGTACCTCAAGCAGTTCGACATCTGGGACCGGTACGACTTCGACGGTGACGGCGACTTCAACGAGCCGGACGGCTACGTCGACCACTTCCAGGCGATCCACGCCGGTGAGGGCGAAGAGGCCGGCGGCGGCGCCCAGGGTGCGGACGCGATCTGGTCGCACCGCTGGTACGCGTACCCGACGCGGATGGGCGACACCGGCCCCTCGTACAACGAGCGGGGCGGCGTGCCGCTGGGCGACTCGGGCCTCTGGATCGGTGACTACACCACCGAACCGGAGAACGGCGGCCTGGGTGTCTTCGCGCACGAGTTCGGCCACGACCTCGGCCTGCCGGACCTGTACGACGTCACCAACCGCACCGAGAACGGCACCGGTTTCTGGTCGCTCATGTCCGGCGGCTCGTGGCTCAACAAGGGCGGCGACAACATCGGTTCGATCCCGGGCTACATGGGCCCGTGGGAGAAGATGTTCCTCGGCTGGCTCGACTACAAGGTGGTCAACCAGGGCTCCGGCACCAAGTACGAGATCCTCGGCCCGGCGGGTGACAACAACGGGCCGCTGCCGCAGGCCGTGGTGGTCAACCTGCCGAGCAAGCGCAAGTACGTCGAGTACAACACCCCCACCTCCGGCCAGTACGAGTGGTGGACCGGCAGCGCCGACGACCTGGACATCAAGCTGACCCGGGACCTCGACCTGACCGGCGCCAGCACCGTCGCGCTGACCGCCAAGGGCTGGTACGACATTGAGGAGGGCTTCGACTTCCTCTTCGCCCAGGTGTCCGTCGACGGTGGACAGAACTGGGTGCAGGTCGGTGACCGGATCGACGCGAACTCGGGCGGCTGGCAGGACCTGAGCTGGGACCTCTCCGCGTGGGCCGGGCAAGCGGTCAAGTTCCGGTTCCGTTACTACAGCGACGGCGGTTACCACCTGGCCGGCGCGTTCCTCGACGACCTGAAGCTGGTCAAGAACGGCACCGTCGTCTGGAGTGACGATGTCGAGTCGGGCGACAACGGCTGGACCTCCGCCGGTTGGAGCCGATTCACCGGCACCGTCGACGAGCAGGTTCCGAACTTCTACATCGCGGAGAACCGGCAGTACGTCGGGTACGACAAGGGGCTCAAGACCGGTCCGTACAACTTCGGTTTCACCAACACCCGACCGAAGTTCGTCGAGCGGTTCCCGTACCAGGACGGTCTGCTGATCTGGCAGGTCGACTACAGCCAGGATGACAACAACACCTCGACCCACCCGGGTCAGGGCCTGGTGCTGCCGATCGACGCCCGTCCGGCCCCGATCGCCTGGCCGGGTACGTGCGCCGTGACGCCGTACAACCCGCAGGGGCTCTGCCTGCTCGCCAACCGGCGGCAGCCGTTCGACGCGACGTTCGGCCGGCAGAAGACCGACGCGATCACCCTGCACCGGCTCGGGGTTCCGTTGCAGGTGCCGTCGCGGCCCGGCATCCCCACGTTCGACGACTCGGACCCGAACCGCTACTGGTCCGCGGCGAACCCGGCCAACTCCGTCAAGGTTGCCGGTACCGGCACCAAGATCGAGGTTGTGCTGGAACTGGGCCTGCCGATCGGCACCAGCCTGATCAAGGTGAGCACGCCTCGGCGCTGACACCGGACAGGTGAGTGACAGGGGCCGGGGGGGGCGGCGCCGCGCCCCCCCCCCCCCCCCCGGGGGCCCCCCCCCCCCCGGGGGGCCCCGGGGGGGGGGGGGGGGGGGGGGCGCCCCCACCCCAACGGAGACGGGACCCCCCGGGGGGC
>NZ_JBITIH010000033.1:0-55499 GCF_044458865.1 Micromonospora sp. NPDC050417
ACAACAACTTCAACGCAATCAACAACTCAATAAACAACAACGCCGTAATCGCCAAAATAGTAACCTGAACATAAAGAAACAACGCCGCGAACTGCACCATCGCCTGACCCATAGTCCGCACAAACTCCGGACCCGCCCGCAACAACCCCGACACACGATCCGCCGCCGCAACAAAAGCCCTCTCAGACTCACCCCGCACCCCACCACGAATCGCGTTCACCCCCGCAGCGAACGACCTCCCCGCAGCCTCCAACACACTCGCAACCAAAAAAAGCTGCAACGCAAGCCTGTAGAACAACTCCGCCAGAAGACCCGGAAACTCCTCACCATAAAACCACTTGAAAAACTGAGCAAGCCAATCCGGCACCCGAAGCAACGGCACGACACCAACACCCCAATCAAGGGAGGGCTACACCGTCAGGACGGTGTAGCCCTCCCTTTTTTTGCACTTAACGATTTGCCAACTCAGACACGGTTTGGAGCGTTATCCACGTTGATCTGCTTGGCCAGGTCCACGGTGAGGTCAGAGGTATCCGCCAACACCTTGCCCAGCACATCAACGCTATGAGCATCCTGAGCCGACAACGCGTTGTACGCCCCGATCAGGTTACGGAGCCCCTTAATCGCCGGCCCCATCTGTTCCAAAACCTCGTGGTCGACGCTGCTCCGGGCATGCCCAGGTGGCCAGTTCTCCGCCAGGGCCTCATCCAGAAGTCGCTGTGCCTTCTCGACCTGCTCCTGGTAGTACTTCAGCGGCCCGCTGTTGATCACATCCAGATCTGCGGCGATCCTCATCGCGATTCCTCCGTCCGGTCGGTGTTGGACGGCATACCAGAGAACATCCGGTCGGCCGTACGCAACGCCTCGCCCAGAATCTCCTCGAAGTCGATCGGGTTGTTGAGCATGTCGAAGGACGCCATACCACCTGGCAGGTACGTCTCCAACATTTCGGTCGTACTCGCACGTGCCTGCTCCCGAGCCTCCCTGATGGTCTCCACCAGCAGGCTGCTCAGTTCGGCCGGAGCCATGGTTCGGTACGCGTTGGTCGGGAACTTGAGCTCCATGAGGTCACCCTGACCATCGACGGTGACACTGACCGCCCGGTTCTTCGCGGTCACCGTCTTCGAAGACTCCGCGAGCTTCCGCTCGAAATCGGAGAGGGCAACCTTCTGTTCTTCGAACTCGGTGAACGCCTGCTCAAACCTGTCGTGCAAGGGACTGGACATGATCACGCTCCTCACTCAGTAACCACGACTGCTCTGCCGGCCGGTACCGCGCGCCGGGCCGTACGGCGAAGTGGGATTCTGCGGCCCGGTCGGCCGAGTCCGCTCCACACCGGGAGCGTCCGGAACGTCGTCCCGGCCGATCACCGACGGCGCCACGTCCGGATCCGTACCCCAGACCTCCTCTTCCTCGGCCAACCACGTCTTGCGCTCCCGGTCCTTTTCCTGCTGCTGGCCGCCCGCCGCGCCGCCCATCGGCGGCATCATCGGGCCCATGCCACCCATCCCGGCCGAACCTGCCGTGCCCCCGGCCAACGCACCACCGGCGGCACCCGCCGCGGCAGCTGCCCCCAACCCGGCTAGGCCCGAACCACCATTGGCGGCGGCAGCAGCAGCGAGCCCATCGGTCGCCAACGGCGCCGGACCCAGCGGACCGATCTGCATCGAGCCCCCCGGCACCCCGGAGTTCGAGCCGGACTGCCAGTCGACACCGGACCAACCATCACCGATACCGTCGCTGCCCGAAGCGCCACCGAAGTAGTCACCACCGGAACCGCTGCCCGGGATGCCCGGCAGATCACCGATGTTGGACGAACCACCGCCCAGGCCCGGGAGGGAACCACCAATGTCCGGACCCGACGAGCCGCCCAGGCCCGGGAGCGAACCGCCAATGCCCGAACCCGACGAGCCGCCCAGCCCAGGCAGAGATCCACCAGACCCAGCGCCGCTGCCACCGGGCAGGCTCGGGAACGAACCACTCCCACCCGGCAGATCGTCCGGATCGATCGTGCTCGGACCTTCCTCGAAATCGCCGTTGCCGCTGCCTATTCCGCCCGAACCGAGACCGGGCTCGTCTCGACCAGGTGGACGTCCACCGCCCACCGAGGGCAGGCCGCCGAGACCCGAACCACCGGCAAATACACCGCCGGGGATAGCGCCCCCTCCACCAGACGATCCGCCCAATCCATCAAGACCGGTGCCATCCGTGCCGGGCAGACCGCCGCTGAAGCTGCCACCGGGGAGTGGGCCACCCGACCCGCCAGTGCCGCCACCACCGGCCCCACCGAGTTCGCCGAGGTCGAACGAACCACCGGGGGGTGGGCCGCCCAACCCGCCGGTGCCGCCACCACCACCGCCCAGATCGCTGGCATCGAACGAACCACCACCGCCACCGCCGAGGTCGCCGGCATCGAACGAGCCGCCACCGCCACCACCGCCGCCACCGCCGAGGTCGCCGAGGTCGCCGCCACCACCGCCCAGGTCGCCGGCATCGAACGAACCACCACCGCCGCCACCGGTGCCGCCGCCAGTGCCGTCACCACCAATGTTGGGGATGTTCGTGTTCCCCCCCGGGCCGCCGCCGCCCAGCGTGGGGGGCGGTGCGTTTCGTGGATCCAACAAGTTCGTGGCGGTGTCGTTGAAACTGTTTCGCAGGGTGCCGTATTGGGTGCGCATTTCCTGATCCAGCAAATTCACCCTGGTCTGGAAATAGTCGTGCATGTCCTTGTTCAGTTCGGCCAGTGCCCCTGCATTTCGGAAGTCGTACGTCTTCGTTCCGTTCCCGAAATCCAGATCGAGCGTCCCGCCGGACACATTGTTGTCCATGTGGCCCTCAATCTGCGCCAACACCCGGCGGATCATCTCGCTCGGCTGATTGGTCACATAGTTCGACCACTCGGACCAGGCGCGCCGCACCTCCCGCCAGAACTTGTCCGCCGTATCCCCGTTGTCATGAAGCATCTGCGGCCAGTTCTTGCTCGACTCAAGGTCGTCCCGCAGGATCAGCATTTCTTTACGCGTAGTCTCCAACGACTCTCGATACGCCTGTGCCGCCGCACCCGCGAAGCCTCCGCCACCGTCGAGACTATTGATCTCCCGCTGCAACTCCGCGGTGGCGTCCTCCAACCACATCGCCAGGTTGTACATCGACTCCGCCACGACATGAAATGTCTTCGGATCCAGGGGCAGCGGGCTCGGCGGCCTCTCGAGAGTGTCCCGGGAGTGGTTCCAGAACTCGTTCCAGAAACGCTCGTGCGGGGTTGCGCCCTTCTCCCCGATGTACCAGTCGATCCGACCCGCAACCCTCAACCAATGGTCTTCTGGACTCGCACCCATGTATTGGGTGAACTGGAACTCGTTGTTTGAGGTGTTGGCGTCCTGCGAAAAAAGATCTTCCCGGGAGACCACGCGGGTGGTGATCAGGCTGATCCAGGATGGGTTGTAGAACAGGCTCCGGTCCGTCGCTGGCGCCTTCAGGACCTCCACCATCCCGTCCTCCCACTTAAGACCATCCAGGCCCGTGGCCGGCGGCGGCGTCGGCTGTGTCATCGAGTGTTCTCCCGGTCAGACAGGACGTTGAATGGCGGTCAGTTGGTCCAGGTCGCCGCTGGCGGGGGGATGGTCAGGTCGTTGGCGTGCGAAACGTTGTCCCGTTCGGTATCCGTCGCCCCTCGCCTGGTGTCGCTCAGCGCCCGGGAGGTAGTGGCCAACCGGGTTTCGTAGCTCGCCAGCACCTTGTCCACCGCGGTGCCGATCTCAGCGAGCCGTTTTTTGAGATAGGCGCCACTGGCAAAGTTCTCACCGCCTGCGGAGACCGTCAGGTTGGCCCACGGGAGTCCGTGCGGGTGCCCCGTGTCGCCGGGGTTGATCCCTGCCCGGGCGGCGGCGTTCTGGCTGCGGATATTGTTCATCTTCACCGTCGCGTCCGCGACTCTCTTGTCATCATGGGTAATCCGGGGTGGCATGCCGGGCTCCTTTCCGAGCGGATCGGTTGTGTCAGCAATTTTGAACGGGTCGGGCTACAAACAACGCGTCGGGCGAGACGGATGCTCGCCCGGCTGTGGCTCGGGACGGGCGGCGCGGAAGTGATTCCCGCGCCGCCCCGCCCCGTGTGCCGGTCTTGAGTCGACTCAGGCAGTGGGGTACTGCTGGGCTGCCCTGCGGTCGCCGTCCATGAACTCCTGAGCGATCGACCTCAGAATCGGGGCGGACTTCCCAACGCCGTCATTGACCAGTCCCAGCCCCTGGTTCCACTCCAACTGGGCCGCCTGGTAGGCCTGGATCGCCGTACCGTTGTTGAGGTCGCCGTACTGGTTGACTTTCCCCATCAGGTCGCTGATGGCGCTGTTGATCTGGCCGGGGAGTCCAGCCAGTCGGTCCGCCACCCCCTCCATACCGCTGGGTACGACGTCAAAGTCGGTCATCGTCTTTCCTTTCCGGTCGGTATTTGGCCGCTACGGCCGAAATTGGGAAGCGCCGTCCTCGTCGGGATGGCGCCGGTCCGATCAGGTCCAGCTGGCGACGGGCGGGGCCGACAGCCCGACGTTGCCAGCGCTGGCGCGGTTCAATTCCTCGGTCCCGGTGTTGATCTGGCCGGTCCCGTGCACACCGCCCTGGAGGATGCCGAGTGCGTTGCGGACCTTCGTCAGCCCCTGCTGGATCTCGTCCAGCCCCTGCCGGTACACGGTGCCCGACCCGCCCCGGTGGACCAGCTCAAGCTCGGCATAGGCGTCCTTCAGCACTCCCTCGGCCGACGTCAGATCACCGTCCATCTCGGTGAAGGCGCCAACCAGTACAGCTGAGCTGCCACTATCGGCTGTAATCTGACCATTCGCCATGATGCTGCTTCCTCTCTCTCCTGCTTGCATTCCGGAACGGCTCCCCGTGGAGTCGTCCAAACTCGTGGCTACCGACCACTCGCGCCTTCGGCTGGCGGGAAAGTCGGGCCGTCTCGTGCCGGCCGCCGTCGGGCACCGGTCACCTCCCCGCCAGGGCCGATTCGAGGAGCGGCCCGGTCGGCACCATCTCCAGCAACCGGCGCGGCACCGGTCGCGCGCCGGCCGGCGGGTACCCGAGTTGTTCGGCCACCTTGGCCGAGGCCAGCGGATACTTCACCCCGGCGTCGGTGACCAGGTAGAACCCGGAGCCAGCGGCCTGGTCCAGCCGACCGACCAGCACCAGGCCGCCGACCTCCGGCTCGACCGCGATCCGGGCGGCCGTGCGCGAGGTGCGGGTCAACCCGACCCCGTCGCGTACGGTCGCCGAGGCGAGCACCGGCAGGTCGGCGGTTACCTCAACCCCGCCATCGGCCATCGTGTGCCGCACGCACCAGACGGCGCCGGTCGGCGGCTGCGCGAGCTGGGGTGGAGACTCCGGCACCCCGGCCGGCAACACCGATCGGCGGGAGACCGGCAACTGGGCCAGCGCGGCCGGGCTCAACTCGACCGGCGTCACCGCACGGCCCCCGTACAGTTTCGTGGTCTCCGGGTCGGCCGCGACGATCGTGTACGCGACCGGGTTGAGCTCCGCCAACCCGTCGTCCAGCAGCAGGTAGCGCTGCTCCTGCCCCCCGGCGGTCCGGGCCACGAACAGTTCGCCGACCCGGGACTGCTGCCCGTCGACCGTCGGCCCGGGAGAGCCCCGTCCGGACACCGGCGCCGGCGCCAGATCCGGTCCGGCCGGCACCGACTCCAGCCAACCGGCCTCGACCGGCGTGACGCTCCGGTCGTAGCCGAGCACCCGGGCCAACCACGGCTCGGCCAGCCGCAACCGCCGCCCCCGCCAGATCAGGAAACTCTCGCCACCGGCGGTCGCCACGACCGCGTCGGTCGGGCCCAGCGGGCGGTCCCGGCGCCCCACACCGGCCTTCTCGACGGTGAGCGTGGTCGCGGTCGACAGCGTGCCGGCCTGGTCCCGCGCGGCCAATGCGCAGACGGTCCACACCTGGCTGGCCACCGTACCCACGGCCGGCAGCGCGTCCGGGGCGCCGACGATGCCGACCGGTTGGCCGTGCGGCACGTCCTTCAGCGAACGGCGGGAAACGGAGACGACCGTCGGCGGGTTCTCGAAGAGCAACCGGGCCGACGCGTAGTTGAGCACCGGACGCAGCGTCCCGGCGGCGTAGACGTAGCGGGTGCCGGTCTCCTTCTCCAGCACCAGCACCCCCGGGGCCTGCCACTTGCTCGCACCGCCGGGAACGATGAAGCCGTAAATGGTGAACCCGGCGATGACCAGGGCCGCAACCAGCAGGCCGCAGATCGTCCCGACGGTCATCCGTCGGTGAGGGTTCTCCAGCCCGTCCGGCTCGGCTGAGACCAGGGCGCCGGTCAACCGGCCGAGTACGTACGACTGGGCCTGGACCTGATCGCGACGGGACTGCACGGCTCAGCCCCCCAACGACCGGGCGGCGCCGTACGCGCCCAGCACGGCGAGCAGGATCGGCAGCATGGCGACGGTGGTGATCAGTTGCGTCACGTCCCCGATCCGCCCCCAGTACGGCATGATCCGCCGGTGCGGCAGCTTGCGTCCGAGCGTGAACAACAGCGCCCCGGCAACCGGCAGTACGAGGGTGACCAGGCCCAGCCGCAGCAGCGGCGCCACGTCGGCGAGCGTGCGCGTGGCCATCAGCAGCAGCCCGAGCAGAGCCGGCGCGGCCAGCGCCAGCCGGTGCCAGGCGCTGGTCATCGGGCGCAGCGCCAGTGACCGGACCACGGCGACCAGTCCGACCAGCGTCCAGGCAGCCCACCCGCCGCTCAGCACCAGCAGGACCAACGCGACCCCGGTCGCGATCCCGTTCCCGGCGTACAGGCCGGTCATGTACCGGTCCGCCTGTGCGGTCTGGGCCAACAGCGCATCGCTCGGCTCCGGGTCGATGTCCTCCTGGAGGTGCTCCGGCTCGGTGGGCAGCGGGGCCAGGCGGATCCGGGCGAGCCGGAACGCGGTCATCGGGACCAGCACGGTCAGCACCGTCGCGGACACCGCGACCACCGCCGCCGCCTCACCGGTCGGCAGCGTCAGGAACGCGGACAGCCCCGCGCCGAGAGTCGCGTACAGGGCCACGCTGAACCCGGCGGCGACGAGCGGGCCGGCCCAGCCGAGGACCACCCCGGCGAGCAGCGCGGTCACCGCCACGGCAACCATGCCGGCGAACAGCTGCGGCGCGCGGCTCACCAGTGCCACGCCTGCCGCGCCGTCCCCGGTGACACCCGGTGCCATCATGCCGGCCAGGCCGGCGTACGCAATCCCACCCAACGCGGCGACCAGGCCGAACCCGCGATCACCGGCGGCCCGACTGAAGCCGAACGCCCCGGCCAGGCAGATCAGCGCGACCGTCCCGGCGGCGATCGTGCGGGGCAGCGGCGGCCCGGACATCGCCAGGGTGACGAACCCGACGGCGAGCAGGGCCACCAGCACACCCAACGCGGACCAGCGAATCATCTCCGGTCGCCACAGCCCGGACCGGTTGCCTACGCCGGTGGCGATGCCATCGGCGAGATCGTCGAAGTGCACCGGCGGAATCTGGTCCGAGCGGGGACGCAGGTAGACGTGGTCTCCGTCGTGCAGGCCCAGGGCCGCGACGCTGCTCTCCTCGTCCAGCGGCGGCGCACCCAGCCGTTGCAGCACCCAGCCGCCGTGGGCCAACCCCGCATCGGCGAGATTGTCGCCGAGATGGTGGAGCAACGCCGGCAACAGGTCGGCGACCGGCACATCGGCTGGTACCGCGACCTGTAACTGCCGCCCCGGCCCATGGACCACGAGGCGGCACATCTCCGCAGCGGCGACACTCATGACTCTGACGACGCAGCCATGTGTCGTGGAGTTCAAAAAAATGTGCTTTATCTTGCTCACGTCCCGGGCCGACGCACGACGGCGTTGACCCGATCACGGTCGGCATCCGTTGTAGAGGTCGGGCCCGCGGCGACCGCTCGGCCCCGGCCCCGGACACGTGCTGTCCCGCAGAGCGGAAGGTACCCCTTTTGAGCACGGTGTTGTTCCGACGCCCCGCCCGACGTAACGCGCCGGAGATGCCAGCCGGCGAAATCAATATCCAGGAGCCGCCGGAGCTACCCGATACGCAGAACAACGGCATGCGCCAGGCGATGGTGGTGCTGCCGATGGCGCTGATGTCCGGCGTGATGATGCTCATGTTCATGAACTCGTCCCGGGGGCCGCTCACCTTCGTGATGTTGGGCTTGATGGGCGTAGCCATGGGCGCCATGGTGGTCGGCCAGGTCGCGTTCGGCGGAATGGACCGCAAGAAGCGCCTGGGTGGCGACCGTCGCGACTACCTGCGCTACCTGGCCCAAAACCGGAAACGGGTACGGAAGGACGTGGCCCGCCAACGGGACGCCAGTGACTGGCAACATCCGGACCCGTACTCGCTCTGGTCGTTGGTGATGACCTCTCGGCGCTGGGAGCGCCGCCCCACCCACCCCGACTTCCTCGAACTACGGGTCGGTACCGGCGATCAGCGGATGGCGGTGCGGATCACGCCACTGCAGACCAAGCCGATCGAGGACCTGGAGCCGCTGTCGGCAAAGTCGCTGCGTCGGTTCATCCGGGCCTACACCACCATCGCCGACCAGCCCATCGCGCTGTTCCTGCGCGGCTTCGGCCAGGTGCGGGTGACCGGAAACAAGGAGGACAGCCGCGCGGTGGTCCGTGCGCTGCTCAGCCAGCTCATCACGTTCCACGCACCGGAAGAGGTCCGACTGGCGCTCTGCGTGGACGGCGACGGGGTGGCCGCCTGGGAGTGGGCGAAGTGGTTGCCGCACCTGCAACACCACACCGAGCAGGACGCCGCGGGTGCGGTCCGGTTGGTCGGCGACACCATCGAGGCGGTGGAACGGCACTTCGGCGAGGCGTTCAGCGCACGGCCCCGGTGGGAGTCGGGTGCGTCCCCGAGCCGTGACGAGCCGTACGTGGTGGTGATCCGGGACGGTGGCCGGGTCGGCAACGGCAGCCGGATGGCCAGTACGGGCTACCGCAACGCGGTGCTGATCGACCTCGACGACTCGACCCCGTCGACCGGCAAGGGGACGCTCTGTCTTGAGGTCGACGGCGACGACCTGCTGATGGTACGCCGGGACCGGGTCGGCAGTGACGTACGCACCCGACTGGCTCGGCCGGACCGGCTGGGCGTGGCCCGGGCGACGGCGCTGTCCCAGATCCTGTCACCGTACCGGCTGGGTATCGTCACCGAGACCGCGGCGGACACCCTGGCATCCGACTTCGACCTGGGCACGATGCTGAACATCCCGGATGTGCGGCGGCTGGACCTGACAAAGCTGTGGGGGCCCCGATCGGTCGGGGAACGGCTACGGGTGCCAATCGGCATCGACGCCAGCGGCAATCCGGTCGAGCTGGACATCAAGGAGTCGGCGCTCGGCGGCATGGGCCCGCACGGGATGCTGATCGGCGCGACGGGGTCGGGCAAGAGCGAGCTGCTGCGTACGCTGGTGCTGGCGCTGGCCACCACCCACTCCTCCGAGACGCTCAACTTCGTCCTGGTCGACTTCAAGGGTGGGGCCACCTTCCTCGGCCTGGACCAACTCCCGCACACCTCGGCGGTGATCACCAACCTGGCCGACGAGGCCGCGCTCGTCGGCCGGATGCAGGACGCGCTCCACGGCGAGCTGGTCCGGCGGCAGGAGCTGCTGCGCCAGGCAGGCGGCTTCAGCTCGGCACTCGACTACGAACGGGCCCGCGCCCAGGGCGCTCCGCTGGACCCGCTGCCCACGCTCTTCGTCGTGGTGGACGAGTTCAGCGAACTGCTGGCCACGCACCGCGACTTCATGGACCTCTTCGTGATGATCGGCCGACTCGGCCGCTCGCTCGCGGTGCACCTACTCCTGGCCAGCCAGCGGGTCGACGACGGCCGGATCGGGCAACTAGAGTCGCACCTGTCGTACCGGATCGGCCTGCGTACCTTCTCCGCCATGGAGTCCCGGTCGGTGATCGGTGTACCGGACGCCTACGAACTGCCCCCGTCACCCGGCAGCGGCTACCTGCGGACCGACGTGTCGACGCTGATCCGGTTCAAGGCGGGGTACGTCTCCGGGGCGTACCGGGACACCACCAACCGGGTCCGGCAGGAGATCGTGCAGCAGCAGGTGGTGCCGTACCGGCTGGAGCCGGTAGCGCCCCCGGAATCGGCGCCGCTGCCGGACGGCGAGGCACCTGCCGCCACGGCGGAGGCCACGGGGACGGCGCAGGAACGCGGCCTGCTCGCCGCCGTGTCCGGCCAACCACTGACCGACCAGGGGCCGAATGCCGGGAAGTCCGGCATGGAGACGGCGCAGGAACGCACCCTGCTCGCCACCCTGGTGGACCAACTGATCGACCACGGGCCGCCGGCACACCAGGTCTGGCTGCCCCCGCTGGGCGCGTCACCGACGCTGGATCAGCTCCTGCCGACGTTGGTGCCCGACCCGGAACTCGGGCTCACCGCACTCGACTGGCCCGGCAACGGCCGGCTGATCACACCGGTCGGCTTCATCGACAAGCCGTTCGAGCAGCTACGCGACCTGTTGATCGTGGACCTGTCCGGCGTCGGCGGGCACGTCGGCATCGCCGGCGGACCGCGCAGCGGTAAGAGCACCCTGCTGCGTACGCTGATCACCAGCCTGGCGCTCACCCACAGCCCCCGCGAGGTGCAGTTCTACTGCCTCGACTTCGGCGGCGGCACGCTCAGCGCCATCGCCGACCTGCCACACGTGGGCAGCGTCGCCGGCCGGCTCGACACCGACCGGGTGAGCCGTACGGTCGCCGAGGTGACGACCCTGATCATCCAGCGGGAGCGACGCTTCTCAAGCCTGGGCGTCGACAGCATGGCGACCTATCGGCAGATGCGGGCCGATGGCCGGATCACCGACGACCCGTTGGGTGACGTGTTCCTCGTCGTGGACGGCTGGTTCACCCTGCGGCAGGAGTTCGAGTCGCTGGAGGCGGCGATCCGGCAGATCGCCGCTCAGGGGCTCAACTTCGGGGTCCACCTGCTACTCACCGCGTCCCGCTGGTCCGAGGTGCACCACGCGATGCGGGACCAGATCGGCAACCGGCTGGAGCTGCGCCTCGGTGACCCGGTCGACTCGACCGTGGACCTGCGCATGGCGGCCACCGTGCCGCAGCTGCCCGGGCGGGGCCTCACCGCGGACAAGCTGCACTTCCTGGCCGCGCTACCGCGTATCGACGGCACTGCCGACGCGGACAGCCTGACCGACGGGGTGCGGGCCCTGGTGTCCATGGTGGGCGAGTTCTGGGCGGGTGAGGCCGCCCCGCCGGTGCGTACCCTGCCGGACGTGCTGCCGGTCGAGTCACTGCCCGAACCGCACGGTGACCTCCGGGTCACACTGGGCCTGGACGAGGCCGGGATGCAGCCGGTCTGGCACGACTTCGCCGAGCTGCCGCACCTGACCTCGCTCGGCGACAGTCAGAGCGGCAAGACGAACCTGCTGCGTCACCTGGCCCGGTCGGTGATGTCCCGCTACAGCCCGGCCGAGGCCCGGATCATGATCGTCGACTATCGTCGGCAACTCTTCGACGCGGTACCCGAGGCGTACCGGCTGGGCTACTCCGTCTCCGTCGACTCGACCAAGGCGACGGTGGCCGACGCGGTGCTCGGGCTGCGACCCCGGGTACCGGGCAGCGACATCACTCCCGAACAGCTCCGCCGCCGGGACTGGTGGACGGGACCACGCCTGTTCGTGCTGGTCGACGACTACGACCTGCTCGCCGGGCACGACAGCCCGCTGCTGCCACTGGTGCCGTTCCTTTCCCAGGGAGCGGACATCGGCTTCCACCTGGTGCTGACCCGGGGTGCGGCGAACGTGATGCGGATGTCGATGGATCCGCTGATCCGGCGGTTGCAGGAGACGAACAGCCCGGATCTGGCGCTCTCCTGCCCGCCCAACGAGGGTCCGCTGCTCGGCAACACCAAGCCGCGCCATCTGCCGCCCGGGCGTGCGCTGCTGTGCACCCGGCGCGGCGCCCGCCTGATCCAGACCCCGTGGAGCCCGTCGGAGGAGCTGATCGACGCGGGCCACTAGGGATATCGCTTCCCGGGCGGTACGGGTCCGGACAGACGTTCGGGTGTGGGTCGTGTGCCAACCGTCGATCCACACCCGGATGTCAGCGTCCGGAACCAGGGCTGAGCGTTGGACAACCCCGGGATGAGTCGGCCCCACCCCAGGGTGGGCCGGCAACACAGCGGCAGACCGCACAGTGGCACCCGCGCCGCCCACTCGTGATTCGTCAGCTCGCTCGCACCCAGCGGCGGGGCCACATGGGATTCGCGAGACAGAACCCGGCGGGTCAGAGAAAGGCGCGGTCGGTCACGGACGCCAGCGGCGACGCCGACCCCGCCTGACTATCTGCGCCGACACGTACGCCGCTGCCGCGGTCGCCACCATGCCGGCGGCGACCGCCGCGGCGACCGCCTTCGCCGGATCCGCCGGCGGAGGCTCCGGCAGCGTGATCATCCCGGACCCGCCAGCCGGAAACCGCTCCTCACCGGTCTCCAACGCGGCGACCGCCTCGTACAGATCGAGGGTGCCGTATCCCACACCAGGCTGCGGCTCTCCGCCGAGCGGGTGTTCCGCGGTCAACTCCAGCCGGTGCCGGACCTCGGCCTGGTTCAACTCCGGGTGGTACGCGCGGACCAGCGCCGCCGCTCCGGCCACGTACGCCGCCGCCACCGCCGGTCCACCAACCGAGTAGTGACCGTTGCCGCGCGGCGCGACGCTCACCGCGCCAGTGGAGGGCGCGAGCAGGTCCACCCCGGCCTCCGGTGGCGACGTTTCGGTCGGCGCACCGTCCGGCCCGACGCCACCGACCGCGAGCACGTTGTCGTCGCTGGCCGGGTACCACGGCGCGGCGCTCTGCCCGGTGCTCGACGGCTTGGTGTCGGAAACCGACGCGACCAGCACGATGTCTCGCTTGACCGCAGCCGCTACCGCCGCGCGGAGCGCCGCGTCGGGCTCGGCGGTGCCGACGCCGAGCAGGATCACACCCGCGCCCGCCTCGGTGGCCGCCCGGATACCGGCCGCCAGGGCACCAGGACCCAGCCGGCCCTGGCCGTCCACTATCCGCACCGGCAACACCTGGGCAGCCGGTGCCACCCCGACGAACCCGCTCCCGGTCACCGGACGGGCCGCCACGACCCCGGCGAGGGCGGTGCCCCGGCCGACGCAGTCCTGATCGGCCGGCCCCTGCCGCACCACGTCGGCACCGCGCCGCACCGCACCGGAGAGGCCACTGGCCGCAGCGCTCACCCCGGTGTCCACGATGGCGACCAGCACACCCTCGCCCCGGGTCAGTGACCACACCGCCTGCGGCGCGGTACGCCGCACCGGCCACGGTGGACTGACGGCCACCGCTGGTGACTCACCGACACAGCCGTCCCTGACCTGGGGCAGCGGCGGCGGTTCAGTATTCGGCGCCGAAGCGTACCGGGCCGGCGCCAGCCGCTCCCCCGGCACCGAGCCGGACACAGTCGGCCCGGCCTGGGCCGCCTCGACCGGCGCCGCCGTGGCGAGCGCGGCCATCGCCAGCGCCGCACCCGCGCCCGCCAACCGACGCGCTCCGCCGAGGCGACGCCGGGACGGGAGCGCGGATCGGCTCACCGACGTACCGGTGTGGTGGAACCGGTCGACGAAGACCCATCGTCCGGCGGACCGGCCGATCCTGGCTGGTCGTCCGAGCCCACGAGCCGCGCCCCCGGTGCGGTGGCGTTCGGGGTTACCGCCGACGCCGGGTCACCGGTGCCGGTCCGTACCGCGCCGATCGGTCCGGCAGCCGGCCCTGACGATCCGGCGCCCGGGACGCCGCTGGCGGCGGCACCGGCCGGTTCCGCGCCACCGCCCGACTCGGTCCTGATCTTGGCCGTCGCCGATGTGGCGTTGGCCGCCCCCGCCACCCGGGAGGGCGAGCGCCGGGCCAGAACCGCGACGGCGGCCAACCCGGTCACCACCACGAGGCCGATGGTGAGTGCCCGCATCGGGCTGGTGCCTCCACCGCCGGTGCGGATCACCTGCGTCTCCGCGACGAGTTGCATGGTCACCGCCGCATTCGGGTTGATCATGCCCCAGCCGACTGCCGCGTCCGGGCCGTCCTGTCCGGCACGCTCGGCGGTGGCCTTGATCCGGTGCACCGCCTGGGCCGCGTTCAGGTTGGGATAGGCGGAGCGGACCAGCGTCACCGCACCGGCCACGAAGGCCGCCGCATACTGCGAACCGCTGCTGGCCCGGGCCCCCGACCCGCTGGTCCCGAGGCTCGCCACGTCGATGCCGGGCGCGATCACGTCGACCGTGCCCGGGCGATAGTTCGCCGCCGGCTGCCCGTCGGGCCCGACACCGCCGACCAGGAGCAGACCTTCCAGCTTCGGCGTCGGCGCCGCGCTCGCATCCCCCGTCGGTACGGTCGGCGCCGGAGCGACCACCACCACGTCGTGTGCGAGCGCCGACTTCAGCGCGCCCAGCACCGCCGGGTCGGCCAGGTCCACATAGGCCCCGAGGGTGACCACACGGGCACCCGCGGAGGCGGCCACCTCGATCGCCGTTGCCGCGTCGGCCGGCTTGGACCGCAGAGTCTCGTTCACCACCCGCAGCGGCAGGATCGTGGCGGCCGGGGCAAGCCCACTCATCTGGCTGTCCACGTCCGCCGCCGCCGCCGTGCCGGGCGCGGCGGCCACGATGCCGGCCATCGCCGTACCCGAGCCGAGGCAGTCGGTGTTTCCACGCTCGGTGCCGGCGGGAATGTCGGCCCCGATGGCGACCCGACCGTTCAGTTCCGGTGCGTCGGCGTCGACCCCCGAGTCGATGACCGCGACCAGCACCCCTTCGCCCTGGGTACGTCCCCACGCCTGGTCGGTCGCCATACGGTCGTACGCCCAGTGGGAGTCCGACCGGGGCGGCCCGGACGAGGTGCACGATCCCGGAGCAGCCGGCTGTCCGTCCTTGCCCGGCTCGTCGCCGGTCGCGGGAGGTGTCTGGCCACCGATCGCGGGGGACGTCTGGCCTGCCGCCGGAGGCTTCGGATCGACCGGGGCGTCCGCTGGTGGCTGATCGTTACCGGGTTTCGCCGGTACGGCAGGTCCGGAGCTAGCCGGCGGTGCCGGGGTGCCCGGGTTCGCGGGTGCCCCTGCCGACGGCGGCGGGATCTGTGCCGGCGGCGGAACCTGCGCCGGCGGGGCTTGCGACGGCGGGGCTTGCGATGGTGCCTGCGACGGCGGGGCCTGCGACGGTGCCTGCGACGGCGGGGCGGAGGTCACCGACGCGGCGCCGGGCTCGGTCGGAAGCAGTCCGTACCGGACCCCGTCGCCGACCGCATCCCACGGGAGCACCAGGTACCAGCCGGCCCGCAGCAGCATGGCGTCCGTCAGCGTTCCGCCGTCGGGCTGCTGCCGGCCCGTGTTGAGGTGGTAGATCTCCTTCGCCCGACCGGTCGCGCCCAACAGCCGGCCCGCGATTTCGGTCAGGCTCTCCGGCCGTCCCTGATCGGTCTGGGCGACGGAGTAGTACTTGACGAACTCCTCGCCGAAGACCGAGGCCGTCGTCGATGTCGATGTCGATGTCGATGGTGCGGAGGGTGTGACGGTCGGCGCCAGAGCCGGCACGGACGCGCCCGACGCATGCTCCACGCCACTCATCAGGGTCAGTGCCGCCAACAGGGCAACCCCTGACAGGCTCGACCAGACCCGCACCTTCGCCGTCACCGACAGCCTCCCTCGCCTCGCTACGTGCTCGCGCGTGCCCTGGCCGGAATCGACCTGCCCGCCCACACCGACGACGCTCATGGGCCTCTGCCGGTTCAATTCGGGTCCGACAAACCCACGCTGAATTCGGGGCCGACGGCCTACGCCGAAGTCGGGGCCGACGAACCGCGCCGGGATCCACCCCCGGGCTCGGAGACTTTCCCGCGGCCCGACGCCCGGCGCAGGCATCACCGGCTCGCCGTCACCGCCCCGGGTCGTCGCCGGCCGCCGGGTCCGCCTCGGCGGCGGTTACCAGGACCGACCAGCGGGACCGCAACACCTCGCCGACCAGCACCGGCACCACCCGGGACGCGGTCCGGGCGGTCAGGCTCCGGGCGGCGGTCAGTTCCGCGCCACGCGGTGGACCGCTGATGACCACCTCAGGCCCGCTCGCCGGACCGAAACTCTCCAGCGCCGGAAAGGCATCGACCGGGCGGCAGCCGGGCGGCAGGTCCGGTCCGAGGGCGTTCCCGACAACCGTCACGGTCACTCCGGCAGCCAGCAGTTGCCGGGCGATGCTCAACGCCTGCCGCCGGACCGCCGGGGCCGAGCCGGTGACGGTGAAGAGGTCCGGCGTGGCGGCGAGGTCGAGACGGAAACGCCACCGGTCCTGCCGGCCGAGCACGACCGGCATCAGCCCGGCCGTCGGCCCGTCGCCGAGCCAGCCGTACGGGACGTGGGCGCCGCCAGCATCCCGCGCGAGCAGACGGACATCGAGGTGGTCCGGCTCGGCTCCCAGCGGGGACAGCGCCACGACCACCCACCCGCGCCGTGGCAACGCCGGCGGTTCCGGCGCCGGTGCGCGTTCTGCCGCTGTCCCAGGCCCCGTTTCCGCAGCCCTCGCTTGCGCAGACCCCGCTTCCGGCGCCGAACGCGGCACTTGAGCCAGGTCCGGAGTCGAGGCCGGGACCGCAGCCGGAACCGCCGCCGGGAGCACGGCCGGCACCGCCGCCGGAACCACGGCCGGCACCGCAGCCGGAACCACGGCCGGCACCGCAGCCGGAACCACGGCCGGGAGTATGTCATCGATGCCGGCGGGTGCGTCGGCTGGCGCCGGTGCCGAGGCGGACGCGCGGGTTCCGCGCCTGGGTCGCAGCAGACGCAGTGCCACAGCGAGCAGCAGCGCCATCACCCCGAGGCCGCCGGCCCACATCAGGTACGGCGACACACCGCTCGTATCGGCGGCGGCAGCGCCCTCCGTCGGCGACGACGACGGCGACGGGAACGGCAGCGGCCCGATCTGCACTCCCGGACCACTCGCGTCCGCCGGCAGTTCCAGGATCCACCCCGGTTGCAGCGACAGCGGGTCCGTCAGCTGACCACCATCGGGCTGGACGCGCCCCCGGTTCAGCTCGAAAATCTCCCGGAAGCGGTTGCCGTCCCCAAGCGTCTGCACCGCGATCTGGTAGAGGTACTCGCGCTGGCCCTCCTGGCCCGACCCCACCACGTAGTAGCGCACTCCCCCGGCCGCGCTCGGGTCCGCACTCGGCATCACGCCCGAGCCGGGGGTCGTACTCGGGCTCGGTACGGCGAGCGGCACCGCCCGCGCTGGCGTCCCCGCCAACGCGAGTACGGCCACCACCAGCAGCGGCACCGTACCGAGCAGCCACGCACGAGAGGCGACCCCGCCGATCCGCGTCACGAGGCTGGATTCGCCACGTCCCGGGGGGACCCTGCCCGAGCCATCCATAGCCGCACCATCCTTCGTTCTCCGCACGGCCCAGACCGTAGCCGGACCGACATGCCCCCGCAGGTGGCCGTCCCGGACGCCGGCGCGGAGGAAGTGTGCGGGACGGACGGCCGACCTCCGCGCCACGGGACCTGCGAGGAGCCCAGGAACCGGCCAGGGCTGCCGAGGCAGCAGAGTAGCCGAGCCGCGGGCCCGGGCGCAGACGGCGATCAGTGGGAGTTGCCGCCCCCATAGACCGATCTGGGCCTCCGACCATCGAACCGGCAAACCCGATCGGTGCCACGACACACACCGGGCGAGCAACCGGACAAGCAAATCGTTCGGCGGGTGAACCAGCAGCCAGCCCGCGCCGTCGTGCTACTTCGAAGACGTACGCGAGGGAGAGCAACCAGGATGCGAGTCACGTCCGGCACCGGTGGTCTGTCGAAGCTGCGCACGCTGCTCCTCGACATGTCCTCCCGAGCCCAGCGCAGGTCAACCCTGCTGCGCCGGGTCGCGCAGTTCCTGCGTAGCGGGTTGGACCGGCTCGACAGCCCACTGCGGCGGGCCGTCGCGGCCGGGGTCCTGCTGGTCCTGAGCGCGGCGACCGGTGTGGTGGCGGCATCCGGGTTCGGCGCCGCGACCGCCGACGACACGGCTCGCGCCGGCCTGCCGGTCCCGGCCAGCCAGGTGCAGACGATCGCCGCCGCGGCACTCTCCTGCCCGGTCCTCACCCCGCCCCGGCTCGCCGGGCAGCTGATGACCGCGTCCGGGTTCAACCCCGCCGCCCGGACGGAGGGCGGCGGCGAGGGCGTAGCAGGCTTGACCGAGAGCGTGTGGAACGCCTGGAAGCCGGCCCCGGCGGCGAAGCGCAGCGACCCGGCGGCGAACATCGCCGCGCTCGCCCGTCACATGTGTGACCTGTCCGGCCAGGTACGGCAGGCCGGCGTGGGCGGCGACCAGTGGCGGCTGACGTTGGCCGCATACCACTCCGGGTTGCCCGCCGTACGGGACGCCGGCCGGGTGCCGGCCCGCGCCGACCGGTACGTCTCCACGGTGGCTGGCTACGCGGCCTGGTACGCCCGCCGGCCGGAGTTCGCCCCCACCGGCCCGAGTGCGTCACCAGGGCCGGTCGGCGGAGCGGAACCGCACCCGGGTACCCCGGCCGCGCCGGTACCCGCCGACTACCTGGCGGCCGTCATGGCTGCCGGAAGGACCTGCCCGGCGGTGCCGGCGGCCCGGATCGCCGCACAGCTGATGGCGTCTTCGGCGTTCAACCCGAACCTGTTCGGCCGGAACGGCGCCCAGGGCATCGCCCAGTTCAACCCCACGGTCTGGGCCCGGTACGCACCGGACGCCGGCACCCTCTCGCCGTGGGATCCGCAGCAGGCGATCGCCGCGTTGAGCGTGGTGATGTGCACGCTGGTCGAGGAGCAGAGTCAGGCCGGGCAGGGCGACCCGTACCCGGCGGCGCTCGCCGCGTTCCAGTGGGGCCCGGAGGCGGTGCAGCGGGCCGGCGGCGTGCCGGACGCGCCGGAGGTGCGGAACTTCATCGCCCTGGTGCAGGGTTATGCCGCCACCTACGAACACGACCCACGTCTCGGCGGCACCCCGCTCGCCACCACTGGCCCGAGCGGTACGCCGCGCTCGCCGTCGACCCCGTCCGGCAGCGCGTCGCCGGGTGGCCCGGTCAGCCCGGGTAACGGCACCGGCCAGCCTGCGGCACCGCCGGCTGCCGGACAACCCGTACCCGGCGGGCAACCAGCACCGGGTGGACAACCCGGACAACCCGCGCCCGGTGGACAGCCGGCCCCGCCGCCGGTGCCGACCCCGAGCCGGACCAACGCGGCACCGCCGCCACCGCCACCGCCGCCACCGGCGCCGCCGGCGAACCCGCAGCCGCAGCCGGTCGGCGGGGCCGGGCCGATCATCGGGAACGGCAGCAACCGCTGCATCGACGTGACCGACGGCGCCTACCAGAACAACCCGCAGTTGCAGATCTGGACCTGCACCGGCGGACCCAACCAGCAGTGGACGATCTACAACGACGGCACGGTCCGGGCGTACGGCAAGTGCATGACCGTGGCGGGCGGCTCCACCACGAACGGCGCGAAGATCGTACTGAGCACCTGTTCGGGCAGCAGCTCCCAGCTGTTCACCCTGAACAACGCACACGACCTGGTCAACAAGCGAGCGGACAAGTGCGTCGACGTGGTCGACAAGCTCACCGGCAGCGGAACCCGGTTGCAGTTGTGGGACTGTGCGGGTACCTCCAACCAGAAGTGGCACCGGTGAACCCGAGCGCGGCGCCCCTGCCACCCCGGTACCCTCGGCGGCAGCCTCTCGTCGACAGGAGTAGACCGTCATCATGACAGCGCACCCCGGGCAGCAGGCCGGCCCGGCGGCCCCCACCGCCGGCACCTCCGCCACCCCGTCACCCCAGGAACCGGGCAACGGCGGGCCGCCCGTACCCGGTCCGGTCGTGCTGCCCTCGGCCGGTGCGGCTTGGCAGGTTCCCAGCCAGCCGGCCAGCCCGAGGGGCGACGGCGCGACGGCCGTGACGGCACCGCCCGGTCCGGCCGGTGCGGACGAGCCGGCGGGCAGCCCCGGGCAGGAGGCCGCGGAGTGGGGCTGGCGTGGGCGGGCCAACCGGCTCACCGGCGGTTCGCTGGCTCTCACCGCCACCCGGGAGGAGTTGGTCCACCGGGCGGCGCGGCGACGGCTGTTGCGCTCGTTCAGCCGGACCATGTCGGTGGTGGTGGCGAACCCGAAGGGCGGTGCCGCGAAGACCCCGACCGCGTTGATCGCTGCGGCGACGCTCGGCTTCTACCGTGGCGGATACACGCTGGCCTGGGACAACAACGAGACGCGTGGCACCCTCGGAATGCGCGCGGAGGCATCCACCCACCAGCAGACCGTGGTCGACCTGCTGCACCAGATCGACGACTTCCTGGCCACCACCGGGAGCGTGGGGCAGCTCGCCGCGTACCTGCGCCCGCAGAGCGCTCGGTTCGACGTACTCGCCTCGGACGACGCGGCAGGCAGCATGGAGATCATCGACGCCGAGGCGTTCCGCAAGCTCTGGACCGCGCTGTGCCGCTTCTACCGGCTCATGGTGATCGACACGGGGAACAACATCCGCGCGGCGAACTGGCAGTCGGCGACCGCGGTGGCCGACTGCCTGGTGGTGCCGACCACGGTGCAGCGGGACGTGGCCGACAGCGGTCTCTGGATGCTCGACCACCTGATCCGCACCGGCCGGGCCGATCTGGCCGAGAACGCGGTGGCCATCGTCTCCTGCGCCGACCCGAAGCCGGATACCGCGCTCCTCGACGACATCGTCGAACGCTACCGCCAGGTGGTCCGGGACGTGGCGGTCATCCCGTACGACCGCCTCGTCCGATCCGGCGGTCGGATCGAGTACGACAAGCTCGCCCTACCGACCCGCCGGGCCTGGCTGATGGCGTGCAGCTCGATCATCGACTCGCTCGGTATCCGCGACCAGGACTGAACGGCCAGTCGCTGGTCGCGGGGGTACGTCGGACCGCGTCGACCGCCCGCCTCAACGCCGAACGGGCCCGCCGGTCCAGCACCTCGTCGTGGCCGGGCTCCGGTACGTCGTACGCCGGGTCCGGTGTGATGTCGCGCAGCAGCACCAACACCGGCTCGTCGTGGCCAAGATGTTCGACCTCGACCACCCGCACCCGGCTGCCGGGAGCGAACCGCACCTGTTGCCCCGTCTGTGACCCCGTGTCGGTCGCCCGCTGGCCGGTGACCGACCAGATGACCAGCTCCGGGCCAGCCGGTGCTGGCCCTTCGGGCGCCGACGGATGCGGCGTGGTGGTGCCGATCAGCGTTTCGGGTGTGTGCAGTTCCTGTCCCGGACCCCAGTCCGGCATCGGTTCGAAACGCCAGTCGGTGAACACGGCGCCTGTGTACCGTCCCCCATCGACGTCGGGCCGGGCAGGCACATCATCCTGCCGCGCGGCGACGGAGTTCGCCGGAGGCTCCGTTACCGGTTCGGGTGCCGGTTCCAGCCCTGACGGCATCTCGGGACCCGGCGCGTACGCGGGCTGAGGCACGCGCCCAGCACCGGGCAGCGGGCTCAGCACGGGCTCCGGGATCGCCTTCGGCTCCGGGATGGGGGTGGGGATCAGAATGGGGATCGGCTGCGTGATCGTCTCCGCGACCGGAACCGTGATCGTCTCCGCGATCGGGCCGGGTTCGGGTTCGGATGTCAGTTCCGCCACGGGCACAGGCACGGGCTCCGACGCAGGCACGGGCACGGGCTCCGACGCAGGCACGGGCACGGGCTCCGACACGGCGATTGGTCGACTGGGTAGCTCGACCAGGTGGCCGGGGCCGACCACGGCCAGCAACGGCCCGTACCGTTCGACCAGCGGCACCCAGAGCGCGACATCGCCCTCGTCCGGCGGACGCGTCACTGCCAGTCGCAGCACGCCGGTGGTGTCCACCGGCAACCGGTCCACCACGGTGTCGAGTACCGTCAACGCCTGGTGAGGCCGCTCGACCGCCGCCGCGCCGAGCACCAGCAGCGGATGACGGTCATCGATCGGCAGCCGTCGGATCACGTCCTGCTCGGAATCGTCGTCCGCCGACCGCAGCCACAGCCCGGCGCGGATCACCTCGACCGCCCAGTCCGGATCGACCCGCTGCACCCCGGCCGTGCCGGGCGCGCCCGGTAGCGGGTCACGCCACTGCGTCACCTGTGGCGTAGCACCAGCGCGGTAGACCAACCGACGCGCGAACGGGCGCCACCGTCGCCGGTCGTCAGCGTCGGCTGGTACGGGCCCGCCGTCGACACCGCCGACCTCGCTCACCCCACCGACCACGTCGATGGTGCCTCCGGTACGGGCGGCCAGCCACTCCCCCACCGTGTCGGCGGTACCGCCCTCGGCCCCGTACGGCACCAGAACCATCCGGCGCCGCAGCGTCCGGGGCAGCGCCTCCAGCATGGCGTAGACGGGTTCGGGCGGTAGCGGCGCACCGGCCGGGCGGCCGATCACCACGGTCGGCCGCTCCGGATCCACCGGCAGGGACAGCAGCGCTGCGGTCAGCGGCGGTACGGGTGGTTCGGCGTCGTGCAGCCACAGCCCGGCCGGTACGGCGGTCGCCCGCATCTCCGACGGCAGGACCCTCGGGTGCAGCGGAAGCAGTCGTTCCCAGTCGGGTGCCGGTTGCCGGGCTCCCTGTCGCTCCCCCGCCTCGCCCGGCCGGAACCGCCACCACTGCCCCTCGGTGACGAACAGCATTCCGCTGGGCAGCAGCATCACCGGTCCGGCCGGGGCGAGCACCTCGATGCGCAGTTCGTCGGCGATCACCTGGGCGATGCCTACCCGCCCGGCCTCGGAGAGCACGAGCCGAATCGACGCGCACCGTACCGGCAGGTGGTGGCTGAGCAGCGCGGTCAGGGTCGGCAGGTCCAGCGGCGGGTCGGCTGCCACGATGACCGTGTGCCGATCCCGCTCGCGGGGCAGGCGGGCGGGCGTGAGCTCGGGTGGCATCGCGTTGCCCCGGACGATGAGGGTGACCCGGTCGTACCCGTGAACCCGCGGTTGATCGGTCCGGTTGCGCATCACGCCATCCTCACGCACGGCCGAGCGGCGTGGCGAGGTGGGCCTGCCGCGTCCCGGGTCAGACGCAGCCGGCGGTGGGAGTCTCGGCCGATGCCACCGCGTGGTCCATCCAAGCCATCACCGTCACCGCGCCCTCGGTGCCGGTGACCGCGACGCAGACCAGCGAATCCGCCGTTACCGACAGCGCGCGTTCGACCTCGCGGAGGCCGGGCCCGCCCAGCCGCTCCGCCAGCCGGGCCGGGTCACGGCTGGCCTGCGTATACGTGACCATGGCAGCCTGCGACGCCAGTAACGAGGTCTCTCCACGGCCGTGCTGGTCTCCGACGGTGGCACAGACATTGAGTAGGGCGAGCATGCCCAGGGCGACGGCGACGCGCAGCCGCCGCGGACCCAACCGGACCCAGGACCGAACGAGTATGCACGGGTGTGGCTGCTTCTCACCCGAGCCGCTGATGGGTGGGCGACCGGACACGATCGAACGGGTTGGTGGGCGCTCGTTGCCGGAGGGGGAGACGCCGACCGGCTGCCGGGCCCCGGGGCCACGCGATCCGGGCCCGGCGGCCGGCGGGGGTGGTCCCGTCAGCGGGTCGCGCCGGTCGCCGTCGTCGGCAACCCGCTCGTCGAGCAGTTCGCGTACGTCGTCTTCGGAGAGCCCACCCAACGCGCTGGCGGCCGGGCCGAGGTCATCACAGGCGTCCTGGCAGTTGGCGCAGTAGATGAGATGTTGCTCGAAGGCGTGCACGGCATCAGGTGTGAGGGCACCCAGGAGGTACGGTGCGCTGTTCGCGCACTGACCGTAACGGTCTTCGCTGTCGTCACTCATCGGTGCGACAGATCTACTAGATGGCATGACCTGTCCAACGATCGTGTCCGCTCAGTAGTGGGCCTGGCAACATACATCAACCGTAAGACGCACAAAACCTGAATCGGGTTCACTATGATGCCTGATCAACTTCTCGGACCAGGGCGTCAGCCGGCCTCGGTCGACCCGATCGCCGCACGTAGTGCCCGTAATGCGTAGTGTGCCCGCGACTTGACCGTCCCCTCTGGTATGCCGAGCCTGGCGGCGGCCTCGTCGGTCGAGCGGCCGAGGAAGTACAGCTCGATCAGCACGGCCCGATGGGCGGCGCTCAGCTTGGGCAGAGCGCGCCGGACAGTCTGGGTGGCGACCACACCGTCAGTGACGTCGGCACTCTCGGGGAGCTGCGTCATATCGGGCATACCAACCTCGGTCGGCCGGGCCTTCCGGGCCCGAGCCGCGTCGATGGCGATCCGCCGGGCGACCGTGAACAACCAGCGCCGCAGCGCCTCGCTCTCGGGCGGCAGCCGGTCCAGGTGACGCCACGCCTGCAGCATGGTGTCCTGCAACAGGTCCTCCGCCACGTGCCGCTCGCCCCAGGTCAGCCGCAGCAGGAACCGGTAGAGCGGTTCGGCGTGATCGGCGTGCAGCGCCTGCATCCGCCCGGACGCCGAGTTGTCGGCCAACCACGCGCCATCGAGACTGGGCACAGTGGACTCTCGCACTCTGTCGACGTGGGAAGCCACGATCACCGAACTGCCTCTCAGTCAACAACCTCATGGTTCCCGGTCGATGTTTCCGTCCGCACCGCACTGGGCGCACCAACCGATGGTTCGGGGAAGCATAGGGTCGCGGCGGGTCCAATCAAGCAATTCAAAAAGACAAGTTTTGGTATACCACGTTGCCGTTACGAGCCATCGGGTTGGAGCGGCCACCGCCGGAGAACGTCGTCCACCAGAGTTTCCGCAGCTAATCGACTTTCGGCGGGCTCAACTGACGGATCCACCCCGCTTGGCTCGTGGTGGACTCCTCCAGCATTGCCGGGCATGCCGGCCATTGCCAGATGACCACCCTTTTGGTGCCTGCCCAAATGCTCACGCAGCGCAATCAACTTTCCTCCCGGACACTCCTGCGCCGAGGCGACTCCCAGGGAAATCGCGACGAGTTTCTCCCACCTGTCGTCTTTTCCCACCTGTCGTCGACGAAGCGGATCCGACGGAGAAACGGGAGGCCAACCCGCCACACAGCCCCCGCGCCGTCGAGCTTCGCCGACGCGGGGGTGGGTTACGGTGAAACCGCGAGAGCGCTCTACCGGGCGCACCGTCACGCATCAAGGATGGGCATCGTGGAGAGTCTGACCAAACTGCGGGTCACCGAAACCGAACTCGACGCGCTGGTCCGACGCGGGTTCGGCCCGGACGCCCGGATCGCACAGTGGCGGGAACTGACCGAGGGGCACTACAACGTCGCCTACGCGATCCAACTCGCCGATGGCGCCGACCTGGTCCTCAAAATCGCACCACCGCCGGGGTTGAAGCTGCTCAGCCACGAGGTCGATCTGATGCGTACCGAAATCGACTTCTTCCGCCGGGCCCGGGCCGGCGGTGTCGCCGTACCCGAAGTGGTCTTCGCGGACACCGAGCGGGACCTGGTCGGCAGCGACTTCGTCTTCCTCAGCCGGATCGACGGCGTCGCCCTGAACACCGTCCGGGACACGCTGAGTCCGACCGGCCTGGCCGCCGTGCGCGCCCAGGTCGCCGCCGAAACGGCCCACCTGCACACGATCACCGGCCCGGCGTACGGATATCCGCTGCGCAACAGCCGCAGCTGGCAGCCGACCTGGCGGATGGCGTTCGAGGCGATGGTACGGGACATCCTGGACGACGCCCTGCGCCTCGGCACCAGGCTGCCGATCGGCGTGGACGAGATCGGGGCACGGCTACGCCGCGCGGATCTACTGGACCAGGTCGACCGACCAGCACTGATCCACTTCGATCTCTGGGACGGCAACGTCTTCGTGCTGCCGGACGGCGTCGGTGGGGCGACGGTCACCGGTCTGATCGACGGCGAACGGGCCTTCTACGGCGACCCGGTGGCCGAGTTCGTGTCGATGACGCTCTTGCGGGACCCGGCGGAACTCCCGGATCTCGTCGCCGCCTACCGGGGCGCCGGCCACGAGTCGATCGAACTGACCCCGGACGTACGGCACCGACTCGCCCTCTACACCTGTTATCTCTACCTGATCATGTTGACGGAGGGTGCGACCCGGGGTTGGCAGGGACCGGAACGGGAGAGGTTCGAGGACCGGCTGGCCGGCCTGCTGACGGCCCAGCTCGATCAGCTCGGCTAGGCCACGGCATCACCCAAGGCCGTGACCCGACATCACCCACGCCGCGAGCCAGCCCTGTCGAGCCTCGATCCGGACCCGCCCCGGTGCCGAATCCCGGACCGGTAGGCTGGTCAACGGTGTGCCGGGAAGTCTGGTCGGCGATGCTTTCGTCGACCCTTCCGGAGGAGCCTCCCATGTCCGCACCATCCGGCAACACCGACCGCCAACGCCTGTTCGGGCGCGGTAGCTGGCCGGAGGTTCGCCGGATCGGTGACATTCTGCGTACCGAGACGGTCGGCGGGGCGCTGCTGCTCGGCGCGGCCGTGCTCGCCCTCGCCTGGTCGAACTCCCCCTGGGGCGACACCTACCGGGACATCGGCAACGCCGGGTTCGGGCCGGCGGCGCTGCACCTGGACCTCACCGTGGGGCAATGGTCGGCCGACGGGCTGCTCGCGATCTTCTTCTTCGTCGCCGGCCTCGAACTGAAACGCGAATTCGTCGCGGGCGATCTGCGCGACCCGCGCCGGGCGGCACTCCCGGTCGCCGCGGCGATCGGTGGAATGGCCGTACCCGCGCTGATCTACGTCGCGTTCAACGCCCGTACGCACGGCACCCTGGGCGGCTGGGCGATCCCGACCGCGACCGACATAGCGTTCGCACTCGCCGTCCTCGGCGTGATCAGCACCCATCTGCCGGCGGCGATGCGAACCTTCCTGCTCACCCTCGCCGTCGTCGACGACCTGATCGCGATCCTGATCATCGCGATCTTCTACACCACCTCACTGGACCTCGTCCCGCTCGGTCTGGCGGTGGTCCCACTGGCCCTCTTCGGCCTGCTGGTGCAACGCCGGGTCCGATCATGGTGGCTGCTGCTGCCACTGGCCGCGCTCACCTGGGCGCTCGTACACGCCTCCGGGGTGCACGCCACCGTCGCCGGGGTCCTGCTCGCCTTCACCGTGCCGGTGCTCCGCCGGGCGGAAGGAACCGGTCCGGGGCTTGCCGAACACTTCGAGCACCGCTTCCGCCCACTGTCGGCCGGCGTCGCCGTACCGATCTTCGCCTTCTTCGCCGCCGGGGTCTCGGTGGCCGGAGCCGGCGGCCTCGGCGCGACCGTCACCGACTCGGTCACCCTCGGCGTCGCGGTGGGCCTCGTCGCCGGGAAGACGATCGGGGTGTCCGGTGCGACCTGGCTGGTGCAGCGCTTCACCCGCGCCCGTCTCGCCGAGGGACTGAGCTGGTGGGACGTGCTCGGGCTCGCCCTACTCGCCGGGGTGGGCTTCACCGTCTCGCTGCTCATCGGCGAGCTGGCCTTCGGCCCCGGCAGCGAACGCGACGAGCACACGAAGATCGGTGTCCTGCTCGGCTCCCTGGCTGCGGCGCTACTCGCGACGGTGGTGCTGCGGGCTCGCAACCGCCACTACCAGAACCTCTGTGAGGTCGAGGAACGCGACATCGACGCCGACGGCGTACCGGACGCGTACCAGGTCTCGGACCCGCCGCGCTGAAGACCCGCGACGGCGAGGCGGGCCCGACGCACCCGGCCGGCGGCGTACCGCTCGGCGCCGGTCCGGCCGGGCCTCCCCCTCCCGCTGTGTCAGCGGGGCAACGCCTGCTGCAACTCGGCCCGCAGGGCCGGCGTCAGCATCTCACCAGCCTGCTTCGCCAGCCGGGCCATCTCGTAGCCGACGACGCCGATGTCGGCGTCCGTGGCGGCGAGGGTGGCCAGGATGGAACCGTCCCGCACCTGCATCACCAGGAAGTAGCCGCGCCCCATCTCGACCACGGTCTGCTTGACGATGTCACCGTCGAACATCTGGGCAGCGCCGGCGGTGATGCTCATCAGCCCCGAGGTGACGGCGGCCAGCTTGTCGGCATGATCGCGAGGCAGGTGGTCCGAGACTGCGACCAGCAAGCCGTCCGCTGAGACCACGATCGCGTGCGCTACCCCGGGCACCCGCTCGGCAAAACCACTCACCAGCCAGTTGAGGTCTCGTGCCGCTTGACTGAGCGTCGTCACTGTTGCTCCTCTTCCTTGCCAGCGCCGGCCGGCGCCATGGTTATCTCGGTGGTCTCCTCGGCCTCGGCCCGCCGCACGCCCCCGTAGAACTTCGACAGCATGCCACCCACCGCCTCCGGATCGGGTTCCTGCCGTGGGACGGGTGCGGCCTGTGGTGACGGTTCGTTGGCCGACGGCAACTGGGCCATCGGCACCCGGACCGGCAGGCCGTTCGCGTTCACCCTGACAGTGACCTGCGCCGTTCCCGCCACCCGGACCGGCGGGGCGGCGGCGGCAGGTGGCGCGGTGGCATCAGCCGCTGACGCGGCGGCACCGCCAGCCTGGGCGGCGACGGCAGTGGCTGCCACCGGGGCGCCAGCGTTGCCCTTGCCCTGCCGTGACCACCAGGTGCTGCCGGCCATCGCACCACCGGCCGCCGGGGCCAAGACGTCCTCAGCGCGGGTCGGCACGTTCCGGGACGGCCGGCGGGTGGTCTTGCGACCCGGCGGACGCCCGGCGATCGGCTGTTCGTCGAGTCCGGGCAACCCGTTGGGCATCCCGGACCCGGCGCGGGGCCCACCGGACGCACCGGCCGGCAGCCCGGCCAGCATCCGCCGGTTCGGAACGGCCTGCTCCAACTCCGCCTGCGACGGGGGTGCGGCCAGCAGCGCCGGTGGCAGCAGGATCGAGGCGAGCACCCCGTGTTCCAGCGCCCGCAGCCGTACCTGAATGTGCTGCCGTGCGGCCAGGTGGCTGACGACGAAGAGCCCCATCCGCTCGGAGGCGGCCACGTCGGCGGCGGGCGGTTCGGCGAGCAGCTCGTTCGCTTCGTCGATGGCGCTCTGGCTCATGCCGAGGCCGTCGTCGACGATCTCGATGAGCCCCGCCCCCGGCGCCTCCGCTCGGCCGGAGATCCGCACCAGGGTCTCCGGCGGGGAGAAGGTCGCCGCGTTCTCTAGCAGTTCGGCAAGGAGGTGCACCAGGTCCGCCACCGCGTGCCCGACGATGTGGAGCTGGTCGGCGCTCTCGTGCCGTACCCGCTGGTACTGCTCCACCTCGGCGACCGCGGCGAGCATCACCGCGGAGAGCGGCACCGGCCGATTCCAGCGCCGGGTCGACTCGGTGCCGGCCAGCACCAGAAGGCTGTCGTCGTTACGCCGCATTCTCGCCGCGAGATGGTCCAGTTTGAACAGGTTGTCGAGCTGGTCGGGGTCGCTCTCCTCTCGCTCCAGGTCGTCGAGGAGTTCGAGCTGACGCTCGACCAGCAGTTGGCTGCGTCGGGCCAGGTTGACGAACATCGCGTTGACGTTGCGCCGCATCACCGCCTGCTCGACCGCGACCGTCACCGCGCTGCGGTGCACCGCGACGAACGCCTCGGCCACCTCACCGATCTCGTCCATCGAGCGGACCATGGCCGGTGGCACCTCGATCTGCGGCACCCCGGACTCGACCGTACGGAGTCGCTCCAGCGCCTCGGGAAGATCGATCTGGGCAACCTGCAGGGCCTGTGCCCGCAGCAGACGCAGAGAGCTGTTCAGCGATCGGCCGATGACGACCGAGGTGGCCAACCCGATCAGGAGGACGCCCAGCACACCACCGGCGACGAGCAGGGTCTCGCGCAACTGGTCCGAGCTTCGCTCCTCGGCCGCACGTGCGGCGTCGCCCAGCACGGCGGCCTCGACCTGGCGCAGCAGATCCTGCCGGTGCTGGCTGACCCGCCACCATTCGTCCGCCGACAGCACCTGGGGGGTGCCGGCGCCCACGGCGATGGTCTCCTCCTCCATCTTGATCGCGTTCTGGAAGGCGGGGTCGGCGGCGGCCTGCTGGTAGAGCTGGATCTGCGGGGTGGTCGCGGCAACCCGGAAGTCACCGAGCGCGGTGAGCTGCTGTGCCCGCAGATCGGTCAGCTCGACCCCGTCGTCGAGGTCGTACCGGCCGGCGCGGGCGGCACTGTAGAGGGTGCTCCGGATACGTGAGCTGATCTCCTTGACCCGTGCGATCTGCACGTACCGCAGCACCCGGTTGGTCAGGTCGGGCTGGTCGTCGCCGGGCGACGGCTCGGCGAGGAGGGTGAGCAGGGCGTCGATCGACCGGTTGTAGTTGCCCAGCACGGTGTTGACGCTGAGCACCCCGGCCGGGACCGCCGCCCGGACGTCGGGCAACTGGCGCAGTGCGTCCTGGACCCGAGAGTAGGAGACCCGCCAGGATGCGTCGACGTCGACGAGCGGCTGCGCCGCCTGCTGCAACTGGGTGGTGGCCACGTTGGCGGCGTCGTACGTCGACTTCAGGGCGGCCTGGATCTGCCCCGGATCGGCCCGACCGCCCGAGCGGGCCACCGCGGCGAGTTCACCGGCCGTGCGGTCACGTTCCGCCTGCAACTCGTGGACCAGCGCGGTGATCTGCCGCCCGATCGTCACTTCCTGGGAGAACTCACCGAGGACGTTGGCCTGGCCGAGCAGAGTCCCGGTCTGCACGGTCGCGACCACCAGGAACGCCACCGACGGGATGATCAGCACGGCACCGAGTTTGACCCGCAGTCGCCAGTCGCGCAGCCGCAGCGGCGATCGCCGCCGATGCGGCACGACGCGTACGTCGAGCCGGCGGCGCCGATGGGTGGGCACCCCGCTGCCCGAGGGGTCAAGAGCAGCAGCCACCACGCCTCCTACTTTCCTCGATGCCGGGCACGTCGAGGAGCGGGGTTCATCTCAACCAGGCAAGAGATCCCTGTCAACCATCCGAACTGCGGCGCGGCACAGGAAGGATACTGTGGCCCAGTCGCGGGTGCCGGACTCGCCTAGTGACCCTCATCCGTCCGGCTGATACGTTCGAGCGTGACCCCGTCGTGAAACCGACCGATGGCGATCAATGCGGCTCCGGTGGCGCCGATCTCCGGATTCCTTACGTGGCTCACCCTCCGTGGTTTCAACGCGGCCACAAAAGCGTCCCGCCACCAGTTGGAGGCGGCCACCGCACCACCGCCGAGTACCACCTCGACCGGGTAGTCCACCGTGGACTCGATCTCGGCCAGGTCGGCCGCCACCTGCCTGCACAGGGCATCCATCAGGCCGGCGAAGATATCGACCGCCCGGGTGCCGAAGCCGAGATTGTGGACGTGCCCGGAGCCGGCCGGGGCGAGCCCCGGTGGCCGGTCACCGCCGAGCCGCGGATCCGCCACCAGAGTGTTACCGGGTGTGATCGCGGAAAGGGCCGCTTCCAGCTCCGGTCCGGCCGGTAGCCGCAGCACTTTGTTGGCCCAGGCGAAGAGATTACCTCCGGCGGAATAGGCGGTCCCGGTGACGATGTGCCGGTGGTCCACCCGGTACCGCCACAGCCCGCTCGGCAGCGGCGGCAGCATCGCGCCGGCCGGGGCCGCCTGGACCAGACGTACGGCCGCCGAGGTGCCGACGGTGACCGCGGCCCGGTACGGGTCGACGCAACCGGATCCGACGTTGGAGGCCGCCCCGTCCCCGGTCGGCGCGGCCCACGGGACACCTGCCAGCGACGGCCAGCGACGCACCAGGTCGGCGCGGAGCCGGCCGGTCCAGTCCACCGGCGCCAGCTCCGGCAACTCGTCGCGCGTCGCGCCGGCGAGCTCGCGCGCCTCGGGGTCCCAGTTCAGGGTGCGCAGGTCGAGCAGGCCGGTGCCGGACGCCTGGGAGACCGACATCGGCGCGTCCTCCAGCAGGGCGCCGAAGGCGTACTCGACGAGTCCGACGAAACGGGCCGGGCGCCCGCCCAGCCTCTCGCGCAGCCAGGGCAGTCGTACGCTCCAGTAGAACCGGTGCCACCAGGTGCCGGTGCGGTGGTGGAAGGCTTTCATGTCCTCCGGGCCGGTCGCGCCCGTGGTCGGGGTCGATCGACTGTCCAGCCAGGTCAGCACCGGCCCGAGCGGGCTGCCGTCGTGGTCGAGGGGCAGCACCGAGTGCCACTGGGCGGCGGTGGCGACCAGGCCGATCTGGTCGAGGTGTCCCGCGCGGTGCAGCTCGTCCAGGCAGGCTTCGAGCGCGGCCAGGTATTCGGCCGCGTCGAGGGTGGCGGCACCGTCGTCGCCGATCGTGATGGCCATCTTCCGGCGGGCCAGAGCACCGGGCAGCGGCACGGCGTCGGCGTCGAGGACCAGCCCCCGTACCGATGAGGTGCCCAGATCGAGCGCGAGAATGTTCATCGCCGGCCACCGTACCCGGCTGGGGTTTCCGGTACTCCCACGGTGCCGGACGACCGCGCCGGCCCGGTCCCCCAGTCCCCCAGAATCGATCGACCGGAGGCGATCGGTTCGCCGGGTCCGGTCCACCCTGTGGACGCCGGCCGGGCCGGTCGCCGGCATTGTCCGGGACGGCTCGTAGCGTCCGGGACATGTTCACGCGCTCGCGATCCTGGTGGCCCGCCAACCTGGCGGCCGACCTCCGCGCGTAGTTCTTCCACGCGGCCGCCCAGCGCGGCGGCCGCCGTTCCCCCCGCTCCCCGGCCGTCACGTCGGACAGCCCCTGAGCCGAGGGAACGACAATGGACCTGCTCTCGTACCTGCTCACGTCGATCGCCGCCGGCACCGATCCCGGGCCGTTCGCGATCATCCGCCACGGCGACGCCCCGGAGCTCAAGGTGTTCACCGGCGAGCTTCGTACGGTCGAACAACTCGCCGACATCCCGCTGCCCTCGGGTCCTGCGGGTCCCCGCACCCTGGCCCTGGTGCCGTACCGGCAGATCGTGGAGCGCGGTTTCGCCTGCGTCGACGACGGAACGCCGCTGGAGTGTCTGACCATCGGGGCGCAGCAGCAGGTGCCGCTGGCGCAGGCGCTGGCCGCCCTGCCCGACATGGCGGTACGCACGGAAGGCGGCGCCTTCGACCTGAGCGACGAGGAGTACGCCGAGATCACCCGACAGGTCGTACGGGAGGAGATCGGCCGGGGCGAGGGGGCGAACTTCGTCGTCCACCGCAGCTACCGGTCCACCGTCGTCGGCCCGCCGCTGACCGCCGCGCTGGCAGCCCTGCGCCGGCTGCTCACCGCCGAGCGCGGCGCCTACTGGACCTTCGTGACGTACACCGGGACCCGTGTCCTGGTCGGGGCGAGCCCGGAGCGGCACGTCAGCGTCGAGGACGGGCTGGTGATGATGAACCCGATCAGCGGCACCTTCCGGCATCCGGACGGGCCGGCGGACCGGGCGGCGCTGCTGCGCTTTCTGGCCGACCCGAAGGAGATCGACGAGCTCTACATGGTGCTCGACGAGGAACTGAAGATGATGGCGACGGTCGCCGAGCACGGCGGACAGGTGGTCGGGCCGTACCTGAAGGAAATGTCGCATCTGGTGCACACCGAGTACCTGCTCGCCGGCCGGGGCTCGCGGGACGTACGCGAGGTGCTGCGCGAGACGATGTTCGCCCCCACGGTCACCGGTTCCCCGATTGAGAACGCCTGCCGGGTGATCGCCCGTCGGGAGCAGGGCCGGGGGCGGGGTTACTACGCCGGGGTGCTGGCGCTGCTCGGCGTCGACGACCAGGGCCGGCAGACCCTTGACGCGCCGATCCTGATCCGGACGGCGGAGATCTCGCCGGAGGGCGCGTTGCGGGTGCAGGTCGGGGCCACCGTGGTCCGTCACTCGACCCCGGAGGGGGAGGTGGCCGAGACCCACGCCAAGGCCGCCGGGGTGCTCGCCGCGCTCGGCCTGCGTCCCGCCGCCCCGGCGGGCGGAGCCGGGGTGCCGGACCGGCTCGCCGACGACCCGGAGGTGCAGGCCGCCCTGGCCGCCCGCAACGATCGGCTCGCCCGGTTCTGGCTGGAGCAGCGTGCCCCGGGGGCGGTGCTGGTGCCGGCGCTCGCCGGCCGGCGGGTGCTGATCATCGACGGGGAGGACACCTTCACCGGCATGCTGACCCACCAGTTGCGGGCCCTGGGGCTCACCGTCGATCTGTGCCCCTGGTACGACCCGACCCTGCCACAGCTCGCCGACGCCGACCTCGTCGTGGTCGGTCCCGGTCCGGGCGATCCGAGCCGGGTCGACGACCCGAAGATGGCCACCCTTCGGCTGCTCCTCACCGGCCTGCTCGGGCAGGGACGCCCGATGCTCGCCATCTGCCTCGGCCACCAGCTCCTCTCCGGGCTGCTCGGGCTGCGCCTTGGCCGCCGGGAGGCATCCTACCAGGGGCTGCAACGCGAGGTCGACCTCTTCGGGAGAGTGCGTCGGGTCGGGTTCTATTCGAGTTTCACCGCACACGCCGACGCCGACGAGCTGGTCACCCCGTACGGGCCGGTCCGGGTCGCCCGGGACGCGACGGACGGCGCGGTGCACGCCCTGCGCGGCCGTTCCTTTGCTGGGGTGCAGTTCCACCCCGAGTCGGTGCTGAGTCAGGACGGGCTGGCCGCCCTGGGTGACCTGCTCAGCCGGCTGCTTCCCGCGTCGGCGGCACCGCCGCGCTGACGTCTCGGCGCCCCGGCGTGGCGCCACCGCCTCCGCTTGCCCCCGGCGTGGCGCAGCCCGACTCCGTCGGCGGGAGTCGGGCTGCGCATAGTCCGCGTGTTCCTGGGTAGGCATCAGACAAGCCGGTGGTCCGAGCGGGTTGAGAGCCCTCGCTCGGACCACCGGTTCGTCTTCCGTGGTCAGGCGCCGGCCGTCGGCCGGCCGCTGGGGTCGGCGGCGGTGATCGCCGAGCGGGCGGCGCGACGGAGCATCGCGGCACTGGTCCGGCTCGTCATCAGGTAACCCCCCTCGCCCGCTTCGTGGCGACCGCGGCCTACCCGCTGCACGTATCCCGAAACATCGAGGCCCGCCGCTGGTGCCCGGCGGCCGGGCCGCCCCCGGTCCGGGGTCAGCCGGCCCGGCCTCCCGTCCGACCGCTGGCCGGGGCGGAAAACACCTGTTCCACCTCACCCAGCTGGTGCCCCTGGTAGATCTGGCGTTGTACGTCGACGACCGGCGGCTCCCGGCGGATGTCGGTCCGGCCGGGCATCGAACCGCCGCGACCGTACCGGGAGGAGCCGGCCGACGGCAGGTGGTATCTGGTTCGAGTTGCCGCGTTGCCGGCGACAGGTTGACCGGCGCCGCGGCTGGGTACCGCGGACCCGACGAAGGGAGCACCTATGTCGGAGCCACACGTGACACTGGACCCGGGCGGGCTGAGCCCTGCTCTGGAGAGTCTGCGGGAGCCGCTGGAGCAGCAGCTCAGCTCGGCGCTGAGGGCGGCGGCGGACCGGATTCGGGCGGGGTACGCGGGCGAGCCGGTGGAGGAGGTCTGCCGGCGGCTGCTCGACGAGACCCGGTCGGGCCTGCACCCGGACATCGCGGAAGGCTTCACCCCGGACATGGACGAGTTCTGTCGGGTGGCCATCGCGATCGTCCGGCACGAGGTCCATCATTGAACCGGACGAGGTCCATCATTGAACCGGACGAGGTCCATCATTGAACCGGTTCCCGGTTCGACACCTGACCGGCTCCGGCGGGTGGAGCCGGTCAGGTCGGTCCGGAACGGCCGCCCCGGTGATCCGCCGTACGTCGGCCGGCGGGGCCGCCGGTCAGCGGCGCCGTACGTCGACCGCCACGATCCTGGTTCCGTCCGGGCGGGTCAGTTGCAGCGCCCGGATCGGCAGGGCGTGGTCGCTGCCGGCCGGCACCTGCAGACCGAGTCCGTAGCTGACGTAGCCCTCGTAGTCGCCGGCGGAGCCGTAACCGCGCAGGGTGGGATGGCCCAGTCGCGGGTCGGGTGAGCTGACGATCGAGGATCTGCCCTGCTCGTCGTGGGCCTGGGCCGGGTTGAACTCGATGTACACGAAGGCGTTGCCGGGCAGCTTCACCGGGTCGCCGCTGCCTACCGTGGTCACCTGGGGCACGTAGGAGATCTGGTAGCCGGGTGTCCCGTTCCGGAAGGCGAAGGTGATCCGGGTGAAGTCCTCGTCGGGGTGGTCGCCGACACGTACCTCGACCAGCAGCGGCAGCGGCGGGCCGGGTGGGGGCACGACCGGCAGCCGTACCTTGTTGTCGACGTGCACCGGTTCGCTCGGCACGCCCCAGTTCCAGGTCACCCGGTAGTCCCTGACGCCGGGGCCGGGGCTCGCCGGGTCGGGTGGGTCGGTCGAGGCGGCCGGGCCGGACGGGGTGGTCGCTGGGCCGGTCCCGGGCGTGCCCGCTCCGGCCGCCGTGGTGGCGGCGGGGGGCGGCTGGCTGGGCGGGTCGGCGGGGCCGGCGGTCGAGCAGCCGGCGGCGAGCAGCACCGCGGCGAAGAAGAGCATCGGTACGCGTTGACGAGTCATGCACCTGTGACGCGTACCGCCGCCGACCGGTTTACCAGCGGGGCGGGGAACGTACAGATCGCCCAAGATCCGTAGTCATACCAGATCACTGGACAAAAGAGGATATTGAAATCGACATATCTAGATGTTTAAGATCCTGGCACCCCTAGCACGTATTGGAGAGTGAGCTATGACCTCACGAAGAGTCAGCCGGCTCCTGGTTGCACTCCTGACGGCGGGCACCATGATCGGTGCCACGGTCGCCAGCCCGTCGGCAGCCTCGGCCGACGCGTCGATCGCCGCCACGGTCTGCTACAACACCAGCCAGGCCGGCAGTTTCGCCGGCATCGCCAATCAGGCCGCGACGATCTGGAACAACGCCACCGTCAACCTGACCCTCTCCAACTGCGGCTCGAACCTGCGGATCTACCAGATCACCGGCGGCGGCTCGTACGCCGTACGCACCAGCCTCGGCAACGGCCGGGTCTACATCGACACCCAGCAGGCCGCGCAGTACAACCCGCTGCGGATCATGACGCACGAGATCGGCCACATTCTCGGCCTGCCGGACAACTACAACGGCAACTGCGCGCTGCTGATGTCCGGCGGCAGCGCCGGGACCAGTTGCACCAACCCGTACCCGAGCACCGCCGAGGCCAACCGGGTGAGCAACCTCTTCGCCGGCACGCTGGCCAGCACCGACACCGGCAGCCAGGTCTTCCGCGACAGCTGGCCGATCTTCTCCGCCGCACCGGTGGGCTGACCCCTCCAGTCCCCCACCCGGTCCCCTGCCCTCCTCCCCGTGGCGGGACCGCGACCGGGGGCCGGCGCCTTCCGCGCCGGCCCCCGGTCCCCGCGATCAGGTGCCCGGTCCGCACCGGGATCTAGCAGCTCAGGGCAAGGGCCGTCGTACGTCCATCATCGACAAGACGGGCATGTCACCGCGCCGGCCACGCGCCCGACCTCGGTGCACCGTCTCAGTGCACCAGCGGCACCATGTTCCGGGTGATCTTCCCGTCCGGGTTGTAGACCACGCACATGATGTCCCGGTCCCCGTCAGCCCAGGTCTCGGCGGTCGGCAGGATCGGGAAGTAGTCCAACCCGGACTCTTCCCGGCCGACCCAACGCCGGTTGAAGTCCTTACCGCACTCGGCCCAGCCGTACGCGGCCACCGCCGGCCGGTCCCAGGGCCCGTCCTCGACGTGCACGAAGCCGTACGACTCGTTGTCGGCCCGCTCCTCGCACGCCTTGTAGACCACCACCACGTCATTCGACCGCGCGGAATAGGCCGGGTCGGAGAAACACTCGCCGCCTTCGATGTTGAGGATGCCGGTGGTCTCCGCGCTGATGAAGTCGTCCCCCTTGACGGCGATCGGCTGCGGCGGCTCGGCCCTCGGGAACACCCCGATCAACGCCACGGCGGCAATCGCGGCCCAGCGGCGACGACTCCTCAGCAGGGGGTTCGGCAGGGCGAGAGTCATCGATGCGACCTGTTCTGGGCGGCGGTACGGGGCACCGGGCGGACCCCGCCGCATGGTAGGCGGGCGTTCGTTAACGTCCAGCGGACAACACCCGTCCGGCCGGCAACCGGCGAATGACGCCCCACTCTGGAATCACCAAAGTGATCTTCAGTTCACCTGGTGGTCAGCCTGACGTCGGTTAGCTGTCGGGGTACTCCGACTCAATGCGGAGGTTCGCCGCGCTCCCGCTGGCGGACAGTCCACTTCTCTTGAGGGGTGACCCCTACCTTGAACGACAACAAGCGACCGTGGATCACGGGCTCGCGGCGCGCGAAGCTCGCCGCCGTGGGTGCCGCCGCGCTGATCATTGGCGGCGTCGCGTTCGGCCCGTCGGCGTTCGGTGACGCCGCGCCGACGAAGTTCCCGGCGGCCGAGATCTACAAGCCCTCCCCGATGCCCGACCGGGTCATCCTGACCCCGACCGCCACCCCGGCCACCTCGCAGAAGGTGACCTGGCGGGCCGAGGCTTCCGCCGAGTGGGCGCAGGCCCAGATCCTTGAGGCGCCGAAGGCCCTCGGCGAGGTCGTGCCGGCCGCCGGCGCGGTCTCCACCGTCAAGGCGAGCGCAAACTCGTCGGTGAACACCTCGCTCGGCTACGCCTCGAACTACCACACCGTCGAGTTCACCGGCCTGAAGCCGAACACCCGGTACACCTACCGGGTCGGCGACGGCACCAACTGGGGCGAGTGGTCCGACTTCACCACCGCCGCCGAGGGATTCTCGCCGTTCTCGTTCATCTACTACGGTGACGCGCAGAACTACCTCGACTCGGCGCTGCCGCGCGTGTTCCGGCAGGCGTTCGCCGACCGGCCCGAGGCCAAGATGATCGTCAACGCCGGTGACCTCATCGACAGCGCGAACAGCGAAGAGCAGTGGGGCCAGTGGTTCGACGCTGACGGCTTCATCAACAGCCAGGTCAACAACATCGCGATCCCGGGTAACCACGAGTACAGCGGCTCCGCGCTCTCGTCGTTCTGGGCACCGCAGTTCCCGTTCCCGGCGAACGGCCCGCAGTGGCCGGCCGGGATGGAGTCGGCCCTGGACAAGACCGCTTACTACACCGACTACCAGGGTGTGCGGTTCATCGGGCTGAACAGCAACGTGCAGAGCATCCCCGAGGTCATGGCCGTGCAGACCGCGTGGCTCGAGGGTGTCCTCAAGAACAACCCGAACAAGTGGACCGTGGTCACCTTCCACCACCCGGTCTACTCGAACACCGGCACCCGCAACAACCCGCAGGTCCGCGACCAGTGGGGCCCGCTGCTGGAGAAGTACGGCGTGGACCTGGTCCTCCAGGGCCACGACCACTCGTACGCCCGGGGCAACGTGGCGGCGAACCGCAAGTCGACCACCGTGCACAACGGCACCGCCTACGTCGTCTCCGTCTCCGGCGGCAAGATGTACGAGCTCAACGGTGGCGAGAACTGGACCGGCAACGGTGCGGAGATCACCAACCGGGACGAGAACATCCAGCTCTACCAGATGATCGACGTCGAGAAGGACTCGATCCGCTTCGAGGCCCGCACGGCCAACGGTGAGCACCAGGACGGCTTCCTCATCCGCAAGAACGACGCGGGTGTCCGGACCGTCAACGAGCTCCGCACCCCGGAGAACACCACCGGTGAGCGGGCCCTGGCCAGCAAGACCACCGTCGCGGTGGGCGAGAAGGTCGGCGTCAAGGCGTACAACTACGACCCGAACGAGACCGTGAGCGTGTACCTGCGCAGCACCACCGCGGCCGACAGCAACAAGGGCGTCCTGATCGCGTCCAAGAAGGCTGACGAGCTGGGTCAGTTCAACTACACCTTCGCCGTGCCGGAAGGCACCAAGAAGGGCAGCACCCAGGTCATCTACCTGGTCAGCGAGACCCAGAAGATCACCACCCCGGTGATCACCATCAGCAAGTAGCAGTCCCGTCCCGGGTGCGGATCGGCCACCACGGCCGCTCCGCACCCGGTCCGGTTCCCGGACAGGAGACATCGTGACCATCCGTACGCGCGCGTCGGCGGGTGCGCTGCTGGGTGCCCTGGCCGCGCTGGTCGCGGTCACCCTCCCGGCCACCCCGGCCTCCGCCCACCCGTTCGGCCCACCGGCCACCGCCAAACTCGACGGCGACGGTTCGCACGTCAGCATCGCCTGGCACGCCGCCGAGGACGACTGGGTGGCCCTCGGCCAGTCGCTCGGCGCGTTCGAGAACCCGGCCACGGGCAAGGTGGAGACCGGGCTCACCGGGGAACAGAAGCTCCAGCGCTCCCCCGCCGTGCGGGACTACCTGCTGGAGCGGATCACGGTCAGCCAGGCCGGGAAGCGCTGCGCGAGCCGCCTCGACACGCTCGAACAACTGCTCAAGAAGGGCGCCCGGGTCAGCTTCGAGTGCCCCGAACCGGTCTCCGACGTCGAGGTCACGGTCAGCGCGCTCACCGACCTGAACGAGGCGTACCGCACGGCGCTCACCGCGGACATCCAGATGACGCCTTCGGAGGCGCTCTTCACCGCGACCGAGGGCACCCACCAGGTCCGGCTGAACGCCGGTAAGGGCGGCGGCAGCCCGTCCGCGGTCGGCACGGTCGCCGCCGGTACGGGCGTCGCGGCAGTGGCAATCCTCGCCGGTGTGCTGGTCAGCCGTCGGCGACGGACGAGGAGGACGGCATGACCGGGATCAACGCGCTGGACAACCACCTGATCGCGCTCTTCGACAGCGGGGCGGTGTTCTGGCTCGCCCTGTTGGTGGCGCTCGGTGTCGGCGCCGCCCACGCGGTAGCCCCGGGGCACGGCAAGAGCGTCACGGCCGCGTACCTGGTCGGCACGAGGGGTCGCTACCGGGACGCGGTGCGCCTCGGCGCGATCGTCGCCCTGATGCACACCTTCTCCGTACTCGTGCTCGCCCTGGTCTGGGTCGGTCTGACCGGCGCCGCGAGTTTCAGCACCAAGTCGGTCACCGCCTGGCTCCAGGTGTTCGCCGGACTCGTGGTGATCGGTGTCGGCGCCCACCTCACCTACCGTCACCTGCGCGGCCACGGCCACGGCCATTCGCACTCCCATGGTCATTCGCACGGTCATTCACACGGCCCTGACCACTCGCACGACCACGGACCGGACGCCGATCACTCGCACGACCACGGGCCGGACGCCGATCACTCGCACGACCACGGGCCGGACGCCGATCACTCGCACGACCACGAGTCGGACCAGGTCACCGTCGGGCACGCGCACCACGACCACGCCGGGTCGGGTACCGCGACCGCCACGCTCACCGCCGACCCCGTCACGCGGGCGGAGCCGGCCCACCACCATCACCACGACGACGCACCCGAGCTGACCAACCCGTGGTCGCGCCGAGGGCTGCTCGCACTCGGCCTCTCCGGTGGCCTGCTGCCGTCACCGTCGGCGTTCCTCGTGCTGGTCAGCGGCCTGCTCACCGGACGGGCGTTGGACGCCGTGATCCTGGTGATCGTGTTCGGCGTCGGCATGGCGGTCACCCTGACCGGGGTCGGCGTGCTCACCATCCGGGGGTACGCGCTGCTCGCCGGCCGGGCCCGCCGCTGGTCGCCGGTCGCGAAGCTGATCGGTTGGGTGCCGGCCGCCGCCGGTGTGGTGGTCGCCATCGGGGGCTGCCTCTACGTCGCCGCCGCCCTCACCATCCTCACCTGAGAGACGGCGGCCACCGGGCAAAACCCGGGTGCGGCGTCGCGTGGCGTCGGCGATCATGCCGTGGTGACCGTCCCCGCCCGCCAGATCCGCGCACTCCACACCACCGACACGATCACCGTGTACCAGGCGTTTTCGCCAGCGATCGCGGAACCGGCGCTGGCGGCGGGACGGTTCGTCGCGCCGTTCAAACGGGAGCGGATGACCTGGATCAAGCCGTCGTTCCTCTGGATGATGTACCGCTGCGGCTGGGCGGAGAAACCGGGCCAGGAACGGGTGCTGGCGGTCGAGATCACCCGCGATGGTTTCGCATGGGCGCTCGCACACGCCTGCCTCAGCCACTTCGACCGCGACCAGCACACCGACCGCGCCGCCTGGGCCCGACAGTTGAAGACCAGTCCGGTACGGGTGCAGTGGGATCCGGAACGGTCACTGCGACTCGGGGCGCTGCCGTACCGCTCGTTGCAGGTCGGCCTGTCGGGCGAAGCCGTCCACCGGTACGTCGACGAGTGGACCGTGACGATCACCGACGTGACCCCGACCGTACGCCGGATCCGGGAGTTGCTGCGCGCCGGTGACGAACGCGGCGCCACGGCCCTGCTGCCGGAGGAACGCCCGTACCCGCTGACGGACTAGCGCTCAGGTCCAGGCGGGCGCCCCGTCGAACTCCTCGAAGACGAGCCAGGTCCGGGTGGAGAGCACGCCGGCTATGCCCTGCACCCGGTTGAGTACCACGTCCCGCAACGCGGCGTTGTCCGGAGCGCGGACCAGCGCCAGCACGTCGTGATCCCCGCCGAGCAGGGCGGCGTGTTCGATGTAACGCACCCGCCCCAGCTCCGCCGACACCTCACGCCAGGTGTTCTGCTCGATCTTGAGCGCGATGTACGCCGACGTGCCCAACCCGGCCCGCTCCGGCACCACCTGGGCCCGGAACCCGGTGATCACACCGTCCTGGAGCAGCCGCTCCACCCGCGCGTACGCGTTGGTTCTGGAGATGTGGATCCGTTCGGCGAGGGTACGGATGGACGTCCGGCCGTCCCGTACCAGCTCGTCGAGGATCCGCCGGTCGACCTCGTCGAGGGGTCGGGCCGATCGTCCCGTTTCCGCCAGGAACGGGCCGGGTGACTGGTCGTCCTGATCCATTTGCACGCATCCCCTCTGCCATTCGTCCCGCGTTTTCTGGGGATCTTGAGTCAAACATCCGAGGGCGTGAGCATAGGCCCACCACACGTCCAGGAGGTCCCCGCCGTGACGACCACACCCCAGGCGGTCCGCAGGGCATCCCCGCGTACCCGTCGGGCGGCCACCCCGCCCGACCCGGCCCGCGCCCTGCTGCCCAACGCCGACCCGGTCCGGATGCTCGACGAGCACGGCAACCGGCTGCCCGACCGGGCCGACTACGCCGAACCACCGATCGACACGCTGCGCGAGCTGTATCGACGCATGGTCATCGGCCGGCGGTTCGATACCCAGGCCACCGCCCTGACCAAGCAGGGCCGGTTGGCGGTCTACCCGTCCGCGCGCGGCCAGGAGGCGTGCCAGGTCGGCGCGATGCTCGCGGTCCGCCCGACCGACTGGGTCTTCCCGACCTACCGCGAGTCGATGGCGCTGGTCTCCCGGGGCATCGACCCGGTCGAGGTGCTGACCCTGCTGCGCGGAGACTGGCACTGCGGGTACGACCCCGCCGCGCGCCACACCGCCCCGCAGTGCACCCCGCTGGCCACCCAGACCGTGCACGCCGCCGGGCTCGCCTACGGCGAGGCGTACCAGGGCCGGGACACGGTGGCGCTGGCGTTCATCGGCGACGGCGCGACCAGCGAGGGCGACTTCCACGAGGGAGTCAACTTCGCCGCCGTGTTCAAGGCGCCGGTGGTCTTCTTCGTGCAGAACAACCGGTACGCGATCAGCGTGCCGCTCTCCCGGCAGACCGCCGCGCCGTCGCTGGCCTACAAGGGCGTCGGCTACGGCGTGCCGAGCGAGCAGGTCGACGGCAACGACCCGGTGGCGGTGCTGGCGGTGCTGAACCGGGCCGTCGCCCACGCGCGGGCCGGCAACGGGCCGTTCCTCGTCGAGGCGCACACGTACCGGATGGAGCCGCACACCAACGCCGACGACGCCACCCGCTACCGCGACGGCGCCGAGGTCGACGCCTGGCGGGACCGTGACCCGGTCAACCGGCTGGCGGCGTACCTGCGGCATGCCGGTGCGTGGGACGACGCGGCCGAGGCGGCGTTGGCGGCCGAGGCGGAGGCGTACGCGGCCGACCTGCGGGCGCGGATGAACACCCAACCGACCGTTGACCCGCTCAGCCTCTTCGACCACGTCTTCGCCGAGCCCACGCCGCAACTGCGGGAACAACGCGAGCAGATCCGCGCCGAACTCGCCGCCGAGGACGAGCAGGGCACCGACGACGAGCAGGGAGCACGTTGATGGCCGGCACCACGATGGCCAAGGCGCTGAACAGGGCGCTGGCCGACGCGATGGCCGCCGACGAGCGGGTGGTGGTCTTCGGTGAGGACGTCGGCCAACTCGGCGGGGTCTTCCGGATCACCGACGGGCTGCTGGCCCGGTTCGGCGACCAACGCTGTTTCGACACACCGCTGGCCGAGGCCGGCATCGTCGGTTTCGCGGTCGGGATGGCGATGTCCGGGCTGCGGCCGGTGGTCGAGATGCAGTTCGACGCGTTCGCCTACCCGGCGTTCGAGCAGATCGCCTCGCACGTCGCGAAACTGCGCAACCGGACCCGGGGCGCGCTGAGCGTGCCGATCGTGATCCGGGTGCCGTACGCCGGAGGCATCGGAGGGGTCGAGCACCACTGTGACTCCAGCGAGGCGTACTACGCCCACACCCCGGGCCTGAAGGTCGTCACCCCGGCCACGGTCGCGGACGCGTACTCACTGCTGCGCGAGGCGATCGCCGATCCGGACCCGGTCGTCTTCATGGAACCGAAGAAGCTCTACTTCGCCAGTGACGAGGCCGCCCTGCCGGTGGCCGCCGAGCCGTTCGGTCGCGCCGTGGTCCGTCGCCCCGGACGCGACGCCACCCTCGTCGCGTACGGACCCTCGGTGCCGGTCGCCCTGGAGGCCGCCGAGGCCGCCGTCGCGGAGGGCTGGGATCTTGAGGTCGTCGACTGCCGCACGATCGTGCCGTTCGACGACGAGACGATCACGGCCTCGGTTCGCCGTACCGGCCGGTGCGTGGTGATCCAGGAGGCGCAGGGCTTCGCCGGCGTCGGCGCCGAGATCGCCGCCCGGGTGCAGGAACGCTGCTTCCACTCGCTGCACGCGCCGGTGTTGCGGGTCACCGGGCTGGACATCCCGTACCCGGCACCGATGCTCGAACACACCCACCTGCCGAACGTCGACCGGGTGCTCGACGCGGTCGCCCGGCTCCAGTGGGACGACCAGCCAGACCGGCGCTGGTTGCCGACGCTCGAAGGCAGCGCGGCATGAGCACCGTCGGCACCCAGCGGGTGTTCCTCCTGCCCGACCTGGGGGAAGGTCTCACCGAGGCGGAGATCGTGCAGTGGCGGGTCGCGGTCGGTGACCTGGTGACCGTGGACCAGAGCGTCGTCGAGGTGGAGACCGCCAAGGCGGTCGTCGACGTGCCCTGCCCGTACGCGGGCCGGGTCGTCGCCCTGCACGGCGCGGAGGGTGAGGTGCGCCCGGTGGGTCAGCCACTGATCACCGTGGCGCCCCTGGACGCCGGATCGGACACCCCGGCCGAGCCCGTCGCGCACGCCACCTACCGGGAGGAGGAGCGGGCCGGCTCGGGCAACGTGCTGATCGGGTACGGCACCGGCCACGGCGGCGGAGGTCGGCGCCGCCGACGTCCCCGGGCGGTGGCCGGAGAGCAGGTGCGCCCGACACCCGGGCCGCAGGCCGTGCCCCCCGCACCCGCCCCGACCCCGACCCCGGCGCCTGGCCCGGTCACCGTGATGGCGCGGCCGGCTGGCGGGGCGCCGCTGGTCCTGTCGCCGATCGTCCGGCGGCTTGCCCGGGAACACGGCGTGGACCTGGCCGGACTGGGCGGCAGTGGACCCGGTGGCGTGATCCGCCGGGCCGACGTCGAGACCGCCGCACTGGCGGCACGAGCGGCGACCGTTGCGCCGCCGGACGAGACAGCCACGTCGGCCGAACCGGCCACCACGGATGTGATCATCCCGTTGACCGGGGTGCGCAAGGTGATCGCGGACAAGCTCTCCCGCAGCCGACGGGAGATCCCCGAGGTCACCATCTGGGTGGACGTGGATGCCACCGCGCTGCTCGACACGCGGGCGGCGATCAACGCGGCCCGCCCGGAACAGCCGGTGAGCATCCTCGCGCTGCTGGCCCGGATCTGCCTCAGCGGGCTGCGTCACTACCCGCAACTCAACGCCCGGGTCGACACCGAGGGCCAACGGGTCATCCAGTCCGCCGGGGTGCACCTGGGCATCGCGGCGCAGACCGACCGGGGCCTGGTCGTCCCGGTGCTGCGCGACGCCCAGCAGCTCACCACCAGCGAACTCGCCACCGAACTCGCCGCGACGACGGCGGCGGCCCGCGCCGGTACGCTGCCGCCGGCCCGGCTGACCGGTGGCACCTTCACGCTGAACAACTACGGCGTGTTCGGTGTCGACGGATCGACCCCGATCATCAACCACCCGGAGGCGGCGCTGCTCGGTATCGGTCGCATCGTCGACAAACCGTGGGTGGTCGACGGTGCGCTCGCGGTCCGCAAGGTGACCCAGCTCAGTCTCACCTTCGATCACCGGGTCTGCGACGGTGGCGTCGCCGGGGGCTTCCTGCGGCACGTCGCCGACTGTGTCGAACGCCCGGCCATGCTCATCGCGTACGCCTGACCGCACGGACGCGCCGGCTCCGGTCAGCACCGGGGCCGGCGCGTGTCAGCACCTGGGCCGGCGCGTTGCCGGGTCAGCTCCACGCGGGGCTGACCGGCGCGGGGCTGACCGGCGCGGGGCTGACCGGCGCGGCTGTCTACAGCAGGTCTTCGACGGTGATCGGCAGGGAGCGGATGCGACGGCCGGTGGCGTGGTGGACCGCGTTGGCGATCGCCGCCGCCACCCCGACGATCCCGACCTCACCGAGCCCCTTGATCCCGACCGGGCTGAACCGGTCCCGCTCGCCGACGAAGACGACGTCGAGATCGGGCACGTCCGCGCTGACCGGCACCAGGTAGTCGCCGAGTGTCGCGTTGGCGATCCGGCCGGTGCCGGGGTCGAACTCGGTCTGTTCCAGCAGCGACATTCCGATCCCCATCACCGTGGCACCGGTGATCTGGCTCCGCGCGGTCTTCTCGTTCAGGATGCGGCCACCGTCGACGGCCGTGACCATCCGGGCGACCCGCAGCCGGCCGATCTCCTCGTCGACCCGGACCTCGACGAATCGCGCGGCGAACGCGCCCACCGGCTCCACGTCCGCGCCCTCGGGCGTCGGGTCCACCGCGCCGTCCGCGGTCAGCTCGGCCAGGTCGTGACGGGTCAGGATGTCGGTGTACGTCTCCCCGACCGACGGGTCGTCGACCAGGTGGATCCGCCCGGTCGACATGGTGACGTCGTCCACTCCCCTGCCCCGCAGCGGTGACCGCTCGTCGGTGGCGATCACGCCCAGAAAGGCCCGCAGCAGGTTGCCGGCGGCGGCGTGCAGCGCGGCGCCCAACGACATCGCCAGTCCCGAACCGCCGGACTGGGGTGCCGGCGGCAGGTCGCTGTCGCCGAGGTCGAACCGGACCCGGCCGAGGTCGAGACCGAGCAACTCTGCGGTGAGCTGCGTGGCGACCGTGTACGTGCCGGTACCGAGGTCGGTCGCCGCACTGCGGGCGTACGCGGTGCCGTCCCGGCGGATCGAGATCCTGGCCTGACAGGGCGCCTGGTACCAGTGGAAGGTGACCCCGGCCATGCCGTAGCCGACCAGCCAGTCACCGTCGCGCATCGACCGGACCTCGGGGTTGCGCCGCTGCCAGCCGAACCGCTGCGCCCCGACCCGGTAGCACTCCCGCAGCGCCTTGCTGGACCACGGCAGGCCGGACACCGGCGAGACCTCGGCGTAGTTGCGCAACCGGAGCTGGATCGGATCACAGTGCAGCAGGTACGCCAGCTCGTCGAGCGCCGACTCGACCGCGAAGTTGCCCTCGACTGTCCCGGGCGCCCGCATGGCGCCCGGGTTCGGGATGTTCAGCCGTACCTGGCGGTCGTGGGTGGCGACGTTGGGGCAGGCGTACATCTCGGGCGTGACCATGGTGGTGGGTTCGACGCCGCCCTCCTCGATCCCGCCGGTCGAGGTGCCCTCGTGGTCGATCGCCACGAGCTGACCGTCCCGGGTGGCGCCGAGCCGCACGCGTTGCACCGTGGCCGGCCGGTGTCCGATGGAGGTGAACATCTGTGGTCGGGTGAGGACCAGCTTCACCGGGCGCTGGACGGTCCGCGCCGCGAGTGCGGTCAGCACCGCGTGCGGCGGCAGGCGGAGGCCGGCACCGAATCCGCCGCCGATGAAGGGCACGAGCACGCGTACGTTCTGCTCGGGGAGGCCGAACATGGTCGCCAGGACCTGCCGGGCCATCATCGGCCACTGGGTCGACTCGTGGACGACCAGTCGGTCATCCTCCCATCGGGCCACGGTGGCGAAAAGCCCCATCGGGTTGTTGGTCTCCGCCGAGATGGTGAACGTCTCGTCGTAGGTCACCTCGGCCGAGGCGAGGGCGGCGGTGACGTCACCTCGGCTGTTCTCCATCCCCCACGGGTTCCGGTCGACCGGGGCCCGGGGGTCGTCGATGTCGAGCAGGGCCTCCGTCGTCGCGTAGTCGACCCGCACGAGCCGGGCCGCCGCCACCGCCTGCTCAACGGTCTCCGCCACCACGATCGCGACGTGCTGGCCGTAGTGCACGATCCGGTTGTCCTTCAACGGGAACCGGGGCGCCGGGCTGAGCAACACCTTCGGCGCTTCGGCGAGCGCCGGCACGTTCTCGTACGTGAGCACGGTCAGGACCCCCCGCGCCGCACCGGCGGCCACGGTGTCGATCCGGCTGATCGTCCCGGCGCCGATGGTGGACTGCACCAGCGCCGCGTGGACCAGGCCCGGGTAGGTGACGTCCGACGGGTACGGGGCGGCACCGGTCACCTTGACCGGCCCGTCGACCCGGTCGACCGGATCGCCGAGGATGTCCCGGCCGATCACGGCGGTCACGGTCGGGCCTCGGCGACGTCGCGGAGGACCCGGACGATCGTACGTTTGACCAGCTCCACCTTGAACGCGGTGCCGGGCACGGTGAACGGGTCGCGGATCGTCGCCTCCGCCGCCGCCCGGTACGTCTCGACGGTCGGCGCCGCGCCGGTGAGGACCGCCTCGGCCTCGCGGGCCCGCCACGGCACCGTGCCGACACCGCCGAGAGCGAGCCTCGCCCACACGATCGTGCCGTCCTCGATCACCAGGGCCGCGGCGGCGGAGGTGAGCGCGAACTCGTACGACGCCCGGTCGCGCACCTTCAGGTAGCCCGAGCGGGTCCCGGACGGCGGCAGCGGCACCTCCACATGGGTGATCAACTCACCGTGTGCGAGCACCGTCTCGATCTCCGGCCGGTCGCCGGGCAGCAGGTAGAACTCGGTCAGCGGAACGCTGCGCCGGCCGCCGGTGCCCCGAATGTGCACCTCGACGTCGAGCGCCGCGAACGGTACACAGAGGTCCGAGGCGTGCACGGCGATGCACTTCTCGCTGGCGCCGAGGATCGCGTGCATCCGCGCCCGGCCGGCGACCGCCGCGCAGCCGGAGCCCGGCGCGCGTTTGTTGCAGGCCGGCACCGCCGCGTCCCGGAAGTACCGGCACCGGGTACGTTGCAGCAGGTTGCCGCCGATCGTCGCCATGTTGCGAAGCTGGGGCGAGGCACCGGCGAGCAGCGCGTCGTGGACGAACGGCAGCCGCCGCCGTACGACCGGGTCGGCGGAGAGTTCCTCCATGGTGGTGAGCGCTCCCACGTTGAGCTTGCCGACGCCCTCGGTGATTCCGCGCAGCGGGAGCCGGCCGATGTCGACCAGCCGGTCCGACGTGACCACACCGTCCTTGAGCAGCAGGTCGAGCTGGGTCGTGCCGCCGGCGAGATAGGCGGCGGCCGGGTCGGCGCTGACCATCGCCACCGCACCGGTGACGTCGTCGGGACGGACGTACTCGAAGGCGGTCATCGTGCCTCACCGTCCGCTCGCGGCCCGGTGCCGGCTCCGGCGGGCGTAGCGGCGGCGCCGGCCAGCTCGCGGATCGCGGCGACGATGTTCGGGTACGCGCCGCAGCGGCAGAGGTTGCCGCTCATGAGCTCGCGGATCTCGTCGTCGGAGCGGGTGCCCCCGTCGGCGAGCAGCGCGACCGCCGACATGATCTGCCCCGGGGTGCAGTACCCGCACTGGAACCCGTCGTGCCGGACGAACGCCTCCTGCACCGGGTGCAGCCCGCCGTCGGGTGCCAGCCCTTCGACGGTGATCACCTCCCGGCCGTCGCACTGTGCCGCCAGCACCAGGCACGACACCACCGATCTGCCGTCGAGCAGGACCGTGCAGGCGCCGCAGGCGCCCTGGTCGCAGCCCTTCTTCGTGCCGGTGAGGCCGAGGTGGTCGCGTAACGCGTCGAGCAGGGTGACGCGGCTCTCCACCCGCAACCGCCGCGTCTGCCCGTTCACTCGAAGCGTCACGTCGACGTCGGCGGGATGTCCAACGACCATGGATACGACCCTTCACCGCAGGTGTGAGGGGTGGTGTCCACGGGCTGACGTACGCGGGGGTGCCCTGCCGAGAACCTACCCCCACACGCGGTTAGGAAGGGCCCCTTCCTCTACAAAAAGCGATAACAAGGGGCCCTTCCTTACCGGCGGGCGGTGAGGATGAGGTCGGCTACCAGGGCGGTCCATCCGGTCTGGTGCCAGGCGCCCAGACCGGCGCCGTTGTCGCCGTGGAAGTACTCCGGGAAGGCGATCAGGTCCTTCCAGTCCGGGTGGCGTTGGAACAGGTCGCAGGCGCCGTAGATCGGGCGCCGACCCCAGCCGTCCGGTACGAAGAGCGAGATCAACCGGTGCGAGAGGTCGTCGGCGATCTCGCTCAGCGTACGTTTCACCCCGGACCTGGTCGGATACTCGATCAACAGGTCGTCGCCGAAGAAGGCGGCGTAGTCGCGCAGTGCGTGGATCAACAGGAAGTTGGTCGGCATCCAGATCGGGCCGCGCCAGTTGGAGTTGCCGCCGAACAGGCCGCTGGTCGACTCCGCCGGCTCGTACCCGACGGTGAAGTCCTGCCCTCCGAGCGAGACCGTGAACGGCTTTTCCAGGTGCTGCCGGGAGAGCGTCCGGAGCCCGTACGGGGAGAGGAACTCGTCCTCGTCGAGCATCCGGGCGAGCAGGCGTACCACCTGGTCGGGGCCGACCATGGAGAGCAGTCGCTGCTGGCGCCCGTCCGGGGCCAACCGGCGGGCGCCGAGCACGTCGGCGTACTCCGGTTTGTGGGTGAGGAACCAGCGCAGCCGGGCGGCGAGTTCCGGCAGCCGGTGCAGGGTCTTCGCGCTGAGCCGGGTGGTGGCGGCCAACGGCAGCAGGCCGACCACCGAGCGGACCTTCAGCGGGACCTTGCTGCCGTCGGGGAGGCGGAGCTGGTCGTAGAAGAAGGAGTCGTCGTCGTCCCAGAGCCCCTGCTTGTACGCCGCCGCGGCGATGTACGCGAAGTGCTCGAAGAACTTGGTGGCGATGTCCGCGTACGTGGGGTCGTGCTGGGCCAGGGCGAGCGCCATGTCGAGCAGGTTGAGCGCGTACATGGCCATCCAGCCGGTGCCGTCGGACTGCTCCAGCACCCCGGCGACCGGCAGCGCGGCCGAGCGGTCGAACGGTCCGACGTTGTCCAGCCCGAGGAAGCCGCCCTCGAACACGTTGTTGCCGTTGACGTCCTTGCGGTTCACCCACCAGGTGAAGTTGAGCAGCAGCTTGTGCATGACCCGGGCGAGGAAGTCGAAGTCGCGCCCGCCGTCGATCTCGAACACCCGCAGCGCCGCCCAGGCGTGCACCGGCGGGTTGACGTCGGCGAACGCCCACTCGTACGCCGGGATCTGCCCGTTGGGGTGCAGGTACCACTCGCGCAGCAGCAGGACCAGTTGGGCCTTGGCGAAGCCCGGGTCGACCCGGGCGATGGTGACGCAGTGAAAGGCCAGGTCCCAGGCCGCGTACCAGGGGTATTCCCAGGGGTCGGGCATGGAGATGACGTCGAAGCTGTTCATGTGCCACCAGGCACTGTTGCGCCCGTGCCGGCGGCCGGGTGGCGGGGGCGCCGAGCCGGGGTCGCCGTCGAGCCACTGCTGCACGTCGAAGTGGTAGAACTGCTTGCCCCACATCAGTCCGGCGATGGCCTGCCGGGCGACCTGCGCCTCGGGTGCCGGGACGGTGTCCGGGATGATCCGGGCGAAGAAGGCGTCGGCTTCGGCCCGGCGGGCGGCGAGGGTGGTCTCGAAGTCGGCGCCGAGGTCGAGTGCCGGGGCCGGGGTGGTGCTCGGCGGCGGGGCGGTCAGGGTCAGCCGCAGCCGGATCTCCGCCTGCCCGCCGGCTGGCACGTCGAGTACGTAGTGCAGCGCCCCCTTGGTTCCCTCGCGGGCCGGGTTGACCGTCGCCGCGCCGGAGACCACGTGGTCGTTGATCCCGTCCTTGGGGTAGGGGCTGCGGCCGGGCAGGTCCCAGAGTCGTTCGGCGTTCGTCTCGTTGTCGCAGAGCAGCGGGGTGGGTTCGCCGTCGCCGGCGAGGACGAGTTGGCCGAGGATGCCGTGCTCGCCGACGAGCCGGGCGTGGGCGCCGGTGATCGTCGGGACGGCGTCGCGACCGGGCAGACCCCAGGCCCAGGTGTTGCGGAACCAGAGGGTGGGCAGGACGTGCAGCCGGGCTTCCTCGTCACCCCGGTTGGCGACCGTGATCAGCACGCACATGTCGGTCGGTGACGCCTTGGCGTAGTCGACCGTCACCGCCCAGTAGCGGTTGTCATCGAAAATTCCGGTATCGACCAGTTCGTACTCGGTCTCGTCCCGGCCCCGCAGACCGTTGACCGAGACCAGGTCGTCGTACGGGTAGCGGGTCTGCGGGTAGTGGTAACGCCAGCGCATGTACGAGTGGGTCGGCGTCGAGTCCTGGTACCACCAGTACTCCTTGGCGTCCTCACCGTGGTTGCCACCGTCGCTGCCGAGCCCGAACATGCGCTCTTTGAGGATAGGATCGGCGCCGTTCCACAGTGCGAGGGCGAAGCAGAACGTCTGCCGGTCGTCGCAGACGCCGGCCATACCGTCCTCGTTCCACCGGTAGGCACGGGAGCGCGCATGATCATGCGGGAAGTAGTCCCAGGCCGTACCGTGTTCGCTGTAGTCTTCGCGAACCGTTCCCCAGGCCCGCTCCGACAGATAGGGACCCCATTGTCGCCAGGCCTGCTCGCCCGAGTCGGCCTGAGCCAACCGGATCCGCTCCGCGTTGTCTCCCGGGTCTGCGGCGGCCGGCACGTCGCTGATCACCTCCGCTTCCTCGATCTTCCGTCGGAAGATCCCTCGTACGAACTTGACCACACTCGCCATTGTTCCTGGGGCGTGTTACAGACACCCTCGTGGGGCGACTCTCGGGAGGAACGTTGATCGAGATCGGCTTCGGTCCACAGGTCTGCGGACAGTTGAGCGCGGGTGCCAGCCGGGAGTGGTTGGTCCCGGACGGCCGGGGCGGATACGCGATGGGCACGGTCAGCGGACTGCGTACCCGGCGCTACCACGGGTTGCTGGTGGTTGCCGGGGAGACCCCGGCCACCCGCCGACTCGGCCTGGTCAGCCTGGACCCGGCGATCATCTTCCCCTCCGGCGCGCAGGTCCGGCTCGCCACCCACGAGTGGCGTTCCGGCGACGTCGACCCGCGCGGTTTCGAACGGCTCGAACGCTTCGAACTGGTCGACGGGCTTCCCCGCTGGCGCTGGCGGGTCGGTGACCTGGTGATCGAACGCGAGCTGGCGATGACGTACGGGCGGCCCTGCGTCGCCGTGGTCCACCGGCTGATCTCCGGCGGCCCGGTACGGCTCACCCTCGCCGCGGCCTGCACCTGGCGGGACGCGCACGCCGAGCGGCGCGCGGACGGGCCGGCGCCCCGGGTCGAGCCGGTCGCCGGCGGGGCGGTCGTCGAGGGGGCGTACCGGCTCTCCGGACCGGACTGGAAACCGGTCGGCCAGTGGTGGCACGGGGTGCACCACCGTGAGGAGGCGGCCCGGGGACTGCTCGCCGAGGAGGATCTCTGGCACGCGGGCACCTTCACCGGCGAGCTGACGGGCCCCGGCGACACGGTCTCCGTACTCGCCTGGGCGCAGGACCTGGCCGAGGAGCCGCCGGTGGCGACCGAGATCGTCGCCGAGGCCCGGCGCCGCAACCGGCGGGTGGCGGCGGCGGCGAAACCTGCCGGCCCGGTGGAGGCGACCCTCGCCCTGGCCGCCGACGCGTTCGTGGTGCGGACCGGCACCGGGCCGGACGTGGTGGCCGGCTACCCGTGGTTCGGCGCCTGGTCGCGGGACACGATGACCGCCTACGAGGGACTGTTCCTGCACACCGGGCGGGCCGACGAGGGGCGCGAGCTGCTGCGCGCGTACGCGGCGACGCTCTCCGAGGGCATGTTGGCGAACACCGCCGACACCGGCCGGGTGGAGTACAACACGGCCGACGCCACCCTCTGGTTCCTGCACGCGGTGGCCCGGCACGTCGAGCTGACCTCGGACACCGACCTCGCCGACGAGCTGCTGCCGGCGCTGCGCACGGTGGTCGACGGCCACCTCGCCGGCACCCGGTACGGCATCCACGTCGACCCGGACGACGGGTTGCTCACCCAGGGCGCCAGCGGTGAGGCACTGACCTGGATGGACGCCCGGGTGTACGGCATCCCGGTGACGCCCCGGGCGGGCAAGCCGGTGGAGGTCAACGCGCTCTGGATCAACGCGCTCGCCGCTGTCGGGGCCGTCGCGGACCTGCTCGAACAGGACGCCGGTGCCGCGCCCCGGGCCCACCAGCAGGCGCTGGCGTCGTTCCGGCACCGGTTCCCGAGCCCGGTGGGTTGGCTCTACGACGTGGTCGACGCACCGGCACCGACCTACCCGCTGGGCGGCGCGACCCTGCACGACGACGACCTGCTCCGCCCCAACCAACTGCTCGCCTGGTCGCTGCCGTACGCGCCGCTGACGCCGGACCCGGCGGTGCTGCGGCTGCTCGGCGCGGCGCTGCTCACCCCGCTCGGCCCGCGCAGCCTGGCCCAGGACAGCCCCGGTTTCCTCGGCCGGCACCGGGGTGGCCCGGCCGAGCGGGACGGCGCGTACCACCAGGGCACCGTCTGGCCGTGGATGATCGGACCCTGGCTGGACGCCTGTCGGCGGGCGGGAATGTCGACTGACGAAATGTTGATCGGCATAGATTCTCATTTGCCCGAATTTGGCTTAGGCTCGGTTAGCGAGACGGCAGACGGCCTACCACCACACACGGCCACCGGGTGCCCATTCCAAGCGTGGTCCGTGGGCGAGGTGCTGCGCGTCCGCCGGAGCTGAATTCCCGACCGCGCAGGTTCCACAGCCACACCGCCGACACATCCGCGCAACCCGATCGACGCGCATCTTCCACGTACTCGATGCACATATTTCGATCCGTCTGACAAAACCTCATTCGCGGTCTGGACAAAGCTGACCGTTGCCCGTTACATGACCGCAACGGCCACGTCTTCGCTGGTTATCTCGGTACCGGCAGGATTGGCCACAACCCAAAGGACGTGTCACGGCACCCGCCCAGGTGCCTACCCGTGCATGCCCCACACAGACTTGGAGGGCCGGACCATGTCGCCTAAGGCCGAGGTAATAGACATCCGGACCGCCCGCCGGCAGCGGATTCTGATGCTCTCCTGGGAATACCCACCCGTCCTCGTCGGCGGACTCGGCCGACACGTCCACGCCCTCTCCATCGCCCTCGCC
>NZ_JBITIH010000034.1:0-52803 GCF_044458865.1 Micromonospora sp. NPDC050417
ATTTTGGCGCCGACGGTGGTGTCGAGCATGTTGAACAGTTTCACGATGGATACGGCGGGGGTGGTTGGGGACGCGGTTCGGGGTGATGGGAAGGACGGTCCGAAGTCGGGTGGTGTGTCGGCGGATGTTGATCCGGACACGGTCGCGGATCGGGATCCGGTGCCGCCGTATGTGGCGGTTGATCCTGACGGTCCGCCTGGGTATTCCGGGTCTGCTACCGATTCGCCGCCCGGGTATTCGGGGGGTGGTCCGGGTTCCCCGCCGTCCTATTCGCAGGCTCCTCCGGCAAACCCAGGCTCGGGGTCGGGCTCGAACTCGGGTCCGGGCAGGTCGGGTTCGTCGACGGGAAGTGGTGCCGGGTCGTCGGTGGATGGAGATGAGGTGTTCCTGCCTGGTGTCCCGCCGGCTGGTGAGGTGCCCGGATCCGACGTGATCATCCCGTCGGACGTCATCACCGGACCGGACGTGATTATTCCGCCGGACGTCATCACCGGGCCGGACGTGATTATTCCGCCAGAGGTGATTATCGGGCCGGACCAGGATCTGTCGTCAATGCCGCTGGACACGCCGCCTGTGCTGGTACCGGCCGACCTGCCGGGGCCACCCGTGTTCCTCGCTCCCGTCCCGGGACTCGTCGACGTGGATGCCCCGGCGCCGGGCAGTGACGGCGTCCCACCGAACACCGACACGTCCGGGATGAACGGCGAGCAGGAGCACTGGTTTTCGCCGGGGCCGGGCACCCCGGGCACCTCCGCCGCCCCGGACGTACCCGCGATGCCGTCCACTCCTTCGACGGATACGGCCCCGGAGTTGACAGGACCGGCACCCGTACCGTCCGTCCCGCCCGGTCTGGCCGGTATCGGTCCGGCTGGCATTAGCTCGACACCGGTCCCGGGCACCGTCACGCCGACCCCGACCACATCGGTTTCGACGCCCAGTCCGGTGACGTCGGCCGCCCCGCCGGCCCCGAGCACGTCGGTTTCCACGCCGTCCCAGGTCACACCGTCCCAGGTCACGCCGGCAGTCACGCCCGGGCCAGCGCCCCTCTCCAGCCCTACGCAGATCAACTCGGCGCCGGGAACCGGCCCGGTCACCACGCCGCCCGGTGCTTCGGTCGTATCGTCGTCGCCCCCGACGGACAGTTCGACGCCCGCGCCCGCACGGTCGACCGGTCCGTCCCATACGGTCACCGAGCCTCCCCTCCGTAGCCCGGCCACCACGTCCACCACGTCCACCACGTCCACCCCGGCTACCCCGCCGCCCGGCGAATCTCCTGGCCCGGTCCGGGACGGCGCTGGCGGACCGCCGTCGAAGATCGGCACGGAACCCGGCCCGGTACGTCGGGACGCGCCGGTCGTACCGGATCGACTGCTCCGTCCTGAGCCGGTGGACGCCCTGCCCGACGGCAACCGCTCCAACGGCCAGCGCCCGGACACCGGACCGGAGCAGCCGCGTCGGGTGCTCACGCCGGAGCCCGCCCGAGTGCTTCCGAAGGACTCCGAGGTGCTGCGACGGGTGGCGGCGGACTTCGGGCGACGGGACGTGTCGGCACCCCGGAACCCGCATGAGGTCAGCGCCAGCCTGGGACGGCTGCTCACCGATCCGACCCGACCCACCTGGAACGGTGAGCCGGACTGCTATCCCGGCCTGCTCGCGTCGTACCTGGCGAAACATGGTCGGATTGCCCGGCGGACGGTGGACGAGACGCTGTTGCACCGGGGCGACCCCCGGGAGTTCGCGCATGCCATCGACGGTTCATGGGAACAGTTCGGGGGCGACGCCGACGCACTGCGGAGCCTGTTGACCGATGCTGACGGCGCTCGGCGGGACGGCTGGAGCGCGTACGTGTGGGTACGTCCGCCGGGCGGCGACGCGCACATGTTCGAGTTGCACGCCGACGCGACCGTGCCGGTGGGGGAGCCGGGTCGGCTGAAGTGGGTGGATCTCCAGCGTCCCGCGGGTTGGCAGGACGCAACGTCTGACCAGGGACTGGCGGAGAACCTGCCACTGGCCCGGGTCATGCTGACCGACGCCTCCGGCCGCTGGGTGCCGCTGGCCGGGGAGGCCGGATCGCAGCACGGGCGCGGCACGTCGTCCCTCGTCGACGCGTTGGTGGACTCGCCGCGCAACCCTGGCCCCGGCATGTTCTCCCGCCGTTTCGGGTCCGGGTCGAAACCCCAAACCCGAGTTGAGCAGTTGAAAAAGGAGGCATCCACGTCGACCGTGGTGCCGAAGCCGAGCGGCTCGCTCTACCAGGATCAGCCCGATCTGCTGTACGAGGTGGACGGCGCCGCCGACCTGGAAAAGCTGGTCCACGACCTGCGAATCGATGTCGAGCAACAGGTACGAGCCCGGATTCGGCCAATCGTGCACCGGTTCACCCCGGGCGGCCGACAGGCGATCAGCGTCGACTTCAGCGGCATCGAAAGCGCGCTCCGTGAGGACCTGCAGTCGTTCTTCACCAGCGGTGGGCGTACGTTCGACGTCCGCGACGGCAGCGGTCGTTGGCACAGCGTCACCGTCTCCACGACCCGCCTGACCGACCAGCAGGAGCGGCTGGACCAAAAAGACGACAAGGCCAAGTACGACACCAGGAACGACTTCAGTACGGCGCTGAAGGAGACCGAGAGTTCCGGTGACAGCCTCGCCGTCGGCGCCGGCTTCATGATCGGTGGCCGGTTCGGGCCGGGTGGCGGGGCGTCCGGCGAGGTGGCCCTGGCCCAGGCGGCGGTGACCAGTGAGAGCGGCGCGACCCTCTTCGACTCGCACAACATCCGCAGTGGCGGGCCGTCCCACCTGATGTTGGCGCCGGTGCGGTTCGCCGTGCACGTCGGCAAACCGGGGTCGGTGCCGCCCACCCCGCCGCCGGCCCACCAGACGACGGCAGACGACGCGGGAGTGCCGCCGAACGTGGTCACCGCTCAGGTTGGCTTCCGCACGCTGGACGACATCGCCAAGGCGACCCCACGCACCGACCACATGCAGCGGGGCCGGTTCGACGTGTCGACGCTGGTCCAGAACCTGAATGTGGTCCGGATTCTGGATGCCCGGACGGTGACCGTCGCCCAGCCAACCACCTTCAGTTCGACCGACGGAGCCGTGGCCCCCCTGACCACTATCGAGGACGACGGCGGCACGGATCCGCGGACCTGGAACGAGGTCGTCGAGGAGATTCTGCGCCAGTTCCAACCGACCGGCACCGCCGACCAGGGGAGCCTCAGCCGGGAGCAGCTTCGGACGTTGTTGAGTGAGCCCAGCGTGCTGGGGCAACTGCTCCCGGCGTTGGAGAGCGACGTGAACTCGCCGTTGATCCTCAGCCCGTCCCGCCGTCAGGCGGTGGCCCTTCAGCTCAACGCGGAGGTTACCGGGGTGCAGTTGGTCGCGGACGTCAAGAAGTCCTCGTTCCGGTGGCAGCCCGGGTATACGGTCAACGGTCGGGAGCAGCACATCAGCTCGGTCGGCGGCGGCGGTAGCGTGGTACCGATCCGCTGGGGCTTCGGGTGGGCGTACGTGCAACTGCGACTCAGCGCGGGTTTCCGGCGCAACACCACCACCAGCGCCCGGCAGAGCAGCACCACCCGGACCGGCACCGAGTTCAAGGACATCGAAAACGTTCTGGCCAAGGTGAACGTGCGGCTCACCCTCAACACCGCTACCCGGGTCAATGCCTTCCAGACGCCTTTCCGTTCCGGCGTACGCCCGATCGTGCTGGATCTGAACGTGCTGTCCCGCCTTCCGAAGGCCAAGGCCGAGGAGATGATCAGGAACGCGCGACCGCCGGTGCTGAAGAGGACTGGCACGGCGCCCGGGAGGACAAGCGCCGGGTCGGCCAAGGAAGACGGCAGAACCAGCTCCGATTCCGTCGTACCGCCCAAGGAGCAGCGTAGGACCAGCATCACGTTGCCGGAGTCGCCCAAGGAGCAGCGTAGGACCAGCATCACGTTGCCGGAATCGCCCAAGGAGAAGCGTAGGACCAGCGCCACGTCGCCGGAACGGCCGAGGTTGTTCCGCCGAGACAGCACGGTGTCCATTGCGGGCAGCACCGATGACGACCAGCACGATCCTCAGCAGGAAAGGTTGTACCGCAGGACAAGCACTGTGTCGATCGTTCCGAACACCAAGGGTAAGAACCGCGAGGTCGACCCGGAGGAGGGGCCGGGCAAGCATCCGCCGCCGTTCGCCGACAAGGGCGGGCATGCGATGCCGTACGAGATGAGCCAGTTCGCCGATCTGCATCAGCAGACCGCGCGGCTGGTCCGGCGGTTCGGCGGTGGTTTCCTGCCCCGGTTTCGCCGTGAGGGTGTGGTCCACCGGATGGGTTTTGCCAGCTCCGCGAGCGAACGCCAGCGCAACCAGATGGAGCTGGACCGGGCGCTGTCGGTGCCGGCGTTGCGGCAGAACTACACCACGTTGCTCAACGGCGGGATTGCGGTCCGACTGACGCGGACCAAGTGGTTCTCCAGCCGCCAGGTGGTGGTCCACGTGACCGCCCGGCATCCGCAGCAGTTGGTGCACGACGGTGTGGAGAAGAACGTCGCCGTACGTAACTTCCAGAGCCGTGGTGAGCAGGACAGTGCCGCTGGCGGTGCCCAGTGGCGGACCGCGGTGGCCGTCGAGGGCGGGCTCATCTTCCGGTCCAGCGACGGTGCGGTGAACACGGGTTTCAGCCCAGCGGCCTCGGTCGAGTTGCAGGGACGCCGGGCGCAGCAGGGCGGTGTGGACGTGAGCGCGCAGGACACCGCACTGCACGGCGGCACACCGAGCTCGGAGCGTTACCACGGCGACCTGGAGCTGGTCGTGCGGGTCTACCCGTACAAGGTCGGGCTCGGCCGCGAGAAGGGCTCCCGGATCGGGTTCGGCACCCGGGTCAAGAGCATCCGGCACGTGGACGGCACGACGTTCAAGCGTTGGGACAAGGCGGTGCGGGTCGGTGGGAAGGAACTGCCCCGGTACAGCCTGCGCGAAAGGCACCCGGTCGACGTCCTCTACTCGGCCAGCGCCGCGCCGAAAGAGCAGGTGACCCTCCCGGTGAAGGTCACCAAGGGGCGGCGGGAGCCACTGGCCAAGAGCACCAGAACCGTCCTGAACACCTTGCGCAATTTTGTCAACGACACCCCGACCCAGCCGGCACGCTCCGGTCTCGCCGCCACGCCCTCCGGTTCGGCCCCAGGCCAGAGGGAGGTCAAGGAGTGGCAGTTCGTCGAGTCGATGCCCGGCAGTGGCGAGCTGCTCAACCTCGCCCGGGCCACGATCCGGGAGACACAGCAGTACGAGGACCGTATGTCCCGGCGTCATCTCGGCGGCCTGCGCGGTGACACGAGCCTGAAGGAGGGCATGCCGCTCTGGACTGACCTCACCGACAGTCTCACCGCCGCTCAGCAGGCCACGAACCTCGGCGCCATGACCGAGAAGCAGTGGGATCTCGACCCGCTCACCACGGACATCGACGGTGGGCGGCTCGACGTCTCGATCGCCGGTAAGCTGGTCAACCCGCGACTCGTACCGGTCCAAGCGGAGATCACCACCGAGCACGCGCCGAGCGGCGGGGTGCAGGTGTGGAGCAGCCGTACCCGCGAGACCCAGCTCGTGGCCCGGGGACAGTTCGGTGTCTCGCTGCGGGAGGCGGCGCGCCCCGGGGACAAGTACGGCGGTGGTGGCACCGGTACCGGCGGCTACCAGCGGACGTTGATGTACCGGATGACCCGTAAGCGGAGCAAGGTCAGCGGCGGAATCGAGCGCAACGTCAACAACCGTAAGGGGAAGAAGCGGACCTACCTGGTGGTGGCCGACCTGCGGGCCACGGTGGCCGCCGAGGTGACGAACGCCGCCGATCTCCCCAAGGCGCTGGTACCCAAAGCGTTCCAACCGGACCGCTGGGAGCGTCACAAGTCGGTGCGCCACAGCGCGGTCATCCACAACGCCGTCTACCTGCGGGTCAGCGAGGAACAGGCGGTGGCGATGGGCTTGTTCGGTGACGTGAAGCCGCCGGTGACGTCCGCCCCCACCGGACCGGGATCGAGCGGCAATCCGGTCACCGACGAGGCGCGCGACGCCAAGCTGACCCTGCGGCCGGGCGGGTCACCCGGGCTGGGACTGCAGACCTTCCACGACGTTCCATCGCTGGTGGAACCGGCGATCGCGGCGCTGAGGGACGCGGTGAGCCATCCGAATCCGCAGCCGCTGGCCCGCCCGATCCTGGACACGTTGACCGGGCCCGGGCTGGCGGACCCGATGCTCAACCGGCGCCGGATGCTGCATGCGCTGTCCCGCTCCGGCGTACGGCGGAACTGGGCGGCGCTGTTCGACGGCGGTGTCGCCTGGATCCACGCCGAGCCCGGGATCTTCAGTCAACGGCTCTACGAGGTACGCCTCGATGCGGTCCTCGACAACGGGATGACGTTCGACCAGTTCGTCGCCAACCACGACGACATTGATGTGCGTACCGTTGGCGCGCAGGGGCAGACCGACCTGATCCGGACGGCCCGGGGCGGGGGGTTCTACGCCAACGTCGCCGCGTCGGCGGTGCTCAACCCGCACGGTCAGCCGGTCGCGATCGGTGGTGGCTACCAGTACAACACCAGCAGTCTGACCACGACCACGACCACGACCGAGTCGGAGCAGCGGACCACCGACATCAGCTCCGGTCGAGGGGTGAAGGCGCGGATCACGCTCGAGCCCCGGTTCCAGCTCCGGATCTACCACCGGGGGAAGGCCGTGCCGGGTGGCGCGATTACCTTTCGGGCACCGGTGACCGTCGACCGGTGGGCCGGTGATCTGCGGCTCCCACCGCCACCCCAGTCTGCCGTGAACGCCCCGAAACCGTACCGACCCGACCCGACACCCGGCCCGGAACCGGGCTGGCAGGTGAGCAACGGTCTACTGTTGCCGCCCCGGTACGCGCCGGAGGATCTCTTTGGTGCGACCCACCTTCAGGAGGCGACCCAGGCGTTGCTGGCCAACGCCGCGGATCGTTTGCATGTCTCCGGTTACGTCGGGGCGCACCAGGTGCATCAGGGGTTCACCCCGGAGGTGTTGCTGCCGAACGTCGGGCGGGCCTTCGACACGGACGGGTTGGAACTGCCGCCGGTACCGAGCGCCACAGTGTCGATGCAGGAGGCACTGATCAAGGTTGGGCTGAAACCGGTGGCGGCCAGGCTGGCTGGCGTCGACTCCGCCGTGTACCGGGAGCACGTCGCGCAGAACACGGCCAGCATCAGCAGCGGGTCGAACCGGCTCACCCAGTCGCTGCACGCTCCCCGGCTGCTGCTCGGCCGGGGCTACCTGGGCGATCCGTACCAGGCGCTGGAGAGCAGCAACAGTGGTCCGGTCAGTGGCGAGACGGTCGCGTTGGCGGCCGGTGGGGAGAACTCGTCGACCAGCTTCGGCAACGTCAAGCCGGAGGGCCGGTCGGTCCTGATCGAGTACGTCTGCGAGCCGACCGTCACGGTGACCCTGCCCCGCACCGCGCGCGCCGACCGGCATCACAGCGACAACCGGGTCCCGCCGGTGATCGTGACGGTGCGGATGTCGCTGGACGACGCCCGGCGGGTGCTTGGCATCAAGAGCGGTGCTCCGGACAATGCACGCCGCGATTTCGAGGCGATCGTGACGCAGGAACAGAAGCTGGCCCGCCTCGGTGACGAATTCGTCGCGGCGGGGGAGGCGGAGGCGGCAGCGAAGTACGCGGCCCTGGGTAGCCAGATAACCAACCCGTCCGAACCCAGGCCAGCGGTGCCCCACGGCAAACCAATGGACCCGGCTCTGCGTGAGCGTTGGCGGGACGCGATCGAAAAGCGGGAGTTGGCCGAGGCCGCGTGGTGGAAGTCGATGCAGGACCACTACCAGCAGCTCGACGAGTTCAGCGCCAAGTACGAGGCCAGGCCGGACGCGAAGAACGACTCGAAGTCCGGCACGGTGCCAGAGGTCAAGGTGGTTCCGAAGAGCGATCCGCCGCCGCTACAGAAGCCGCCGCCACCTCAGAAGCAGCCACCGATCGACGAGCTGCCGCCGCTACAGAAGCCGCCATCGCTACAGAAGCAGGCACCGATCGAGGAACCGCCGCCGCCCAGAATGCTGGCGCCGATCATGGAGATGCCACCGGCGCATCTGCGGCGGATCACCGAGGAAGCCGAGCACCTGGAGCCTGAGCGCAGGAGGAGAAACGATGCCCTGACGGCGACGGTGCCGCCGCCGCTGCTGTTCCGGCCGCAACGCGAGCAGGATCTGCCTGCGCTGGACCACGATGCGGTAGATGAGGAACTGGCCGGGCGTACGCCAGCCGAGCGGAAGCAGACCCGGCTGCTCGCCGACGCGGTCCAACGCCCGTACGCGGGCCCGCTGCCGGTCTCCACCCAAGATGTGGTCGACGCGCACTCTCGGACGACAGCGGCACTGCTCGGTGGCGCTGACCCGTACACCGTGTCGACGACCCTTGGCAGGGGCCGGTCGACCCGGCCGCGCGATGTGATCATCCCGGCGGAGGAGCCGGTCGTCCCGCGCCGGGTCGAGCAGTTGGCGAAGGAGCCGAAAGCGCCGCACCGGGAGGAGGCCGCATCGGCGCTGCCCAAGCAGGCCGAGACGGTCCCGGCCGTACCGGTACCCACGGATCCGGCCGTACCGATGCCCGTACCCGTACCCGTACCCGTACCCGTGCCCGTGCCCGCAGCTCCGCGACAGCACTCCGTCCCGCTGGACTCGCGACAGCATTCCGTCCAGCCGGATTCGCGACAGCACTCCGTCCAGTCGATTCCACCGGCACCGGTGGTGGAATCGTCGTGGTCGGTCCCTCCGCCGGCCGGGTCCACGTCGGCGAGTGCCACCCAATCGGCTCCGGACAACATGTTCCTGGCCGCCGAGGCCATGGTCCGCCCGTACCGGCGGATGCCGATCCAGACGGAGGATCCGGACTTGAACCGGCTCTGGAAGGTCGCGATCGATGCGTTGTCCGGCGGGGCCGACCAGGCGGAGGCGGCCCGGCAGGTGGGGGATGTGGCGGCGTCGCTCGGCCGCACCGCCACACCCCACCAGCCGAACCTGACTCGCTGACCGAAGGCCGGGCGCGGGCCGACGCACGATGGCCGTCAGACACCGTTGTCGGCGATCACCCTCCGGTACCAGTGGGCGCTGCGCTTGAGGATGCGCCGCTGGGTGGGGTAGTCGACGTAGATCAGGCCCCAGCGCTGGTCGTACCCTTCGGCCCATTCGAAGTTGTCCATCAGTGACCAGACGTGGTAACTCTCCAGCGGCACCCCGTCCCTGATCGCGCGGTGAGCGGCGGCCATGTGGTCGCGCAGGAACGTGATCCGGCCCGGGTCGTCCACCGTGTCGCCGTCGAGAGTGTCCGGTGTGGGCAGGCCGTTCTCGGTGATGGTGAGCGGCAGAGGGCCGTATTCGCGGTGCACCCGGTTCAGGATGTCGTACATGCCGTCGGGGTAGATCTGCTGCCAGTTCGCCTCCGAGGTGGGCCATTTCTGTTCCGTGCCGCCGCTCGGCGTGACGTAGATCGGGGTGTAGTACTGCACGGCGAGCAGGTCGACCGGGGCGGAGATGATCGTCAGGTCGCCGTCGCGGATAGCCCGGACCATCCGGCTGCGCGGGCCGAGGTCGTCGAGCACGTCAGTGGGGTAGCTGCCCTTGAAGATCGAGTCCAGGTAGAGCCGGTTCTCGTACCCGTCGTAGAGCCTGGTGGCGGCCTCCGCCTCGGCGCCGTCCACGGCGGGGTAGCACGGGTGCAGGTTGAGCGCCGGGCCGATCCGGCCGCTGCCGCCGGTGGCCCGGAGCGCGGCGACGGCGAGGCCGTGGGCGAGTTGCAGGTGGTGGGCGACGAGGTAGGCCGCGTCCGGGTCGCGGTGTCCGGGGGCGTGATGGCCGTGCAGGTAGCCGTTCTGCACCACGGTTTTCGGCTCGTTGATGGTCAGCCAACTCGCCACGTTGTCGCCGAGGGCCCGGAACACGTGGTCGGCGTAGTCCGCGAAGCGGTAGGCGACATCGCGTGATTCCCAGCCGCCGCCCTCCTGTAGCGACTGGGGCAGGTCCCAGTGGAAGAGCGTGGCCATCGGGGCGATGTCGCGGGCCAGCAGGCCGTCGACCAGCCGCCGGTAGAAGTCGAGTCCGCGCTGGTTGGGCGAGCCGGTGCCGTCGGCCTGGATCCGGGACCAGGAGATGGAGAAACGGTACGTCCGTAGTCCCAGCTCCCGCATCAGGTCGAGATCCGCTTCGTAGCGGTGGTAGTGGTCGGCGGCGACGTCGCCGGTGTCCCCGCCCCGGGTCCGTCCCGGGGTGTGGCTGAAGGTGTCCCATACCGACTCGCCCCGGCCGTCGTCCTTGGCCGCTCCCTCGATCTGGTACGCCGAGGTCGCCGCGCCCCAGCCGAAACCGTCCGGGAACCGTAGCCCGAGCCGACGCTCTGGTTCCGGCCCCGGGTTCGGCTCGGAGTCGGTTTCGCAGCCGTCCAGGGCGGCGCTCGCCGCGACGGCTGCCGTTGTCGCCGCGCCCGCGCCCACCCGGGAGGCGGTGGCGGCGCTGGCGGAGAGCGCGGCGCGGCGCAGCAGGTGGCGCCGGGTCAGTACGGACATAGGGCTTGTCTCCTCGTGTGTGGGGGCACGTCCGCGTCGCGTCGGGAGCGCTCCCATCACAAGGTAGCGGCTGCCCAGGTAGTTGCGTATGGGTTGTTCGGTGGTCTGGCGGTTTTGGCGCCAGGCACGCAACAGGTCGACCGGGCGGCGCGGCGCGCCTGTCCTGTCGACCTATTTCCCCTTCGCTGAAGGGGGTATAGCGTGGGGACGGGGAGGGCAACCCCCGTCCCCACCATCAGTTGCACACACACGAACGGAATTGGCGTCCAGGTCGTGCGTGTCGCGCGGGAGCCGGGCCACGCGAGTGGCTCTGGTTCCACCTCCTCTCGACGGTGGTGAGTTGGCTGGCGATGGAGTCCGGGCTGGCCCACCGTCAGCCCCACGGCTGGAGGTCCGCGTTGCCCTGGGCAAGGGTGACGCGTTGACCGGAGGTCGGTGCGGGGCCGGGCAGTGCCGGTTCCGCACGTGTACCCCGTAGTTGCCATAAGGTCGAACACTTACACAGGTATCGATGGAAGCGCTCCCATCGACGTTGATTGGACTGTATCCCGCGTCACGGGTTTGTGAAAGACCCAAAATAAGATCGAAACATCAGACCAACGTCAATGTAACGCTGATGTGTTCATCTTGATCATTCTCAATGCAGGTCAGCGCGAAGACGGTCTGTCTTCAATGGAGTCAACTGGCTTCCTGCTTGCTGCGGGAGCGCTCCCATGCAAGACTGTCGAATTATCGCGGAGCGGGAGCCATGCCGACCGCGGGCAGCCGAGGGCATCCGACATTTTCGGTACGGCGCCCAGCACCGACCAGAGCCGCCACCTCCGGTGCTCTGCGTCGATCGCCGACCCCGGTCCGGGACGGGTCGACCACCTTCCCGGCGCCTTCCACCCACGCGCGGCCCCACCATCCACACCCGCGCACGAAGGCGCCCAGCCGAGGCGGCAACCGCCCCGGCCTGGTCCGCGAGGAGAAGTCAGGAAATGAAGCTCATCGCAAGAAGACGCCGGGTGGCGATCCTGGCCACCGGTGTGCTGGCAGCGCTCGGCGTGGTCGTCGTCCCCGGCGCCGCCCAGGCGGCCCCGGCCTGCGACGTGGTCTACGCGACCAATGACTGGAACAACGGGTTCTCCGCCAGTGTCACGATCCGCAACACCGGCGACCCGATCAACGGCTGGACCCTGCGCTTCGCCTTTCCCGGCAACCAGCGGGTCACCCAGGGCTGGTCGGCCAACTGGACCCAGTCCGGCAACCAGGTGACCGCGACCAGCATGTCCTGGAACGGCAACCTGGCCACCGGCGCCTCCACCAACATCGGCTTCAACGGTTCCTACTCTGGCACCAACGCCAAGCCCACCTCGTTCTCGGTCAACGGGGTGACCTGTGGCGGCACCAGCACGCCCCAGCCGCCGACGGTGAGCCTGAGCATCCCGGCCGGCCCGTTCGTGGCCCCGGCCGACGTGCCGCTCACGGCCACCGCGAGCGACCCGGACGGCACCATCGCCCGGGTCGAGTTCTACCGCAACGGGTTGCTGGTGAACACCGACACCACGGCGCCGTACAGCTATCTGCTGGAGGACCAACCGGCGGGCAGCTACACCGTCCAGGCGCGGGCGTACGACAACGCGAACCTGACCGCGACGGCGGAACGGGCCTTCACCGTCAGCCCCGGCAGCGGGCCGGTGCTGGTGGCGACACCGACCTCGGTGAACGTCGCGGAGGGGAGCACCGCCTCGGTGAACCTGCGGCTGAGCGCCGCGCCGTCGGGCAACGTACCGGTCACCATCGCCCGGACAGGTGACACCGACGTCACCGTCACGCCGACCTCCGCGACGCTCACCACGGCGAACTGGAACACCGGCGTCAACCTCACGGTCGCCGCGGCGGAGGACACCGACACCGCCGGTGGCACCGCCACGCTCACCGCCTCGGCCACCGGATACGCCCCACTGTCGATCGTCGCCACCGAGATCGACAACGACACCCCGGGCGGTGGCGACAACGTCTACACCGCGCGCTTCCTTGAGCAGTACGGCAAGATCAAGAACTCTGGCTACTTCAGTCCCGAGGGCGTGCCGTACCACTCGATCGAGACGCTGATCGTCGAGGCGCCCGACCACGGGCACGAGACCACGTCCGAGGCGTTCAGCTTCTGGATCTGGCTTGAGGCGCAGTACGGCCGGGCCACCCAGAACTGGGCCCCGTTCAACAATGCCTGGACCGTGATGGAGCGCTACATCATTCCGTCGCACAACGACCAGCCGACCGCAGGTGTCGCCGGCACCCCGCAGTACGCGGCCGAATACAACCTGCCGAGCCAGTACCCGTCGCAGCTCCAGCCCTCCGTCCCGGTCGGCACCGACCCGCTGCGCAACGAACTCCAGTCGACGTACGGCACCGGCGACATCTACGGCATGCACTGGCTGCTCGACGTCGACAACACGTACGGCTTCGGCCGCTGCGGTGACGGCACCACCCGCCCGGCGTACATCAACACCTTCCAGCGCGGCCCACAGGAATCGGTCTGGGAGACGGTGCCGCAGCCGTCCTGCGACACCTTTGCCCACGGTGGCCCCAACGGCTACCTGGACATCTCCATCGGTGACCCGAACAGTCCCGCCAAGCAGTGGAAGTACACCAACGCCCCGGACGCCGACGCACGCGCCATCCAGGCCGCGTACTGGGCGCTGACCTGGGCCAAGGCGCAGGGCAAGCAGGCCGACGTGGCCGCCACCGTGGCCAAGGCCGCCAAGATGGGCGACTACCTGCGGTACGCCATGTTCGACAAGTACTTCAAGAAGATCGGCAACTGTGTCGGGGCGAGCACCTGCGCCGCCGGCACCGGCAAGGACTCCGCCCACTACCTGCTCTCCTGGTACTACGCCTGGGGCGGCGCGACCGACCCGGCCGCCGGCTGGTCCTGGCGGATCGGCTCCAGCCACAACCACTTCGGATACCAGAACCCGTTCACCGCCTGGGCGTTGACCAACGTGACCGAGCTGCGGCCCCGTTCGGCGACCGCGGTGGCGGACTGGACCAACAGCATGAACCGGCAGTTGGAGTTCTACCAGTGGTTGCAGTCGGCCGAAGGCGGCATCGCCGGTGGCGCGACGAACAGTTGGAACGGCTCGTACGCCCAGCCGCCGTCGGGTACGCCGACCTTCTACGGCATGTTCTACGACGACCACCCGGTCTATGAGGACCCGGGCAGCAACCAGTGGTTCGGGATGCAGGTCTGGTCCCTGCAACGGGTCGCCGAGTTGTACTACGTGACCGGCAACGCCAAGGCCAAGGCCATCCTGGACAAGTGGGTGCCCTGGGCGATCGCCAACACCACCATCGGCACCGGCGGGAACTTCCAGATCCCGTCCGACATGCGGTGGACCGGTGCCCCGGCCACCTGGAACCCGACCACCCCGGTGGTCAACAACAACCTGCACGTCGAGGTGATCAGCCACGGCACCGACGTCGGCGTCGGGGCGGCGTACGCCCGGACCCTGATGTGGTACGCGGCCAAGTCCGGCAACGCGGCGGCGAAGAACACCGCCAAGGGCCTGCTCGACGCCATGTACGCGCACGCCGAACCGAGGGGCATCTCGACCACCGAGACCCGGGCCGACTACCAGCGGTTCGACGACGTCTACAACGCCTCCACCGGACAGGGTCTCTACCTGCCACCGAACTGGCGCGGGGAGATGCCCAACGGAGACGCGATCGCCCCGGGCAAGAGCTTCGTCGACATCCGCTCGTTCTACCGCGACGACCCGGACTGGCCGAAGGTCCAGGCGTACCTCAACGGTGGGGCGGCACCCACGTTCAACTACCACCGGTTCTGGGCCCAGTCGGACATCGCGATGGCGTTCGCCGATTTCGGCAACCTCTTCCCGAACGGCTGACCCTCTTTGATCGGCCTGATTCCCACGGTCAGGCCAAGCAGTGGTGAGCCGGTCGGCTCGGCCAACGCAGCGGACCGGCCGGCTCACCACCCCGGCGTAACAGCCGGTTCACCAGCACCGGGCGGGTGGCACCACGGTGTCACTCGCCCGGCTCCACCTGCCGTACGGATGAATCCTTTTCGGGCAGCGCTTTCCCGGGTCGCGCGCGGCCGTCGTGCGGAGTACCGTCTTGTTACGGAGAGGCCGCTCCCCCCGTGGCGGCCTCTCCGCTTACTTTCACAGCCCATCGGCCACGTTCTACGCCCCGCTTTCTACGCCCCGCTGACCACGCGTTCGGCCGGATGCCGCAGCCCCGGATGGCCGGGTGGCAGCGTCCGTCGGATCACCCACCAGCTCACCGCCACGCACGCGGCGACCAGCGGCCAGGTCAGCACCACCCGGGCGGCGACCAGGGCAACCACCTGGTCGGCGGCGTAGAGCGGGAGGAAGACCGCCAACCGGACGGCGTACTGGCAGACCCAGACCCAACTGCCCCGCCGGTAGGCCCGCAACAGGTCCGGGTCTCGCCGCCACCGCCCACGCTGGCCGAGCAGGGTGCCGACCACCACGCCGAGCAGCGGCCAGCGCAACACGATGCTGACCAGCCAGGCGAGCGCACTGGCCGCGTTCGAGACCAGTTGCAGCAGGAAGAAGTCACTGGCCCGTCCGGTACGGAGCACGACCAGCGCGGCGAGACAGACGGCGAGCAGACCAACGAGGACGGAACCGGGGCGATCACCTCGTCGCAGTCGCCACCCGGCGACCAGGACACCGCAGACGAGGGCGGCGACGACGCCGTACCAGACCGAGCCGCCGCCGATCAGCCAACCAGCGCCGAACGCGACCGGCGCAACGGTGGCATCCACTCCGCCCCGGCGCCCTCCGAGCAGGTCGGTGAGGGACTCCGGGCGGTCCCGGTCGGACGCCATCAACCACCCCCCACTCGTCTTAGGAGAGCCTAACCTACGGGTACGTGACGAGCCCGTCACCCACCCGCTGGCAGGCGTTGGTGGTGCGCGCCGCCCGCCAACTTGCCCCGATTCGTGGGTTCGTTACCGTGTCCGGATGCATGGGCGCGCAAGGGCGTTGACGGTGGCGTGGCTGGTCCTGCTGACCGCGCTTCAGGTGCTGGCATTCGTCCTGCTCTGGCGCTTCGCCGTACGCACCGAACACGGCCAGTTACTCGACACCATCGCGCTCACCGGGAACAGCATCGGCCAGGACCGGATCGACGGGCTGGTCGGCACCGTACTCAACGCCATGTCGGTGGTCTCCCTGCTCGCGGCCACCGCCGTCATCGGTTTCATCGCGCTGATCCGTCGCCGGGTCGCGCTCGCGGTGGTGGCGACCATGCTCGTCGCCGGCGCCAACGTCACCACCCAGGTGCTGAAATACCTCATCCACCGGCCGGATTTCGGCGTCGACCCGGAGCGGGCCGGTGCCGGCAACAGCCTGCCGAGCGGGCACACCACCATCGCCGCCGCGGTCGCCATCGCCCTGGTCCTGGTCCTGCCCCCCAAGGTCCGAGGCTGGGGGGCGGTGCTCGCCGCCGGATACGCCGCCCTCGCCGGGGTGGCCACCCTCTCCGCTGGCTGGCATCGGCCCAGCGACGCGATCGCCTCCCTGCTGATCGTCGGCGCCTGGGCCGCCGCCGGCGGCATCCTGCTCATGGTGACCCAGCGGGAGCACGCACAGGTCGAGTCGGCGGACGCGCACGGGCGCAGCGTCGCCCTGCTCGGGCTGGTCGGGCTGGGCCTGCTCGCCGTCGCCGCCTACGCGCTGCGCTCGACCGACGAGGTGCTGACGATCCCGGTCGAGGAACTCAACCGACCCCGGCTCTTCGACGCCTACCTCGGCGGAGCGGTGGGGATCGCCGGCACGGCCAGCTTGGTGATGGCGCTGGTGCTGACCACCGTGCACCGCGTGGTGCCCCGGCGCAACGGCTGACCGTGCCCAGCGATCACGCGGTCGGGGCCGGGCTCGCCCGCAAGGCGCGCCACGGGGTACGTCGATCACTCATCTTCAAGGTCTGGCATCTCCTTCGCGATGCACCAACTGTCGCCCTCGTTCGCCATCGCGTAGACGACCTTGGCCTCCAGTGGCTCGGTCCTGCTGAGCACGGAAACTGACTGCTCCGTGCGGACGCGGAGTTGTCCTTCGTGGATCGTGACGTCACCGACCGAGAAGGTCATGAGCGTGAACCGCTTACCGAAGCTGCTCGCCGATGTGGTGAGGGCGACGTCGAAGTCCGGGCGCAGATCACCGTCCGGCCACTGGTCGCGTCCTTGGCCTTCACCCTTCAGTGGGACGACCAGATCGTGTCGCGTGACCAGGGCCTGGCGTTGTTCGACGCTCTGGCGTCGGCTGAGAAGACGCTGCACGTCAACCCCGGCAAGCATGGGGATGTGCCGCCTTTCGAAGCGGACAACTCGCTGAGGTTTTTCGCCCGGCACCTGAGCTGACCCGAGGTAGCGGTGTCCCGACGTGCTGGCCGGAGGTCGTTTCCGGTCAGCACGTCGGGATCCTGGTCGAATCGTTCGCCACCTGCGCTACGTCGATAACCTCATCCACCTGTATGGCGCGGATGGGCGCGTCGAGGGGATTGGCTCGTTGGGTCCGAACCGATGCCGCAGCCGTACCTCCGAGGATGCAGCTTTGCCCCCATAGTGTCGGGTTTGCGAGGATTTCACCCTTGATCAACTTGGGTTCGGGGGCTGCCGGCGGAATGTTGGCGGGGGTGGGGTCGTTATACATCGCGTACGACCGGAGCAGCGCCGGGGCAGTGTTCTTTCCCGCCTCATAGAGCCTGTGGCCTCGTACTTCTTCCCGAGTGACGCACCTGTTTCCCCCTGTTACGTGTGTGCGGCTCGGTACCCCCGATTGGAAGGTGAACCATCGTGAAGACGACTTTCACCGCTGTTGCCAAGACTTCGTTCGTTCGTAGGACCGCTCTGGGTGTCGCCAGCCTCGCCTTCATCGGTGGTGCTGTCGCCGGTCCCGCGTCGCACGCGTTCGCGTCCCCGGCCGGGCACACTGCCCCGGCGATGACCACCGTCGCGCAGGAGACTGCCGTCAAGCCGGGCATGGACAAGCTCGTGCCGCACGGCACGCAGGGTGCGCAGTCGCAGATCAGCCTGTCGAAGGAGCAGCTCGCCAACGCCAAGGCGATCACTGATACCGCCAAGAAGCTGGGTATGGGTGAGCGTGGTGCGGTGATCGCGGTCGCTACGTCGATGCAGGAGTCGAAGTTGGAGAACCTGGGTCATCTGGGTGACATGAACGACCACGACTCCCTGGGTCTGTTCCAGCAGCGCCCGTCGTCTGGTTGGGGTACTCCGGCCCAGATCACGGATCCGACGTACGCGGCGACGGCGTTCCTGAGCAATCTGAAGCAGGTGGATGGTTGGCAGGACCTGCCGTTGACGGTGGCGGCGCAGAAGGTTCAGGTGTCGGCGTTCCCGGACGCGTACGCGCAGTGGGAGAACCAGGCCGCCCACATCGTCCAGGACGTCTGGACCAAGTAAGCAACCAGCACAACAATGCGAAGCCGGGCCCCGGAAACGGGGCCCGGCTCTTCGCGTACCCAGGAGATCTTTATTTGGCGAACACCTGGCTCTCGTCGCGGAACGCCTTGAACTCCAGGGCGTTGCCGGCCGGGTCGCGTACGAACATGGTCCACTGTTCGCCCGGCTCACCGGCGAACCGCAGGTACGGCTCGATGACAAACCTGATGCCACCGCCCCGGATCCGTCCCGCCAGGTCGTGGAAATCCTCCACCGACAGCAACAGGCCGAAGTGCGGCACCGGCACCTCGTGCCCGTCGACCGCGTTGCGCCCCGCGTCGACCCGCTCGGACCCCGGCACCACATGGGTGACGAGCTGGTGGCCGTAGAAGTTCCAGTCCACCCAGACGTCGGTCGAACGGCCCTCGTCCAGCCCGAGCACACCGCTGTAGAAGGCGCGTACGCGTTCCAGGTTGTCGACCGGAATCGCAAGGTGGAAACCAGGACGGGTCATCGCGGACTCCCTTGTCGTCGTCAGAAATTCCGCCCACCACCGGCCCCCACGCGGCCGGTGCGACAACGGGTCGGTGGGACGGCGTCGGCGCTACAACGGCGATGATGGGGCGGGTCTGTCGCCCCAACAGGTTGTCAGACTGTTGATCAATCCGTCAATGTCGATGGCCAAACTCTGGATGCGTCGAAGATGCGCGCAGGGGGCGGGCGAGCGCGTCAGGGGTCGAGGCGGGCGATCGCGCCGGTTTCGAGGGCGGCCCAGACGACGCCGCCGGGGTCGACGGTGATGCCGTGCGGCTCCGAGGCAGGGCTCGGCAGGTCGTGATGGGTGAACTCGCCGGACGGGCTGACGCGTCCGATGCGGTTCGCGCCCCACTCGGTAAACCAGCATCCGACCGCCGGGATGGCGGCGATCGCGTGCCACAGCTTCGGCACGGTCGAGGCAACTGTTGTCGCCGTCCGGTGGCGACGCAACCGATCTGCCGACGTACGGGCGCAGGCTGCCCGACGACCGTGCCCCCGCACACCGCAGGCTCAGGACAACGTAGGCCGGTAGGTTCGGGGGTACCGGCGTCAAGCCGCGTCGTGTCATCCTGGCCGGATGCGAGTCGCCTCGATTCACACGTACCCGGTGAAGGGGTGCCGCCGGATGGATCGCGACACGGCGCGAGTCGAGCCGTGGGGCCTCGACGGCGACCGACGCTGGCTGATCGTGGACGAACACGGGCTCGGCCTGACCCAGCGCCAGCACCGGGAACTGGTGACGATGCGGGCGGTGTCCCGGCCCGGCGGGCTGACCCTGGACGCGCCGGGGCTGGCCCCGCTCGATCTGGCCGAACCGACCGGCGGCGAGGCGATCGAGGTTCGGGTGTTCCGGGGAAGGCCGCCGTCATCGGTACGCGCCGCCGGCCCCGAGGCGGACGACTGGCTGCACCGGCTGTTGGGGCGCACCGCCCGGCTGGTCTGGCTCGGTAACCCCAGCGGCAATCTCGTTCCCTGGGCAGTTCCGGCCGGTTCCGGCGCCGAGGTGAGCTTCGCCGACGGCACTCCGCTCCTGCTGGCGAACACCGCGTCGCTGGACGCGTTCAACGACTGGCTGCTGGAGTCGGGCAGCATCGAGGGACCACTGCCGATGATCCAGTTCCGCCCCAACCTGGTGGTCAGCGGTGCCGCTCCGTGGGCCGAGGCCGAGTGGGTCGGCCGGCGGATGAGGATCGGCGGGGCGGTGTTCCACGGTGTCGGCGAGTGTGGGCGCTGCCTGGTCGCGACGATCGACCAGGAGACGGGGGAGCGGGGACGGGAGCCGCTACGGATGCTCGCCGCGCGGCGGAACATCGGCCAGAAACTTCTCTTCGGTCTCCAGATGACGGTACGCGCCGAACCAGGTGAACCTTCCCCCGAAGGTCGTACGGTCAGCGTCGGTGACACCGTGGAGGTGCTGGACTGACCGGAACGGCCCGCTCGGGCGGCGTCACACAGGGGGGTGCGGCGCCATCAGGCGCCGTCACTGGATCAGGCACGAGCCCCGAAGAGCGGCTCTGACAGGTCCGCATCGAACCATCGAGCTTCATTGCGGTCGTACGCTAGGTTGCCGACATGTCCCTTCTCGGCCGTATCCGTAGACGCGCATACCGGCCGCCACTCCTTCCGAGAACGTTGATTGTTTTCTCCGTCCTGTCCCCCACGTTCCTGCTGATCGGCATCTTCACCAGCCCGACTCCTCCAGTGCCCGCAGGTGAGTTGTTACCGGGCACGGTGGTCGCGGTCGAGCCCTTAGGTGACTCGGCGACAGTGCTGATCCAGGTGGAGACGGTGGACGGGCCGGTCTTCTGCGGGATCGGCAGCCGGGATTTTCCGAAGGGACAGGCGCCCGGTCAGGGGGAGCTGCTCACGGTGGACTACCAGCCGGCCGGTTGTGCCCCGCCGCCGGACTCGGACCAACTGCCGCGCTGGTTCTATCCGGTGCTCGGTGGGCTCGGAACGATTCTGACCGTGGTGTACCTGTGGTTGGTCTGGCCCATCACCTACGACGCGTTCGTCGCCGCCTGGGTGGGCGGCTACATCGGTGGGCGCCGTTAGCCGGGCTGCACCGCGAGAAGATCCGGGTCGTACCAGACATCTTCGTGACCGGGTGCCAGCAGCACCCGCCATCCCGGCGGTAGCGCCAGATACGGCATCAACTCGGGTGCGTGGTCCCGAAGGTGCGCCACATGGAGGGTGGCGAAGAAGTCGTCCTCGTCCTGCGGGATTTCCGACCCACGCCAGACAAACCACCCGTTGCCCTGGCCGCTAACAGGGTGGCGGAGAGCGTGGAGTGGTACGAGGTCACGTCGCCTCGACAGGGCGACCCCGATCATCGTGCCCCGCGCGGGAAAGTGAGGCGTCACGGCGAAGCGGCGGCAGGTTCGGCGCTGCCTCCAGGCGATGGGCACCAGACATGTTGACACTGAGGACGGGTCGCCTTGCGGACCACCCACCGGTTTCGTCAATGCGCCCGCTCGTCCGGCAGCTCCACGAGCTGTGGTGCGACATCGCGGACCGCCGCGACCGCGTCCAGATAGATCTGGTGCAGATGGGGGGACGTGTTCTGCCGTGCGAGGCCACGCAGCACGTCGAGTGTCTCGACAGCCTGATGCACGCGGTTGACCCGGGCGAGCTGGATGGCGGTCACTTTGAGACACCAGGCGTGTTCTGTGTCGTCTTTACCCGGCTCGGTGCGGGACAGCGCCTGGTAGACGGTGGTGGCCCGGTCGAGGTCGGGTACCGCCTCCGCGGGCCGGCCGTTGTCGGCCAGGTACTTCGCCCGGCGGCACAGCGAGATCGCCAGACTCCGACGATTCTCTGGTGTCGGGTCGAGCCGGGTACGGATGGCGATCACCTCGTCCAGGTGCGCGATGGCCTCTTCGACTCGACCCGTGTCGGCGAGCGTCAGGGCCAGATTCGCCAAGGTGAGGGCGAGTGACGACTGATGGACGTCGTCGGTGCCGCTTCGGTAGATCGCAGCGGCTTCTTGATAGGCGGCGGTCGCCTCCTCGGCGCTGAGGCTCGCGTCGATCAGCCGGTTCGCGAGGTTGTTCAGCCCCCTGGCAAGGTCCGTCTGATCGGCGTCCGGCTGGCTCCCTGTGAGCCGACGTCTCAGGGCTACACTTTCCCGGGCCGGTTGCACCGCATCGGCTTCCTGCCCGGTCCGTGCCATCAAGAAGGAGAGCGTGTAGAGGCAGGCGGCGAGCATGTCCAGGTGCGAGTCCTGCCCGTCGTCGGCGAGGCGACGCGCGACGGTAGCAGCCTCACTCGCGGCATCCCTCGCGTTGACGAGGTCGTCCGCGTCCTCCAGCCGGTTCGACCAGGCGTCGAGGGCCTCAACGAATCGTGGCTCCTCGGCGGGGTCATTGGCTGCCGCCTGACGGTAGAGCTCCACTGCTTGCCCGTACGCCGACGATGCCTCGCCAAACCGGTGGAGCGCCGACAGCGTATCGCCCAACGCCCACAGATCGTCCGCGTGTTGGGCCCGGTGTTCCTCGGGTTGTGCGGACGACAGACCGCTACGGATCTCGACGACCTCGCGTAGCGCGGTGACGGCATCCGCAGGGCTGGTCGAGGCACGGAGGTCGGCCCAGGAGCGCAGCGCGTCGGCGAGTTGCGCCTGGTGGGCCGGGCCGCGATCGGATAGCGATCGACACAGGGTCACCGCGGACCGGGCGGCTTTCGCTGCTCGCTCATGGAGCCCCAGCTCCGCCGCTGTCCTCGCCTCCACCTGGCGAAGCCAGGACAGATGGGACCCGAGGGTGGTCGGGTATCGCCAAGCGAGTACCTCCGCCGCCGTCAGTGCCGCATCCAGGTGGACGAGGGATTCCTCGTGTCGACCCACGATCCGCAGGTGATCGGCGAGACGGACCCGGGCAGCGCTCGCATGGTAGATGTGACCGACGTGTGCCCGCAGTGTCAGGCGTGGGTACAAATCGACGGCCTCACTGCCGACGGCGACGGCTTTTTCGTACTGACCCAGCCGGCCCAGGGGTACCGCACCGAGACTGAGGGCTCGGGCGAGGCGGTACCCGTACCGCTTCGGGTTGCTCGGCAGTAGCGCCCGCCAGGCATTGATGGCATTTTCGGCCGCGACCAACGCCTCGTCCGGCCGGTCTTGAGAGATCAGTGTCAGGGCCAGCATGCCGTCTGTCTCCGCCAGTCCGGCCGTCACCCCCTGCGGCGATGTGTCGCGGGCCGCCTCGTAGTGGGCGCGCGCCTCCGTGAGTTCGGCCAGTGCCTGATCGAAGGCGCCGCCGCTGTGTTGGCACGCGGCGTGCTGACCCACCGTCCTGGCCAGGAGCAGCGTGTGCTTGCCCGGGGCTGCGGCGGCGAGTCGGCGGGCCAGCCGGACGGCCTCGGCGGATGCCGCCTCGGCGGCCTCCGTCCGCTCGCCGAACGACTCGAAGTCCGACAGTTTCATCAGCGCTGCCACCAGGAGTGGCTGGAACGGTCCGGGCCAGACGGTGGCCAGTGACCGCAGAACCATCAGACGGATCCGTCGCGGGTTCTTTCGCATGTCGTCAGTCTCGGTCACCGGTTCAAGCCGTGCGGAGGACAACGACGATCGATTCGCGGCGGGCTGCCTGCGCGGCAGGGTTGGTGGGTCAGGTGACTGCCAGCAGCACGGCTTGGCCCTTCGCGGCCGCAGCATGGTGAAACCAGCGAAGTTCGACGTGAGGTAGCCGGTCAGCTCGACCTCCCGCGTCGGCGGGCAATCGACCGGAGGGGTCAGCCCTGGGCCACGGCGTAGCCGAGGATCACGGCGGCGGAGACCACGATGTGACCCGGAGCGAGATCCTGAGCTGTGGTGGCGGCGGCTTCGGCGTGGCTACGGTAGCGGGAGGTGCCCGGCTGTTCTGGGTCGACGTCCTCGACGTGCAGGACCGCGCCGACGCGGACGCCGGCGGCCTCGGCGTACAGGTCGGCCTTTGCGCGGGCGGCGGCGACGGCCTTGCGTCGGGCCTCGGCCCGCAGTTCACGCTTGGCGATCACGTCGAAGTCGACGCCCTCGATCTCGTTCGCGCCGGCCGCCACGACGTCGACGAGCAGCGGCTCGACGTCGTCCAGCACGCCGGATTCGATCGCGAAGGCGGCCTGGCACTGGTAGCCGACAAAGTTGCGCGCCCCGCCCACGTACTCGGTGGCGGTCTTGAGGTCCAGCCGGGAACCGTCAACCGCCGAGTCGTCAATCCGGTGCTGCCGCAGGACGCCGCGCACCGCCCGTACGGCGGCACGGGCCGCCTCGAACGCGGCGGCCGGGGCCTGCTCCACGCGAACGATCTTGAACCGTATGCGCACGAGGTCCGGGACGGCCTTCACGCTCGCCGCGCCGAACGCGGTAATTCCCCACGGGCGTTCCACCATCTGCATGGCTGTTGATCCAAGCAGATGGTCCGCCGTTCCGTTACCCCGACTGAACCGCATGGGTCGGTGGCCACGTCACGAGGGGCTGTGCGGTCGAACGCCTACGCGTCAACGCCTCCCACGCGTCCCGCTCCGCACCCGTCAACTTCAGCAGGGCCAACTTCGGCCCACGACCATCACTCATACCAGAACTAACAGGAAACTACGGACTCAGTACATTAGGCCGGGGCTGGGTCTCGGCCGGGCGTTGACGTGGGTGCCGGGGCCGGGCGTGGAGCGGGAGCAAGCAACACGGTGGCCGTGGCGACCAAGGCGAGCACGATGGCGAACGGCAAGGTGCTGGCGGCGTCGGTGGTCGCGTTTCCGAGGAGAACGAAGAGCACGACCGGCGCCAGCAGGACCAGCGCCAGGCGGACCAGAACCGGCACGACGCCGACCGCTCGCCGTACGGCCTGTGCCGCTGGATCCTGTGCCGCCGCGAGCCACGTCACGGCCGCGACCACCACCGTCCCCAGTACCGCCTGCACCCAACCGCCGGCCAGGCCGAGCAGTAGTACGGCGGTGACCACCACGCGGATGGCCAGCCGTGCCGACTCCGGCAGGCGAGCCGAGAGGGGCACGACCGGGTCGGCTTGCTCGTGCTGCTGCCGCAGGCTCTCCAGGGCGGGGAGGTCCGCCACCAACTGCTGGGCCACGAGGCGTCCAGCGGTGGCCACGACCACGATCGGCACGAGAATCCAGGGATTGGAGAAGATCTCGGCGGGCGGCTGGTGCAGCCACACCACGACCGGGCGTACGAGCGCCGGAGCGGACCAGCACCACTGCAACGTGAACAACCCGGCGATGAAGACCCAGACGCCCTGACGTAGGAGCGCTGACCGGCCCAGCGGTAACCCCACGGCCAGCGCCCGCGCCACGCTCGGCACACCGAAGGCGACCAAAGCAACCGCGATGGCCACCACCGGGACGACACCGTGCGCGGCGGCGCCGACGACGAGCCCGACGCTGAACCAGACGCCGAGCCCGGCTGCGCCCGCCACGACCGCGGGGATGAGCACCCACGCCGGCGCGGTCTGCGTGGTGAGGAGGCCACCGGCGAAGCCGGCAGGCGCCACCACCCACGGGGCGAGCCAGCCGAGCGGCACCGCCGCGAGCCAGGCGGCGTCGGTGAGGGTGCCTGCCAGCCCGGCCCCCAGTCTGCGGGCGCCCAGCGGCAGTGTGCCCCAGACGAACCGAGCGCTCATGCCGTGGTCCCCCTCTCTTCGCGGCTCAGGGCGGCCTCGGCGAGTTGGTTGCCGGCCGGGGTGTTGCGCAGCCAGGCGATGTCGCCCGGGTTCAGGTCGTTGATGTCCATCGTCGACAATTCGGCGGAGATTCGGTCCGCCGCCTCATCGGGCGGTAGCGGCCAGGCGACGAAGCCCTCTCGGTCGACGTCACCGGCTTGCATGGTGGCGTCCCGTAGGGCGCGGCGGACGGCCGCGACCGCCAGTTGGGGGTCGAACGTGGCCTCAAAGACAACCTCGGTCATGGTCACCCAGTCATCCAGGCCCCGGATCAGTACGCGCTCATATATGTCGATCATGGTTGGTGGTTCTCCGGTCTGATGTGGATCTTCTTCAGGTCTCCGTTGGGCAGCCTGAGGTCGATTGTGGGACCGAACTCGCTCGATCCCTCGCGCAGACCCACGCCCACGCCGTCCGGATGCTTGACAACTGGACCCGGGTACTCCTTGCCAGGTTTTCCCCACGTGGTTGGTTCACCGCCCCGGATCAGATCCTGGTGGATCTCACGCAGGCGGGCCTCGTTCTCGACAAGCCGCACGTCCTGAGCTCTCCGGCCGGTGTTGCCGCCGAGCGGCAGTTCATCAAGGTAACGCGTGGTGCGGCTCAAGGCTCCGGCCTCCTCCGCGGCATGCGCGGCCCGCCCGGCCGTGGTGAGTCCCTCCGCGGCGTGCGCCGCCTTGCCGAGTTTGCCGAGGCTGGTGACCTTGCCGAACGGGACGACGTTGAGAACTCGTTCCCACGGGGCCAGCGGCGCCCGGGTGACGAGATCGACACCCGTGCCGGCCTCGATGACCCCCTTGCCCGTGCCGACGACGGGGATGAACGACAGGCCGATGCTCACCAGTGTGAGGACGAAGAGTCCGGTGACGGCGTCTCGGCGCCACTCGACGCGACCCTGGAGTGTGGGCGCGACGCCAGGCCCGCGAGCATAACTCGTTCGCGCCCACGGTTCTACAAGCTCACAAGGACAGTTCGGGGGATTCTGTGGGCCCAGGTGGGTGACCGTTGCGGACGTTCCGTCTGGGGCGAGATCGATACTTATGCTGCCGTCGCCAAGAAATTCGCAGGTAGATGCGTAATGAAAGGCACGTTTGCCTTCCAGACGATTGCCGTCACGGATGACATGTATAGATTTGACGGCATCGGTGCACAGGTACCGTTCGATGTCATACGGGCCTGGTGACAAGATGATCTCGTACGAATTCGGGCCGGTCGGCACTGCCTGATAGCGACTGCCGACAGGCCCCCACTCTCCGGCGAAGATGTCCTGCGGGCCGGCGGGAGCCGGTGCCGGCTCGGCACTCGCCGCGCCGACGGCGAGCAGGCTCAGCAGACCGCCGAGGACCACGCCCAACGCGGCGAGCACCCAGAGGCGGGCCCGGTGGTGAGCGCGCAGCAGCATCGATGTCTACCTCTCATGGGACGAGATGCAGCAGCGACGTTAGGGCGTAGCAACCTGATCGGGAATCAGGCGAACGGTGGTTCCGACGCCACGACCGTCCACTCACGACAAACGCGATGCCGCATTTCGAATCGCCGAGCAACCGCATCCCGGTGAGGTACGACCCGGCCTGGCATGTGCGTCGGCGAACTCCCGCGGCGTCGGCAACCCAGCCAACGCCGGATCCGGGCCGCGCACTCGTGGCCGATTCCCCGCCGTTTCAGGGGCGGGAGCGCAGGTGAGACAGGACCACCGGGTCGATTCTCCCCGGCACCATCCGCTCCTCCAGGTTCTCCACCCCGGCCCAGTCGGCGAGGGCCGCGTCGACAGCGGCGTCGCCGGCCTCGGCTGGGGCGTGCCCGGCCGCAGTCAGCAGGGCCGCGACCTCGGTGGCAAGCTCACCGGTCAGGTCCAGCAGCGTCGCCGGGTCGGGCTTCTCGAAGAGCATGACGTGTACGTCCAACAGCCGGGCCAGCTCCGACACCGGATCGGCATGGTCGTCGACCCGCAGGTCGATCACCACATCGGTGCCGCCGCCGTACCCGCCCCGCCGGGCGACCACCAGCAGCGCGGCGCTCTGCCGTCCACGCCGGTCACCGCCAGCCTCGTCACCGGCGCGCAGCGCGTCGAGCAGCCGTTCGGCGAACCGTCGCCGGGCGTCGCCACCGAGCCAGGCGTCCCGCATCGCGTCGACCACCTCCGGCCCGACCAGGATGTTGCCCTGCGCGGCCCAGCCGTCGCCGGCCTGCCCACCGGCCCAGTCGTGACAGTCAGGACCGGTGTACGTGGCCGCGCCGCCCTCGGCGTCGACCACACCGAGCTGTCGGCTGGCCCGACCCGAGTCGGCGGCGGTCAGCCCGGCGATCACATCGGCGGCACCGAGCCCGGTCCGGAGCAGAGCCAGCCCCTGCGGCCCGTACGCCAGGTTGGCGTGGGCCTGGGTGGCCAGCGCCCCGACCTCGGCCTCGGCGGCCGGCACCAACGCGCCGACGGCAAGGAACTTGCTGGCTACGGCGACCCCGTGGAACCGGCCGTCGTCGGATCGCGCCACGATCGAGAACGTCACGCGGTGAGGCTACAACCAGGCACGTTCCCCGGTGGAGCCTGCCTCGTCGGGTGGTGACGGTACGACCAGGATGTCCTGCCCGTAGATATTGCCCCTACACCGGGTGAACGGGCACGATCGACCGGTGACGAAACGTTGGGGCATCACGGTGCCGTTCACTGGGGTGCCGCTCGCCGATCACGCCACGGTCTACGCGGCGCTGGCCGGGGCCGGTTTCACCGACCTGTGGTCCGCTGAGGTGAACGGGGCGGACGCGTTCACCCCACTGACCCTGGCCGCCGCCTGGCGTCCCGACCTGCGCCTCGGTACGGCGATCGCACCGGTCTTCACCCGTGGCCCAGGGCTGCTGGCGATGACCGCCGCCGCGCTGGCCGAGGCCGCCCCCGGCCGTTTCGCCCTCGGCATCGGTTCCTCCTCACCAGTGGTGGTGGGGGACTGGAACGCGGTCGACTTCACCGAGCCGTACCGGCGTACCCGGGACATGCTCCGGTTCCTGCGTGCGGCCCTGCGGGGCGAGGCGGTCGACGAGCGGTACGACACCTTCGCCGTACGCCGGTTCCGGCTGGATCGGCCGCCGGCCGTACCGCCGCCGATCCTGCTCGCGGCCCTGCGGCCACGGATGCTGCGGCTGGCGAGCGCCGAGGCCGACGGGGTGATTCTCAACTGGTTGGCCGCCACCGACCTGCCCCGGGTCCTCGTCGAACTCGGCGAGCGGCGGGCCGGCTTCGAGGTCGCCGCCCGGATCTTCGTCTGCCCCACCGAAGACGCCGAGTACGCCCGTAACCTGGGCCGACGCATGATCACCAGTTATCTGACCGTGCCCGCCTACGCCGAGTTCCACCGATGGCTGGGCCGGGAGGAGGTGCTCGGTCCGGTGTGGCGGGCGTGGGAGGCGGGTGACCGTCGGGGCGCCGCTGCTGCCGTACCCGACAAACTGATCGACGAACTCGTGCTGCACGGCACCCCGGAAACCTGCCGGGCAAAGGTACGTGAGTACGCCGACGCCGGGGTGGACGTTCCGGTGATCGGGCTCCTCGCCACCCCCGAACTCGCCCAGGGCGGGATCGCCGCGCTGACCACCCTGATCGCCCAACTCGGCCCGGCACCGTCCCCGACGCTGGTGGTGACACCCGAGCCCGTACCGACCCCGGCCGCCGCTGCGGATCGCATCTGACCGCACCGGTGCCGCCGCATCGGTCAGCGACGCCAGCGGAGCGGGCCCGGATGCACCGACCAGAGCGCACGGCGCCACCATGGCCGGACCGCGCGCAGCGCGGTGGCGTACGCGACCGCGAGTGTGCCGGCCCGCCGGGCCTGCTCGTCGCTGGCCGTACCGGGGGCGAAGGTCGCCACGTTGACCAGGGTCGCCAGCTCGTCGATCGGCGGCACGGCGACGGGGGCGGCCGGCACCGCCCCGGCGGCCTGCGCCGCGTACGCCGCCACCTCCGACGCGTCCAGATGCGACCCGACCGGGTGACCGGCCAACCGCAACGCGTCGGTCACCTCACGCCACGCCCCGGCGATCCGCTGCGCCGGGGCACCCTCGCCAAGCCGGCGCCGCCGCAACCCTCGACGCATCGTCAGGACCGCCACCACGAACCCGGTCAGCACCAGCAACAACCCACCGGAACCCGCGCCGGCCAACACCGACACCGGGCTACCCGACCCAGAAGCCGGACCGGTCCCCGGGACGGCGGCCACGGTCGGTGGCGCGCTCGGCTCCGGCGTCGGTTCGTCCTGCACCGGCGGCGGATCCTGCGGTTTGGGCGTGAAGTCCTCCTCGACCGGCCGCGGTTCGGTCTCCGGTCGGGGCAACGGGTCGAACGACACCCAGCCGAGCCCGTTGAAGAGCACCTCCGGCCACGCGTACGCGTCACCGCCGCGCACCGGGCCCTCCCCGGTCGCCGACTGGAAGCCGACGACCACCCGGGTCGGCAACCCCATCAACCGTCCGAGCACCGCGAACGTGGCGGCGAACTGCTCCGAGGTGCCGCGCTGTCCGCCACCGTTACGGGGACCGAAGAGGAAGAAGTTCAGGTTCGGGTACGCGTGCCCGCTCGGCGCGTCCGCCACCAGGCGGTAGTGCTCGGCCAGGAACTCCTCGATCGCGACCGCTCGTGCGTACGGCGCCCCGTTGTCGGTGGCCAACTGGTCGGCGAGCCGGCGCAGCGGGTCCGGCACCCCGTCGGCGACCCGCAACACCCGGGCGACCGTGTCACCGGACGGTACGTCGGCAGCGGTGAGCAGGTTCGGGTCGGGGTGCTCACGGGCGGAGGTGACGGTGTACCGCAGTCCCTCGGTCAGCCCTTCCGGTCGGATCAGGGTGCCGCTGCCGGGGTCGTACGCGACCCGCGCCCCGGTGACCTCCCGGGGCGTCGGTACGGCCGGCAGCAGCCGCCCGGCGAGTTCACCGATCGTGATCTCCTGCCGTACCCGGTCGACGGTGACCCCGTCCGGCGGCTCGACCGTGGGCAGGATCCGGCCGGCGTTGCGGTAGGTGGCCCCCACCCGCCAGGTGACACCGTCGTAGTCGTTCAGGACGGCGAGCCGGATCTGGGTCCTGGCGGAGCGGGGCGTCTGCTCGGTGGGGGAGTCGCCCACCCGGTCCCCGGCCTCCGGTTCGGCGTCGTCGGGCGGGTTGTCGCCGTCCCCTGCCGGCGGTGGGATGTCGCCGGGCGATGCCGCCGTACCGGTGGTGTGCAGGTCGAGCAGCTTCTGGTCCGGGTTGAGCGCCCAACCGGAGATCCGGATCAGCGGGTTCTCGTCCAGGGCGTCCACCTGGGGCGGCTGCACGTACCGGCGAGGGTCGACCGGGGCGTTGCCGACCTGCCCCGCCACCAGCGGCGCCAGCAGCGCGGCGAGTGCCACCACCACGACCAGGCCGGCGGCGGTACCGGCGAGCACCCGTACCCGGATCGCGGCCCGCACCGCCGGGGGAAGTGTCGGCGCCGTTTCGGCCGGTGTGGACACGGACGTCGCCGCCGGGACGGCGAGACCGATCGCGGCGGCGGCGACAAAGGCCACCGTCCACCAGATCGCCGGCTCGGCGTTCGGGCCCACCACGTAGAGGGCACCGGCGTAGAGCAACGCCGGTGGCAGGTAGCCGAGCAGGACCCGGTCGGCGCGTACCGCCACCTCGGCCCCGGCCAGCCCCGCCAACCAGGCCGCGACCAGCGGCACGATCACCGTGTCCGGCACCGCCTCGACCGGGATCATGGCGGTGAGCAGCCGGGGGATGCCGTTGCGACCGGCCTCGGCGACCAGGTCGGCGAGACCGCCGGGAAGGTCCGCGCGCTGTGCGGCCAACCGCAGCGCGAAGGCGGCGTAACCGGCCAGGGCGAGCACCGACAACGGCGCGACCAGCCAGGACGGCAGCCGCCGGGCGGCGACACTCACGCCGACCGAACCGACCGCCGCCCCGAGTATGAGCTGCGTCAGCAACGGTCCGGCGTAGACCCGGCCCAGCACGGCACCGGCCAGCCCGATCATGGTGATCAGGGCCACTGGAATCGGGATCGACCGCAGCAGCGGGCCGACCCGGGGGCGGCTCACCACCGACGTACCCCGTCCCACTCGGCGGCGAACTCGGCGCCGCCGGCGACGTCGAGCACCCGTACCCCGGTGGTTTCCCCGACAGTGGGCACCGGGTCGCCGAAGACGGCGGCCAGCACCGACGGGTACGCCGGGCGGAGCGCGCCGAGCTGACCCAGGTCGTCGCGGGCACCCGGACCGGTGAGGAAGACCAACGTGTCGCCGAGGCGCTGCTGACGCAGCCGGTTCAGCACCGCACCGAGCGGATCACCGGCCGGGCCGGCGGTCGACGCGGACCCGAACGGGTCACCGTCGGAGACGTCCCGGGCGAGCGCCGGCGCGGTACGCAACTCGGCGGCGGCGAGCCGGTCCAGGAAGTCGTCACCACCGCCCGCGTCGACGACCAGCACCAGGGCGACCGGCAACTCCTCCCGGCGGGCGGCGGCGACCACCGACGCGGCGGCCTCGCAGGCCGACTCGAACGTCTCCGCCACCCCGTCGACCAGCACCGGGTGCGCGGCGGCCCGGTCGTCGAGCACGACCACGAGCCGGGGCAGACTGGTGTCAAGATGCTCCCGCACCATCAGTTCGCCGATCCGGGCACTGGTCCGCCAGTGCACCCGGCGCAGTTCGTCGCCGACGACGTACTCCCGTAAGGAGTCGAAGGTGATCGACCCGTGCGGCACCCGGTCGATCCTTCCGTCCATGCTCCGCGCCACGCCGGCCGGTACGGCGCTCAGCGGATGAATCCGGGGATGCACCCACACCTGGGCGACCTCACCGTGTGCACGGGCCACGACCACCAGCCCGAGCGCGTCGCGTCCGGTGACCCGCAGCGGCCCGACCGGCACCACGCCCCGCCGGTGGGTCGGCACCGGGTAGCTGACCGTGGTGTCCCGCCCGGGGCGCAGTCGCAGCAGCGGAACCGGCACCGGGCGGCTGCCGCACCGGTCCTCGGCGATCATGTTCGCCGAGCGGAACCGGTCGTTGTTGCGTACGGTCAGCGCCATCGTCGCCGGCTCACCCCGCCCGACCCGGTCCGGGTCGGCCCGACGCTCCACCTGCAACCGTGGGCGCCAGGCGGCGACCGCGACCGCGCAGCCGACGGCGATCGCCGCCGAGGTGCCGAGCAGGGTCAGCTCGGGGTAGCCGAACCGGAATCCGAGCAGCAACAGGAGACCGGCACCGACGAGCAGGCCGATGCCACGGGAAGTGATCTTCATAGGGGCGCCGGGTCAGGCTCCGGTCCGGGCAAGCTGTCCGGAGGGGAGCGGCACCGGCACCGAGGCCACCGCCTGACGCAGCACCTCGGCCGAGGTCAGGCCCCGTACCTGGGCGTCGGGGGCGAGCAGGATGCGGTGCGCGAAGACTGGCTCGACCAACGCCTTCAGGTCCTCGGGCTGGATCCAGGCCCGCCCGTCGATCAACGCGTACGCACACGCCGCCCGGGTCAACGCGATCACCCCGCGCGGGCTCACCCCGACCCGCACCTGCGGGTGGGTACGGGTCGCGGCAGCCAACCGGACCGCGTACGCGTAGAGCGGGTCCGCGATGTGCACCCGCTGCGCCATCCGCACCATCTCGCCGACGGTGGCGGTGTCCGTGACCGGTTCGAGTGCCTCCGGGGAACGGACCGTCGCCCCGCGCAGCACCTCGATCTCGACCGCCTCGTCCGGGTAGCCGATCGTCAGCTTCACCAGGAACCGGTCGAGCTGCGCCTCCGGCAACCGGTAGGTGCCGTCCATCTCGACCGGGTTCTGGGTCGCCACCACCAGGAACGGCGAGGGAACCGGATGCCGTACGCCGTCGACGGTGACGGTGCGCTCCTCCATCACCTCCAGCAGCGCCGACTGGGTCTTCGGCGACGCCCGGTTGATCTCGTCCGCGATGACGATGTTCGCGAAGACGGGACCCGGGTGGAACTCGAAACCACGGGTCCCCTGGTTGAAGATCGTCACCCCGGAGACGTCCGAGGGGAGCAGGTCCGGGGTGAACTGGATCCGCCGCCACTGCCCGCGTACGGTCGCCGCGATCGCCCGCGCCAGGGTCGTCTTACCCACCCCGGGCACGTCCTCCAGCAGCACGTGCCCCTGGGCGAAGAGCGCGGTCAGCGCCAACCGGACCACCTCCGGCTTGCCCAGCACCACCGAACTCACCGCCTCGGCGAGCTGGGCGGCCAGTGCCGCGAAGCCCTGTACGTGCTGCGGGCTGAGCGGCTCCTGGCCGGTCATCGACGCGACTCGTGGCTGGTCATGACGGATGGTGCTCCCTGTTCTTGTTCTTGTTGTTCAGCAGTTCGGTAGCACGTTGATGTCGACGCCACCGTCAAGGTTGAGCCAGGCGAACGGGATGTAGTTGCGCCCGCTGTAGTCCACCTGCACCCACCAGGTGCTCTGCTTGTGGTTGTTGTAGATGTAGGAGTCGACATCCTCGCCCTGCACCTTGCAGTACGTCCGCAGCCGGGTCCCGGGCTCGGCCCAACCCGCCTGCCGGTCGTTGTCCTGCCGAGGCACCTCGAAGATCTCGTTCCCGTTGCGACCGGACCGGTCATCGTTGCAGTAGGTGCTGGTGGCCGGATCGGTGGTCTTCTGGTTGTTGCAGGTCGCGACCCCGTACAGGGCGGGAGTCGACTGGCTGCCCGTGTCCGTGCCGGCACCGGCGGCGTTGTTCGCCGTCACCGTGAAGTCGTACGCCGTACCGGGAGCCAGCCCGGTGACCCGGATGCTGGAGCAGGCACCGGCGACCGCCGCCCGCCCGGCCACCGTCACCGAACAGGTGGCCTGACCACCGCCCGCGTCCACGGTGAAGTTGGCCGTGACCGAGGTCGCGTCGGCGCCGCCACCGGTGACGGTCACCCGAGGCGGCGCCACCGTACGCGCCGTCGCGGTCGCGTCCGCCCCGGCACCGGCCTCGTTGACCGCGTGCACCTTCACCGCGACCGTCTGACCGTTGCCGAGACCGGTCAACTTCGCCCGGGGCTCGGTCACCTCGATCGTCCTGCCGCCCGCCGCGACCACGTACTTCGTCACCGCCCGGCCGTTCTCCTTCGCGTCGGCCCAGACCACCGACACCGCACCGGCCTCACCAGCCACCGTCGTCGCGGTGAGGTTCGTCGGCGCACTCGGCTTGGTGAACGGCACCACCGAGTTGCTCACCGGCGACGGAGTCGAACCGGCGCCCTTCTCGTTGACCGCGACTACCTGGAAGGCGTACTGGGTGCCGTACTCGAGTTCACCCGCCGGGATGACCAGCTCGGTCTTCGCCGACTCGCCAGCCTGCGCGCTCGCGCCGGCCGAGACCCCCGTCACCACGTACTTCGCGATCTTGTAGCCCTGGCCGTTCGCCTCCGGCCACCGCACCAGCACGGTACCGTCCGGCCGCTCCTGCGCCGTGACGCTCGCCGGTGCGTCCGGCACCTCCGACGTCGGCACCACCGCGTTGCTGTTCTTCGCCGGCCCCGTGCCCTTGGCGTTCACCGCCCGCACCGAGAACCGGTACGTCTCCCCGTTCGTCAGGCCGGTGATCTCCAACGACCGCTGGTTCGCACCGACCTGGTACTCCTTGCCAGCACCCTCCACCACGTAACGGGTGATCGCCGAACCGTTGGCCGGAGCGGCCCGCCAACTCACCCGGGCCTGGGCGTTGCCAGCGGCAGCCGTCACGTTCCGCGGCGCACCCGGCTTACCCACCAGCGGCTTCGGCGGCGGAGGCGGCGGCGGAGCAGCCGGCGGCGGATCCCCACCGAGAATGTCGTTGGCGTACTTGTTCACCGGACGAGCCGTGTTCTTGTCGTCGACCACCTGCGCGTTCGCCGAGTTCGGCGCGTTGATGAACAGGTGGTTCTCCCGCACCTCCAACTCCAACGGGCCGTTCGCGCCAGGCACCTCGATCTTGTCGATCTGCTTGCCGTCCGCGTCGAACGAGTACACCGTGCCGGTCTGCTCCTCGGCACAGTAGAACCGGCCCGCCCAGGCGACCGCCGGACTCAACGTGCCCGCACCCGGAACCGAGAACTGCCGCTGTACGGCACCGTCACCAACCACGTACACGTTCCGGTCGTCCGGCACCGTCACCGCCACCCGGTCACCGTTCGTCCGCGCCGGCAGGACCCCCGGCCCACTCGTGGTCAACGTGACCGTCTTCGGCTGCTCCTCACCGCGCACCGTGGTCAACACGCTGGTGGTCCGGTCAAGCACCGCCACCCCGCTGTCCAGCGTGGAAAGCGCCAGGTCATGACTGGGCTCGGCGACCGTGAGGCTCCGCACCTCCTTCGGCGCCAACCCCGTGCCGGGCTGCCCACCGGCGGTCGCCGCCGCCGACGGCAACGTGGCCGCGCTGATCGCCGACACCGTGCCCTCGCTCGGCACCCCGATCCAGAGCCGACCCTCACCGTCGAACGAACCCCCGGTGATCCCCGGCGGGAAGCGGACCGGCTCACCGATCGGCACCAGCGAACGCGGGTCGAGCTGCCGCACCAGACCCTGCACCGCGTCCACCACAAAAGCGGCATCCTCGTGCAGGGCGACGTTGACCCCGAGCCCCGCAACGGTCTTCGTCCGCGCCACCACCTGCAACGTCGCCAGGTCCAGGGAGCTGACCTGACCCGTGGTCAGGTCCCGCAGGACCAGCAACCGGTCGGTCTGCACCACCTGCATCGGGTGGCTGCGGCCGTCCGGCACCTGCGTCCGGGTGTCCACCCGGGCGGTGATCCCGTTGACCCGCGCCAACTCGCTGCGGGCCGCGCTCCACAGCCACGCGCTCGCGTCGTAGCTCGCCACCGCGTTGTCCGCCGCACCGAGCCCGAGCACCGTCAGCCCCATCGCCGCGACCAAAGCCCCGACCGTGCCGATGGTGACCAGACCGCCGCGCATCCGGGACCGGCGCCGGACCGGCGTGCCACCGGTCGTCGACTCCGGGCCGTCGCCGGGCTCGTTGGTGCTCGTGGTGCCGTTGTCTGTGGTGACCACAGCCGGCCGCCTTCCCAACTGATCGCGGTCCAATACGACCGCGCGCCTCCCAGGAACCGGGTGCCATCATATGGGCTGGTCAATACAGGTGGGAACCCGCCGGGTAGACCTGTGGACACAGCCGGTGCAGGCCGCGGAACCGTCCTGTCGGGTCCGACAGTTGTCGCAGGTCCGGGCGATGCGACCCGTTCAGCCGCGAGTCGTACAGGCCCGTTCAGTTGCGGGTCGTGCACACCTGTTCCGAAGTGGTGACCACCTCGGTCGAGTAGACGGCGACCACGGTGAAGCAGTAGTCGACCCGCGCGTTCAACCCGTTGACCGTGTAGCTCGTACTGCCCGGGTCGATCGTCGCCATCGGACCGAGCGGCTGCGAGCGGCGGCCACCGGCCAGGATGAACGACACCGTACCCGCGCTCGGGTCGGTCCAGCTCACCGTGATCGCCGTACCCTCGTCACGAAGGGCCAACCGGGTCGGTGGGCTACCGCCGGCCTCCGGCCCGGTGTTCGCCCGGCCACTGGCTTCACTGGTCGGATCGGCGACAGGACCGGTCGGCTGCGCGGGCTGATGATCGAGCAGGGTCACGACCACCACCACGGTCGCCGCCAGCACCGCCGCCGCAGCCGCGATCCCGGCCGCGATCACCGCGCCGTAACTGCGGGCCGCCGGGGCGGGCGCCGGCGCCGCCGGAGGCGGCGTGGAGATCGTTTCGTACGCCGGCAGCACCTGGTTCGGCATCACCGGGTAGGTCGACGGTGGCGTCACCGTTGGTGGCGTTACCAGCGGTGGTGCTACCGGTGGCGGTGCTACGGGCGGTGGCGTCACCGGCGGTGGTGCTACGGGCGGTGGCGTTACTGGCGGTGGCGTTACCGGCGCTGGCGGCGCCAGGGTCGGTAGAGCCTGGGTCGGTGCGGCTACCGCCGCCGCTGCGTCGCTCGACACCATCGGCGGACCCGACACGGGTGGGGCCGACACTGGTGGCGCCGGCGCCGGCCGCTGCCGAGGCACCTCGTACGGCGCGGGCGTCAGGGGCGGCGTGGAGGCGGGGATCGGGGCGGTCGGCAGCGCGACGGTCGCCTCCATCGGTGGGTGTACGGGCGCGGCCGGTTCGCCGACGCTCGCACCACCACCCGTCGAAACCGCACCACCGCCCATCGGAACAGCGCTGCCGAGGTACTCGCGCGCCGCCCGTACCGTCCAGTGGTCCTCGCCGAGCGCCGCCGGCCCGGCGGTGGCCACTCGGGTGAAGTTGCGGCGGGCCTCGTGCCGGTTGCCCAACTCCTCGGCGACCGTCCCCAGATCGAACGAGATCGCCAGGAGCAGCGGATCGCTGTCCCCCCAGCGGCGCAGACCCGCGGCCAGCGCCTCCTCCAACACCCGCCGGGCAGCGGCCGGGTCATCGGCCTGGGTGTGCAGCCGCGCGAGCAGGTGGGCGGTCGCGAGCACCTCCCGGTCGTCCTCTCCGTACGCCGGTCGGCCGGCCTCGATCGCCTGGGCGAGCAGCCGGCGGGCGGCAGGGGAGTCACCGGCATCGGAGAGCGCCTGCGCGTTACGTCGGACGGCCGGCAGGGGCGGGGGCTGGGACACGCCCGTCATCGTGCCTGCCCCACCGGCCACCTCGCCACCCGGCCCGTACCCACAGCCGGGCCCCGGAGGTGGACCGACCGGCACCGGTGTCGGGTACCGGACAACGTTGTCCCGCAGGTGCGGGAAAGTCCCGCCGACTGCGCACCGACGGCCGGCTCCCCCCACCCTTCGACGGAGGCCGTCCCCTCCCCCCGCAGACCGAGCCCGTACGCGTGACCGTCTCGGCCGGCGGAGGAGGAACGGTGGGGTGGGGGCTGCCGAAAGTCCCCTCGATCGGAAGTTTGTCCTGGTCAGAGGGGGTGTCAGGTGGGCGTTGTGCATGATCCACGTCTGCCGTGTACAGTAATCCACCGAGCGGCCCGCCGGGAAGCACTTGGAAGGTAAAACCGACCAAGGTCAACGGCGGAGACGACATGTAAGTCCGGGTGGCGGAATGGCAGACGCGCTAGCTTGAGGTGCTAGTGCCCGTATAGGGCGTGGGGGTTCAAGTCCCCCCTCGGACACGTACCAATACCCCACGGTGCGCATTGAGATCAATCTCGGTGCGCACCGTTTGTGTTTCCGGGTGGTAGGTCAGTCGGAGTCCGAGTTGTCGGTAGACCTCGGCCTTGTCGGCGGGGTCGGCGTCGTGTAGCACGGTGACGATGTCGCCGAGTGCCTGCACGAGGGATGTGATCTCTGTGCGGCTCATTCGTTTGGGTGTGGTGTGTGTCTGTGCGTGTAGGTCGGCTTCGGCGCGGGTGCGTTCGGCCTGGGTCTGGGTGATCCAGGCGGTGACGACCGTGGGGTCGGCGCCGGCGTCGAGGGTGGCTCGGTAGCGCTCCAGCTTGGCGTCGCACTCGGCGATGATCGCTTCGGCTGCTGTGGTGAGGGCGGGTGGGTGTTCGGCGGGTTGGGCGTCGGTGATCGCGGTGATCGTTTTTTCGATGTGGTGTGGGGCGAAGGCGGAGGCGAGCCAGGTGTCGAGCGTGTCGGTGAGGGCGTCTTCGCGGAGGTAGACGTTGCGGGGGTGTTCGATCTGGTTGGCGAGGGCGTATTCCTGGGGGAACCGGCAGCGGTAGTAGGCGGCGCCGTGGTTGTACTGGCCTTGCATTCGTCGGTCGCAGGCGGCGCAGTGGATCCTGCCGCGGAAGATGTATGGGTTTCGGGTGCGGTGCTTGAGGTGTTGACCACCGGTTCCTCGGCCGCGTCGTTGTAGGAGGGCTTGGGCCTGTTCGAAGGTGGTGTCGTCGATGAGTGGTTCGTGGGTGATCTCTTTGGAGATGATCCACTTGTCGGTCGGGTTCCAGCGGAGGACACCGGTGTGGCCCATGGCGACGTCGTCGACATCGAGGAGTACTTCGTCGGTTCGTTGCTTGTTCCATACTTGCCGGCCGGTGTAGCGGGGGTTGGTCAGGATGACGCGGACGGCGCTTTTGGACCAGGCGATGCCGCTTCGGTGCCGGTTGCGGGCGCGGTCGTGGGCTGAGGGGCAGGGGTGGTGGTCGGCGGTGAGTCCTTCGGCGATGGTGAAGATTCCGTTGCCGGTGAGGAATTCGGTGAAGATCCGCTGGACGATCGGTGCGGTCTGCTTGTCGGGGGTGAGGCCGCGTAGCTGTTTGCCGTCGGCGGCCTTGGCGGGGTTGGGGTGGGGGCCGAGGTCGCGCAGGGTGTAGCCGTATGGTGGGCGTCCGCCCAGGTATCGGCCTTCGAGGAGGGTCTGGGCGGCCATGGCGGTGCGGACGCGGAGTTTGATTCGGTTGCGTTCGCCCTTGCTCATGCCGCCGAAGACGGACATGACCAGTTCGTGGGCTTCGTTGTCGGGGTCGATGGGGCCGCCGATCTCGGGGACCCATAGTTCGACGCCGTAGTGGGTGAAGAGCGGCACGGTTAGTCCGAACTGGTTGCCGTAGAAGGCGCGGTGTGGTTCTCCGACGACGACGGCTGAGAAGCCGCGTGATGGATTGCGTAGGGCGGCGAGGAGCAGACTTGCCTGGGTGCGGCGTTGCCAAGGGAGAGATCGGCTTTGGCCCACGTCGAAGAATTCCGCCGCGATGTGACCCCCGTGTGGCTGGATCAGGGCGTTCGCGCGGGTGAGTTGCCAGCCGCGTGACGAGTCGGGGTCCTGGTTGTCTTCCGTTGATACGCGTCCGTAGAAGGCGAAGGGTCTCTGTTGGGGGGTGTTCACTGCTACTCCTGTTCCTGGATGTTTCGGCGTTTGTCGCTCACGTGCTGGAGGAAGGCCAGTGGGGCTGCGGCGGCCCCAGGGGAGCGGGATTGGGTGCGGCGGTGTGCCTCAACTGTGCGGAGCCGCGCTGGCTCGGTGTTGGGCCTGTGTGTAGAGGTGGTCTGTCTGTCGTGTGGTTCGAGGTCGCTGCCTGTGACGTGCCTGAGGCATAGGTGGAGGTTTGCGTAGATCGTCCTTACGGGTTGTGATCGGCTCTTTACGGATGGCGGTGAGTTGATCTAACCTTCCGGCCGCACTGTTCATTGATCATGGGAGTCAAGGTGGCTGAGCGCCGCTCATCCGCGCCTAACGGCAGCGTTCGACGGACACGCGCGCGCTGGTGGCTGGCGTTGCTGGCTACCGCCGCGACGGTGGCAGCCACCGTGGGTGTACCGGCGCAGGCTGCCTCAGCGTCGCCGCAGGCAGTAGGAAAGCAGGCGGGTCCGTTGGTGGCCCCGAACGCCTCGGCTGCCTCGACGGTGGCGCGGTCGTCGGGTGAGCGGGTGGAGGTGGCGTCGGCGACGTCGGAGCTGACGCGGGTGTTTGCGAAGCCGGAGGGTGGGTTCGAGTTCGAGTCGGCGGTTGTGCCGCAGCGTGCTCGTCGTGCGGATGGTTCGTGGGCCGATATCAACCTTGTTCTCAGTCGCGGCGGTGATGGTTCATGGCGGCCGGGGGCTTCGATCGCGGATGTGCGTTTCTCTGATGGTGGTTCGGGTCCGTTCGTCACGCTGGTCCGGGACGGTAAGTCGTTCTCCCTGTCTTGGCCGGGTGGTTTGCCGACGCCGACGGTCTCCGGTGAATCGGCGACGTATGCGGAGGTGCTGCCTGGTGTGGATCTGGTGGCGCGGGCGACGCGGACCGGGTTCACCCATGTGATTGTGTTGAAGACGGCTGCGGCGGCTGCGAACCCGGCGGTACGCAGGATCCAGTTCGAGACGAGCGGTGACGTCCGGGTGGTGAGCCTGCCCGGTGGTGGGTTGCGTGCGGAGGCGGATGGTCTGGTGGTGGCTTCGGCGGAGCGGCCGTCGATGTGGGACTCGGCGCCGCTGTCTGACGCCACCCGGTCGGCGATGGTGGCTGGTGGTGGGTTGCTGGAGTCGAAGGGCGAGTCGACGCCGGCGGGGCCTGGGGATGCCGCGGTGACGGCGCCGGTGCGGTCGGAGGTGACGGGCGACGGTGACCTGTTGCTGCACCCGGACGCGGAACTGCTTGACAGCGACACGGCGGTGTTCCCGATGTACGTCGATCCGCCGTGGTCGACGGCGAAGTCTCGTTGGTCGTATGCCACGAGCGATAACAGGAACAACGAAGATCTTTCTGTTGCTCGGGTGGGTAAGAACCCTGAGCGTGGGGAGATTTACCGGTCGTTTTTCGACTTTCCGCTGGGCGTGCTCGCGGGCAAGCACATCGAAGACGCGTATGTGCAGGCGAAGTTGGACCACTCGTGGAACTGCAAAAACTGGAATAACTGGCTGTATCACAGTAACGGTATGGGTGCGCCTCCTCGTACGACTTGGTCGCCGAAGTTGAACTCTCGTATTGGGGCGACGAACGCGAACGCCTACGCGAAGGGTGGGTGCAGGCCGGCTGATGGCACGCCGGTGAACTTTGACACCCCGGAGATCCTCAACCTGATCCAAACGCACGCGACGAACAAGTGGACGAACGTCACGATGGCACTCTGCGCGTGCAGCGCGACGGACGGCACCGACGAATCAACCGTCGAGCGGTGGAAGAAGTTCTTTCCGGATTCGATGAAGCTGGTCGTTGATTTCGACTCGAAGCCGCTGCCTCCGACGAGTCTGCAGGTTTCGGGTGTCGCCTGCGGGTCGGGACCGATCACCATCGGTACATTGACGCCGACCCTGTCGGCGGTCTTCCCGGACCCGGACACCGAGCAGGCACTGACGACGCAGTTTGAGTGGCTGGAGATTCCGGCATCGGGAACATATGGCGACACGACCCCTCGCAAGCCTGCCCCGCCCGGCATGTCGGTGCCCGCGAACGGGAGGGCGACGACTGCGGCCCTGTCGGGAGTGCAGGCGGGGAAGTCTTACGCGTTCCGGGCCCGTGGTACGGATCCCGCTCCCTACAGCCTAACTAGCGACCCGTCGTCGTGGTGTGAGTTCAAACCCGACACCACGGTCCCACAGGTGTCTGTTGCAGTGACGTCACCACCGACAGGGCCGGGTCAGCCAGTTACGTTCACGATCACCTCGACGAAGACCACGGTCACGAAGTTCCGTTATGGCTGGGGAGGCCCGACGACCGAGGTCGCGGCAAGCGGTACGACAACGAAGTCGGCGACAGCGACGCTGACCGCTCCGAAGTACGGCGAAAACATCTTCCGCGTTTCTGCCGTGGACAGCACCTTGAACGAGGGGTACGCCTCCGTGCAGTTCACCGTCCCCGGGCCGACTCCTCCGGTCGCCAGATGGGGACTTGAAAGCTACCCCGGCGCCACCCAGGCCCAGGCGCTGGCCGACCAACGCCCAGGCGCAGGTGCTACGCCCGATACGCCGCTGGTGCCGGACGGTATCGGCTGGAAGGACGACGCTCGCCTGGTCGGAGGGGAGACGGCCAGCTTTAGCGGCGTACCGGCGGGCGCGAAGACGGGCGGTCCCGTGGTGGACACGTCGAGGTCGTTCTCGGTGTCGGTGTGGGTACGACCAGGGCCGTGTGTTGCCAGTTCGGGCACCGCGCTATCTGCCGAGGGCGTACACGGTAGCGTTTTCATGCTCGATCGCATGTGTTCCAATAACACTTGGAGGTTCGTCACGCATGCCAGCGATGAATGGAACGCTCCGGGGACCGCTGTCTGGGCACCCTCGACGGTCGTCGAAGGGCGGTGGCAGCATTTGGCCGCGGTATTTGACAGCACTGAGAAGCAACTACGCCTCTATCAGGACGGCACCCTGGTCGCGAACACCCAGGTCTCGAGCGTCTTCCGCGCCAATGGGCCGTTCGTGGTCGGTGCCGCCAAATGGAACGATACTGCCACGCAGTACTTCTCAGGGGAGATTGCTGACGCGCAGGTGTTCGACCGGGTACTGGTCGACCATGACTTCACCGGTCAACTTGCCACTGACCCCTTCTCAGGCGGCGTCGATGAACCGGGGTTCCTGAACCCGATCCAGGTCGGCACATGGAACTTCACCAGCATCACGCCCTGCGACGAGGAAGTCATCGATGATCCCTATTTCTGTACCGCGCGAGATCACTCCCCGTTTGGCCGCAGGCTGGGAACCACGCCGGGCACTACCAGCGGAGCCGGGCACCAGGGTGACGGCCTATTGCTGGACACCATGTACACCGACGACCCATCCGACCCGAACTATGGTAAGACATCCCCCTACGAGTACGGTCGATCGCAAAAGAATGTTGGTGTCGACGGTAATCCGATCTGGCAGGACACCCCGGTCCTACGCACAGACGATTCGTTCAGCGTGTCAGTGTGGGCGCGACTGGATGACCAAGTCAACCATCACACAGTCGTCGCTCAACCCGGCAGCCATGAGTCAGCCTTCTGGCTGAAGTACGAGCCAGCATCAGGCAAATGGCAGTTCCTTCTGAGCGACGAAGACAACCCTTCGGCTCTCCAACTCGGGGTCGAGTCAGCAGCCCCTCCCGCAGCGGGGGCCTGGACTCACCTGGTCGCTGTCTACGACGCGGGCAGATCTGAAGTACGCCTCTACGTCAATGGGCAGCGTTCAAATTCAGCGCATCTGTCATATGTGCCGATGCTCTCAACAAATCCGCTAATTGTTGGCCGGACACTGTGGCGTGGTCAGCTTATCGACCAGTGGATCGGCGGCGTCGATGATCTGAGCCTCTACCAAGGGGCACTGAACGACGTCGCGGTGAAGCAGCTGTTCGAGTCGCAGCCCGCGGGTTTGTAATCCAGTCGGGAAGGTGCGGCGGGCGTGACTCGGGCCTGCCGCACCAGACCCCTGTCACCGGGTTGACCGATGTTCTTCCGTGATTTCCTCGGGATCGGCGTGTGGTGGAGGCAGTAGTGAACGGCAACAGCCCCCAGGTAATGGTGGATTCCATGCTGGCTGCTAGGCAGGGATTGCTGCGTAAGCGTTTCAGGTCGATACTCGCCGCGGTGCTCAGCGGTGTCGTGGTGGCGTCGCTGGCGGCGGTGGCACCGGCACAGGCAGACCCGAAGGCACCTTCTGGTCAACACCTGATGGCGCAGGTCGAGCCGTTGGACAACGTCGGGGAGATGACCCGCGGAGTGGCATGGCCGGTGAAGCCGGCGGTGGATGTGGTTCGGCCGGCGCCGGTGTGGCCGAGGGCGGGCACAGCGTCCGTGACCCTGACGCAGGCAGACGCGCGTCGGACCGGCGGTGCGGCACCGATGGCGCAGGCTGGCAGGTTGCCGGTGTCGCTCGGCCGCGCGGCGGGTACGGCGGGAGAACGGCTTTCCGAGCTGACCGTTGAGGTGCTCGACCGGGCCCAGGTCTCCCAGCGGTGGGACGATGGGCTGCTGATGCGGGTCGCTCCCGCGGCGAACACGTTCGCGGTTGCGGGCGCGGCTGACGGGGCGGCGAGCCTTTCCGTGGACTACAGCGGCTTCCGGTACGCCTACGGTGGGGACTGGGCATCACGACTGCGGCTGTGGCAGTTGCCGGGCTGCGCGGCGAAGACCCCCGAACGGTCGGAATGCGCGCCTACACCGTTGAAGTCGACTAACGAGGACAAGCTGTCGAGGGTGTCGGCGGAGGTTCCGGTCTCGGCGGCTGGCACGCTGGTCGCGTTGGCGGCGGCACCGTCGGGACCCGAGGGTGATTTCAGTGCCACGTCGTTGTCGCCGTCGGCGACGTGGTCCTCCGGTGGCTCGACCGGTGACTTCTCCTGGTCGTACCCGATGCGAGTACCGCCGGCGATCGCCGGTCCGGCTCCGGGTCTGTCGCTGTCCTACTCGTCGTCCTCCGTCGACGGCATGTCGGAGACGACGAACAACCAGCCGTCGTGGATTGGTGAGGGGTTCGACTTCTCGCCTGGGTACATCGAGCGCCGCTACGTGGCGTGCGCCGACGACACCGAAGGCAGCGCCAACACGGAGAAGACTGGTGACCTGTGCTGGCGGTCGGACAACGCCACCATGTCGCTCAACGGGCGCGGCTCCGAGTTGGTGTTCGAACAGGGCAAGGGTTGGCACGCCCGGTCGGAAGATGCCTCGAAGATCGAAAAACTTCCCGGGGCGGGTAACGGTGCGTTGAACGGGGAGCACTGGAAGGTCACCACCGGCGACGGCATGCAGTACTTCTTCGGTTTGGATGATCTCCCGGGGCAGTCGACCGCGACAGATTCGACGAACACGGTGCCGGTGTACGGCAATCATCCGAACGAGCCGTGCAACGCGAGCACGTTCGCCGGGTCGAGGTGTGTGCAGGCGTGGCGTTGGAACCTGGACTACGTCGTCGACCCACGCGGGAACACGATGTCGTACTGGTACAAGAAAGAGGCCAACAACTACGCCGCCCGCAACACCGCCTCTGACGTGGTCTCCTACACCCGGGCCAGCACACTGACCCGGATTGACTACGGCACCTGGGACAGGGGCACCGCCGACCGGTCGGTCACCCCGCTCGCGCAGGTACTGTTCCAGACCGCCGAGCGGTGCGCGACTAACTGTTCCACCCACGAGCCGGTGAACTGGCCGGATGTGCCGTGGGACCAGGAATGCGCGCAGGGGGCGTCGTCCTGCGACGACTTCGCACCCACGTTCTGGTCGACCAGGCGCCTGCAATCGATCACCACCCAGGTGTGGGACACCACGCCGACCCCGGCAAGGTGGCAGCCGGTCGACTCGTGGACCTTGAGTCACAGCTACCCGGCCGCGGGTGATGGCAGCGACCACGCCGGCTTGTGGCTCAACTCGGTCGTCCACGCAGGGCACGTGGGTGACACGAAGACGATGCCGCCGGTGACGTTCGAGCCTGTGTCGAAGCCGAACCGGGTCCTTGAGGCGTACAACACGTCGAACAATCGGCAGCGGATCGCGAACATCATCAGCGAGACCGGTGCGAAGCTTCAGGTCACCTACAGTCAGCCCGACTGCACGAAAGACAGTCTGCCGTCGGCGCCGGAGACGAACACCCAGCTGTGCTACCCGGTCATCGGCCCGAATCCGACCGTCCCGGGTGGGCCGGAGACCACCCAGTGGTGGCACAAGTACGTGGTGGAGCGGGTCTCGGAGTCCGACCTGCCGGTGAAGACCGCCGACGGTGTGGATCATGGCGGGCCGGTACAGAACACGTCGTACCGCTACCTCGGGGACCCCGCCTGGCACTACGCGGACGATGACGGCCTGGTGCAGCCGAAGCGTAAGACGTGGAACCAGTTTCGTGGCTTCAGCACGGTCGAGACCCGGCAGGGCGATGCCCCCGCTCAAACCCTGACCACCACCACCTACCTGCGCGGTATGCACGGCGACCGGATTGCTCCAGCACCCTCCACCGGTACCCGCGACGTCACCGTCCCCGCCTCCCTGGGCGGAGAGACGGTCAAGGACGAGGACCAGTTCGCCGGTCTCGTCCGAGAACAAATCGTCTACAACGGTGACGACACCAAACCGGTCTCCAAGACGGTCAACGTGCCATGGATGTCCCCACCGACCGCGTCACGCACGATCAACCACGACACCGTCACCGCCCGATTCAGCAACGTCAGGATCACCTACAGCGCGACAGCGTTGGGCGTCAACGGTCAGAGCGGATGGCGCACCACCCGTAGCGAGTCAAAGTTCGACGACACCTACGGCAACCCGGTCTGGTCCCAGGACGACGGCGACACCACCAAAACCGGTGACGAGCAATGCGTCACCTACACCTACAACCGAGAACCCACCCGCAACCTGCTCCAAACCGTCAAGCGCCTAACCACCACCGCGCTCACCTGCGGCCAGGCCCCGACCAGCACCGACGACGTCATCTCCGACGTGCGCAACTACTACGACGGGGCGAGCAGCCCCGAAACACCCCCCACCATCGGCGCGATCACGAGCGTCGACCAGCTCAAGGACTGGACGGCAACGGCCGGCACGGTCTGGCAGACCGTGAGTCAGACGACCTACGACCCGTTCGGCCGCCCGAAGACCGTCACCGACGTCCGAGCCCGCACCACTACGACCACCTACACGCCGGCGTCCGGCGGCCCGCTCACCAAGGTCACGACCAGTTCCCCCGACCCGAACGGCGGTACCGTCGCCTGGACCGGTGTGGTCGAGACGAAACCGTACTGGGGCGCACCAGTCAAAACCACCGACATGAACGGCCGCACCAGCGATCTTGAGTACGACCCCCTGGGACGACTTGCGAAGGTGTGGAAGGTCGGTTGGGCGAAGACCACGGCGACAGCGAACAAACCCTCCATCGAGTACACATACGAATACTCGGCGAACCGGTCCGCTTACCCCTACACGACGGCGAAAGTATTGAACGCCGCCGGTAATTACGTCACCGCCTACCAGATTTACGACGCGTTCCTGCGACCCCGTCAGACCCAGACGGCCGGTGTCGGCGGAAACCGGGTGGTCGGCGACACCCTCTACGACAAGGTCGGACGCGCCAACGTCAGCTACTCCGCGCACGAGGAACCCGGGACACCGGAGGGCATCCTGTGGTGGGAACCCGAATGGTCCGTACCCGCGGTCAGTAAGACCCTGTACGACAACGCGTCCCGACCGACCGACCAGGTCCTCCTCGGCACCAATGGCATCGACAACCTCGTCGAGAAGTGGCGCACCACCACCACCTACACCGGCGACACCACCGCGGTCACCCCACCTAAGGGCGCTACCCCGACGACCACGGTCACCGACGCGCAGGGCCGTACCATCGAGCTGCGCCAGCACACCACCGACCAGGGCATCGCGGGCCCGTCGCAGTCAACGCGGTACACGTATAACCGCAAGGGGCTACTCGTCAAGGTCGCCGACCCCGACGCCAATGAATGGACCTACACATTCGACGTCAAGGGCCGGCAAATCGAAGCCAAGGACCCGGACAAGGGCAAGACAACAAGCAAATACAATGACTTCGACGAACTCGTCGAGACCAAAGACGCAAACAACAAAATTCTTGCCTACGACTACGACGACATCGGGCGCAAAGTTGGCCTGTACGACACGGTCATCTCCGCTGCGACGAAACGTGCCGCCTGGGTATACGACAAGATCTACGGCGGAGACGTCGTCCGCGGGCAACTGACCAGGTCTCTACGGTACGAACCCGTTGGCTCCACCAACGCTTACGAGCAACGGATCTCGGATATCAACACCCGGTACCAACCCACGGGGATCGCAACTGTCATCCCTTCGGCGGAGGGTGCTGGCATCGCCGGCACGTGGGCTACGGAATACGAATATTCCGATGCCGACGGATCACTTATCAGTACAGGCTACCCCCAGGTTGGCGGGCTGAGCGCAGAGCAGGTCAGCACCACCTACGACGCCACTACTGGCCTGCCAGCCACACTAACGACCACCCTTATTAACGAAGGCAGCTACGTCACCGGGCAGACGTACACCAGATACGGCGAGCCAGAGATAACCACCCGGAAAACCAGTGGCCAAGAATACGTCGACGATATAACCGAATACGACCCCATCACCCGACGCGTCACACACAGCAGTGTGAAACCGCAAAACGCGACGGGAACCGTCTCCGACCGTCACTACGAGTACGACGACGCCGGAAACATCACCTCGATCAACGACACCCCCGCAGCCGGGACAACAGACAACCAGTGCTTCACGTACGACAACCTGAGCCGCCTCACCTCCGCCTGGACACCAAAAACCGGTATCAGCTGCGACACCGCCCCCAGCACCGCTAACCTCGGCGGCCCCGCCCCCTACTGGCAGGACTGGACCTTCGACAAGGTCGGCAACCGCCTCCAAGAAATCACCCACACCACCGCCGGCGACACCAAACGCACCTACACCGTCCCCACCGGGGGATCCACGGTCATCCGGCCCCACGCCGTCACCGCAGTCAAGACCGAGGCACCGGGACAAGCACCCGTCACCACCAACTACGCCTACGACGACACCGGCAACATGTCCTGCCGGCCCACCGGAACCACCGCCAACACCTGCCCACCCGGAGCCAACTCCCAAACCCTCCTCTGGGATCCCGAAGGACACCTGTCCACCGTCTCCGGACCCGGGCAAAGCAACATCTACGACGCCGACGGCAGCCGGATCATCCGCCGCGACAGCACCGGCACGACCCTCTACCTCCCCGGCCAAGAAGTCCGCCGCCAAGGCACCAACGGCACTGTCACCACGACCCGTTACTACACCTTCGCCGGCAAACTCATCGCCTCCCGTACCCCCACCGCACTCACCTGGCTCTACACCGACCACCAAGGCACCCAACACACCACCATCGACGCCAGCAACCCCAAGGCAATCACCACCCGACGACAAACCCCCTACGGCGGACCCCGCGGCACCCAACCCGTCTGGCCCACACCAAAAGGCTTCGTCGGCGGTGACAACGACCCCACCGGCCTCACCCACCTCGGCGCCCGCGAATACGACCCCACACTCGGCCGCTTCACCAGCGTCGACCCCATCCAAGACCTCACCGATCCCCAGCAGTGGCACGGATACGCCTACTCCCACAACAGCCCGGTGACGTACAGCGACCCATCCGGCATGATCGACTGCGACTTCGCCAGCTGCGGCATGGGAGGCCGCAACAACTCCGGCCCCAAGAGCCAAGGTCAAGCCGGCGGAGGCAAGCCCGGAGGCGGCCGCAGCGACAGTGATACCCCTACTCCGGAGAAACCCGATCTCCGATGCCAGCGTGCCGGAACGTGTGACCCTGCACCCGAAAGTCCATTCAGCGAGCCGGTCCTCACGCCGGCCGAATGGCTAGAAGAAATGACTGGCAGAGCTGTCGCTGATCTCGGTTCGCTGGAGATCAGGAACGAGCTACAGAAGCGCTTCTGTCATTACAACCGGTCGGTCTGCGATCAGCTTTCCGAGGACTATGACGCGCTCTTCGCGGCAATGCTCCGTGACCTTGCCCTTGACATGAGCGGTGTTACAGACGCCCAGGAATGCATCGAAGGGAGCGTAAGTGGCTGTGCATGGACCGCAACAAACTTCATTCCCTTTGGCAAGTTGGGCAAGGCCGGTAAAAGCCTCTGGGCGCTGAGAGCGTTAGGTAAAGCCTGCAGCTTCAGTGGCGACACCGAAGTCCTCATGGCCGACGGGACTACGAAGAAGATTGCCGAAATAAAGATCGGCGACGAGGTCCTGGCCAGCGACCCCGAGACCGGTGAGCAAGGCCCGCGCAGAGTCACCAACCTGTGGATCCACCAGGACAAGGTCACCGGATTCTCCGTGGCAGGCCAAGTCCTCACTACCACAGAAGACCACCCATTCTGGAATAACACCGACAAGGAGTGGCAGCGCGCGGATGCCATCGACCGAGGCGACATGCTCCTTGCGGCCGACGGACGCGGCGTAGTCGTAGACGGTCTTGTCGTACGATCGAGTCGTATAGCAGACGCGTACAACCTGACTGTTGACGGCATCCGTACGTACTATGTGATGGCTGGCAAAACGCCGGTACTGGTTCACAATACTAACTGCGGTAATCTGTGGGGCGGAAAGCAAGACGGTTGGCAGCATGTCTTGGATGAGCACGTGAACGGTAGTCCGGGCGTAGTTCCTGGTAACACGACGTTCTCGGACCACCTGGACCTGGACGATATTAGTGACTTGATCGAGGATACTGCTCAGCGGCGAGGGGTTCCTAATCACGGAACAAACCCCCTCACTGGCCAGACTCGTGACGGCACAATACATAGGGAGAATTTCGGTTACCCAATTGGATCGAATGGTGAGAATTCGGTAGAAGTTGTCCTGAATCCTGATGGGTCACTCCGCACTGCATATCCTGTATTTGGTGGTGATCAGTGAATATGGAAATAACGTGGAAGAGTAGCGGGATTGGGCGTGCGATCCTCGCCTTGAGCTTGTCCGGGATGGCTGTCGAGGTACATACCACTTATATCGGAGACGGGCTTCGATCGGTCGTGCAATCCGCGGTAGATCTTAGTCGGGGATCTAGTTCGGCGATTGCTTATCTTCCGGTTGAACCCGGAGGGACATGCATGTTTTTCGGCGGCGCGAAAGACGAAGTGTATTTGCAAATCGTCCGCTTTGCGGACATGCAATCACTCGCGCGTAGGTGGAGCGGGGGGCAGCTGGTTTGGGCGGGTTCGATCGGAGTCCGAGAATTTGTCGGCCAGGTATTGGGTATGGCGGAGAAAGTTCTCATTGATCACGGTAGTGTGGATTCTTATGCGGGATCGTGGGGTGGAATTCAATTTCCATTAGATTTGCTTCAGGAGTTGCGGAATATTTACGATTAGAGGGGAATGGATGACTGCGGCGTGTGCTGGGGCGTGACCGTAGCTCGTAGGGTGCCAAAACTAGATTCCGGCTGCTGACCTGCGGTTTCGAGGATTCGTTCAGGCGGCTCGGTGGTACTCGTTGATGGTTCCTTCCAGCCGTCGTCGGCGTTGGACGACCCGTCGATCGGTACAAGTACCTTCGGGTCGTGGTTGGGTGGCAGCTGTCCGCGCCCTTGGTGCGGTCGGTGATCGTTGAAGTGTTGGACGTACTCGTTGAGGATCGTCCTGGCGTGCCGCTGGCTGTAGATGAGGAGGTGGTCGGTGCATTCCTCGCGCATGCTGTGGCCCCAGCGCTCCACGAAGCAGTTGGCGCGGGGCGTGCGAGGTGGCGTTTTCACCACCTGCACGCCTTCATCAGGGAGCACTGCGTCGAAGGATGCACCGTATTTGGTGTCGCGGTCGCGGATCAGAAACTGGAGGCGTTGGTTCGTTCTCCGAGGTCCATGACCTGGTTACGGGCCTGTTGGGTCACCGGTCCTGGGTCGGGTGCTCGGTTACGTCGAGGATGTGCACTCGGCGGGTGGCGATCTCCATCACGGCCAGCGGGTAGAGCCGGCGCAGCATAGTCGTGTCGAGATGAAGGAAGTCGCCGGAGTCACGATCCGGTGGGCGCGGACCGGACGGGGTGGGAGCCGGGCGAGTGCGGACAGGATTGTCCGGTCTGGCCAGGACAGCCGTGGTCGGCTGTGGATCTGGCGGCGGAGCACCGCGACCTCGTGGTGCAGCGCCAGCAGCTCCGCGAGCATGGCACTGTCACTGCGGGCCGCAGCGAGAAGGGCGTCGAACACGCGGATCGCGAGCAGATAGATCAACCAAAACGCCGTGACCATGAAGGTGCCTCAAACTTGCGAGGGACCAGCTCACAGCGCGTGCGACAGGTATTGGCACGGCGGGCATCGAGGCCTTGATTGCGTCTATGATGTCTCGTGCTACTGACTGTTCCTAATCTATCTTCCAGTCACGTCGCTGTAGCTCGCTTCTTACTCTGCCTAGGCGCACGGCCCAGAAGATGACAGCATCGTCATGGTCATCGGTCACGAACTTGAAGCCGTCGGCCAGGACAGGGATCCATCCAAAGCGCACGATAGAGACAATATTCGTTCGCGTGACATGACGTTTTCCGAATATCGACGAGATCTGAATGTGCTCGTCGCAGATGCGAAGTCGAGCGAATGGCCACGTGGCACTCTTGGCTAGCAAAGCCCTGGCCCCACCCCATCATATCTGTATTAATATACGCGACGCCCCGGGACTGTACAAATAACGGCTGTTCGACCGATCAAGGGAGAGACGCCAGATGACGACCGAGACCACCGTGGGACAGCCGGCCGTGGAGCCGGTGGATGCGGTCACGGATGAGCAGTTG